>JBFEUI010000001.1:0-64848 GCA_041547565.1 Thiohalomonadaceae bacterium
GTGCCGAGCTGCTATTAGTGTGATATTTGGGCTGCGCCGGTGATTTCAATGTTGTTGCGGCACTGGCCTGCCTGGGCGACGGTGACTTTAACAGCCGTCTCTTGCTTGGGCTGATAATCAGTATATGTTGCCCGGGATAGATGTCATAAGGCGGCTTGATGCTGTTCCAGGCAGCCACCTCGCGATGATCATAGCCGTAGCGCCAGGCAATGGAGTAGAGCGTATCGCCCGGGCGTACACGGTAGCGCAGATAATCGGCGTTTTTTCCGGAGTAGCCAACCGTACCGCAGCCTGTCAGTACCAGGGCCGCGATCAAAAAAAGAATGGATGTCCTCTTCCCTCTTCTAACCATTCAGTATCACGTATCCAAGAATCACCAGCACCACCAGCACCCAGCCGATGCGGTCGATATACGTACGCAACGTCCGTTCCATACGTTCACCGCCCCACACCATCAGTCCCGCCACCAGAAAGAAACGCGCCCCCCTGCCAATAAGCGATGCCAGCACAAACGGCAGAAACGCCATATTGATCACACCGGCTGTGATGGTAAATACCTTATAGGGTATAGGGGAGAAGCCGGCCAGGAATATGGCCCAGAAGCCCCACTGCGCGAACCACGCCTTGGCCTTGAGGTAGCCATCCCAGTAGTGGCTGTTTTGCAGTGCCGGTTCGATGAGGTCAAAGGCAAAATAGCCGATGAGAAAACCGAGCATGCCGCCCAGCACCGATGCCAGTGTGGTGATCAGCGCAAAACGCCAGGCATGCTTCGGTCTGGCCAGAGACATCGGTGCCAGCATGACATCGGGAGGAATGGGGAAAAAGGAGGACTCGGCAAAACTCAGCCCCCCCAGGTAACGCGGTGCATGCTCGTGTGCAGACCACTTCATCACCTTTGTATAGAGCGTTGAAAACATCTACAGAATCCTAGTTGCTACCCGCCAGCATGGGGACGAAGGTCACCCCGTCAAGCACTTCCTGCACATAGTCATTGCCCTGCCTGCTGATTACCTGCAACTGCTGGTTGCGCCCCTCACCAACCGGGATCACCAGTTTGCCGCCATCGGCCAACTGCTGCAGCAGCGCCGGCGGAATCTGCGGCGGGGCGGCGGCAACCAGTATGCCATCAAACGGCGCGGCCGCGGCCCAGCCCTGGTAACCGTCGCCGTGACGCAGTCGCACATTGTATAGGCGCAGTTCGTTCAGGTGCACACGCGCCTTTTGCGACAGTGCAGCGATACGTTCGATGCTATACACCTCATCGACCAAGTGTGCCAGCACCGCAGCCTGGTAGCCGCAGCCTGTCCCGACCTCCAGCACTTTTTTGGGTGCCGTGCTCAGCACGATTTCGGTCATTTTGGCCACGCTGTGAGGCTGGGAGATGGTCTGGCCGAAACCGATCGGCAGGGCGGTGTCCTCATAGGCGCGGCTGGCAAGCGCCTCATCAATGAAGATATGGCGGGGAATCTGCCGTATCGTATCGAGCACCCGTGTGTCACTGATGCCACTGTCGATGAGACGCTTGATCAGCCGTTCACGGGTACGCATGGAGGTCATACCGATGCCCTGATGGTGCTGATTCATCGCGCTGCTCTCACCCCTCTAGCCAGGAACGCATCTCGTCGAGCACCTGATGCCGGGTCAAGTCGGTATGGATCGGTGTGATCGAAACACGGTTATTGTTAACGGCGTGAAAATCGGTGCCCGGCCCGGCGTCCTGTTCGCTGCCTGCCGGCCCCACCCAGTAGATTTCCCGCCCACGCGGGTCATGCATCTTGATCACCGGTTCGGATTTGTGGCGATTGCCGAGCCGGGTGGTTTCAATCCCCTCAAGCTCGGACCAGGGAATATCCGGGACATTGATGTTGAGTATCGTGTTGTGGGGGAGTGGGTGATTCTCAAGTTTGGCAATGACATCCAGCACCACCCGTGCGGCGGTGTCGTAGTGGCGGGGCTGATGGCTCGCCATGGAGACCGCCAGTGCCGGCAGACCAAGGAAACGCCCCTCCATGGCTGCGGCTACCGTGCCTGAATAGAGCACGTCATCCCCCAGATTGGCCCCGGCATTGATGCCCGAGACCACGATATCCGGCTCCTCGGGCAGCAGTCCGGTAATGGCAAGATGGACACAGTCGGTCGGCGTACCCTCCACTCGAATAAAACCGTTGTCGGCCTGTCGTGTGCGGATCGGCATATCGAGCGTCAGGGAGTTGCTTGCACCGCTGCGATCACGCTCCGGCGCTATCACATTCACCTCGGCTATCGTCAGCAGGTGCTCATAGAGACAGACTATCCCTTCCGCCTGATAGCCGTCATCGTTACTTACCAGTATTCGCATCAAGTCCGTTACCGGGTGTTGCACGCAATCGGCAACACCATAATATTGCCTAAAACTCTGAAATACACTGTGTCATGGGGTGTCGCCATTGCTGCCAGCCTGACTATTCACCCAATGTGGCGGCAGAACAACCGCACTCCCGCCATATCGGGTAGACTATACCGCATTCGCGAACAATTGGGCACGCCATTCGCCCGTAACACCCATACAGATACAGTCGATGTCGGGACGCAAACCCAAAACAAGTGATGAGGACAAGGCCCTGTTCCGCAAGGCGGTCAGGGACGTGCGTACCCTGAAGCAGGACAAGATCCCTCCCTATCGCCGCCCGCTGGCCCCGCGGCCTCACATGCGCATTGAGGATGAACGCCAGGTCATCGACAATCTGCTTTCCGACGACTGGGAGCCGGCAGAGCTGGAGACCGGTGAGGAGCTGCTCTTTGCACGCCCCGGACTGCAGCACAACGTGCTGCGTCGCCTGCGGCGCGGCCAGTTCACCGTCGGTGCGGAACTGGATCTGCATGGAATGAGTGCCAGGGAGGCGCGCCAGGCACTGTCCGAGTTTCTCCTTTTCACGCCACATCGCTGCATACGCATCATCCACGGCAAGGGGCGCGGCTCATTCCAGAAACAGCCGGTGCTCAAGGGCAAGGTGAACAACTGGCTGCGGCAACGGGACGAGGTGCTCGCGTTCTGCTCGGCGCGCCCCGTTGACGGCGGAACCGGCGCACTTTACGTGCTGCTAAAGCGCAGACACTGATACCGTCGCGTAGCTGCACGGACATTAAAGGATTTCCCTCATCCTGCCGATAGGGTGATGGAACAGCCTGAAATGGCTATAAAATTTTGACATTGCCGCTATTTTCGGCAAATGTATTGGCCATACACGTACATGATAAGTTACTAAAAACACCCTACACCACACTGCAAGGAAACAGCACTATGATCAAGTGGCTCCTCGGAAGCATTCGCAACAAACTGCTGCTGATATCCGGTACCGGCACCGCCCTGCTGCTACTGGCCGCAGGCTTCGGTATCTGGTCGTCAGAGAACGCAGTTATGCAGTTCGAGCACTTTTCTGAGCATGACTTAAAGATCGAGCGCGAGATAGGCGCCACCACGGTCGATTTCAAGATACAGGTACAGGAGTGGAAGAACGTCCTGTTGCGCGGCCATGACCCAAAAAAACTGGAGAAATACTGGGGACGCTTTGAGCAGCGGGAGAGCAAGATAAAGCAGGCCGTCAAGGGACTGCTTCCCGAGGTCGACGATGCGGCGACGCATGGCAAACTGACCCAGTTCCTCAAGGAACACGACAACATGAGCACGGCCTACCGCAAGGGGCTGGAGGCCTACAAGTCTGCCGGATTCGACTCCAAGGTGGGTGACAAGGCGGTCTCGGGCATCGACCGGGCGCCGACCAAACTGCTGGATGAGGCCGGCGAACTGTGGCACCAGGCACTGCTCGCCGAGGAAACCGAGGTTATCGACAACAATAAAAGCAATATCATGCTGACCATGGCGTTCATAGCCATGGCCATAGTCATCGCCTTTGTGACCTACCTGCTGTTCATCCAGCGTGGCGTTATTGCACCGGCGAATGATCTGGTTGATGCCATGGCGAAACTGGCCGACGGTGATTTTTCACGCCCCATCGTCACAAGTAATACCGATGAACTCGGCAAAATCGCCCACAGCGCCGAGGTCATCCGCCAGTCACTGCACGGCAGTATCGAGGATGTGGCGCGCTCATCCGATCAAATGACCCAGGCCATTAATGACCTGAGCGACATCATCGACATCACCCGTAACGGCGTATTGCAGCAACAACAGGAGACCGACCAGGTCGCCACGGCGATAAACGAAATGACCGCAACCGTGCAGGAAGTGGCCAGAAGCGCCAGTAATGCAGCGGATGCCGCGACCAGCGCCGACAGGGAGGCTCAGAACGGCCGCAACGTGGTCAGCCGCAACATCGACGACATCGAAGTGCTGGCCCAGAAGATCGAACAGGCCGCCTCCACCATCGATCAGTTGCAACAGGAGAGCAGCAACATCGGTGCCGTGCTGGATGTGATTCGCGGGATCTCCGAGCAGACCAACCTGCTCGCACTGAACGCCGCCATCGAGGCGGCCCGTGCCGGTGAGGCCGGACGCGGTTTCGCTGTGGTCGCCGACGAGGTGCGCGCCCTGGCCAGCCGCACCCAGCAATCCACCCAGGAAATCCAGGAGATGATCGAACGGCTGCAGACGGGTGCCCACAACGCGGTTCAGGTGATGCAGGAGAGCAAAAGCTCGGCCGATGCTACCGCCACCCAGGCGACCGAGACCGGAGCTGCCCTGGATAACATCACCGGCGCGGTATCACAGATCAACGACATGAATGCCCAGATTGCCAGCGCATCGGAGCAGCAGTCCAGTGTTGCCGAGGAGATCAACCGCAACATCGTGGCCATCAGCGAGATTGCCGATCACTCGGCCGAGGGTGCCAAGCGCATCAATGAGGCCAACGACAAACTGAACCAGGCCGCCGATCACCTCAAGCAGCTGGTACAACGCTTCACGCTGTAACCGCCAGCTCCCGTAACAGGCTGGTGGCAAAACTGCCGGCGGACAGGAAGAACTCGACGCGCAGTGTACGTGTATCCGTCCACTGCCAGTCGAGTTCTTGCGCCTTCAGACGCAACGCCCGGCGCTCCATTTTCATCCCGGCGCGCTCCAGCCCTTCACGTAGCGCACCGCAATCACGCAACGCCTCTTCTTCTATCGCCCTGACCGTTCCCGCGGTGTGGCTATCCCCACGGCCCCACATCGGCCCGGTCAGGGCAATCTCGCCATCCGACAGGCGTCGTGCCAGCTCATCGGTTACAGCTTCCCCCCAGAACACGGCGGATTTGCCTTCCAGCATAAACACTTCGCCGTCGAGCATGCGGTTCCAGTTTCCCTGTTCGATACGCCCAGAAAGCACGCGGTTAAACAGATAGGAGCGTGCCGCCGAGAGGTACAGCCCGCGGCGATGGCGATCCTTTACCCTTATTTCGCCGCGAAACAGTTTCAGTGCCTGCAGATGATTGTCATGATTACGGCCAAAGCGTTGCTCGCCGAAATAGTTGGGAACGCCCCCTAGCCTTATCAGTTCCAGCCGCCTCTCCAGTTCATCCCTGTCGCCCGCCACATTATGCAGATTAATCACAAAGCGATTGCCGCGCAGCGCACCCCGCCGCAGCTTGCGTCCGTGG
Organism: Thiohalomonadaceae bacterium; assembly: GCA_041547565.1. Lineage (GTDB taxonomy): Bacteria > Pseudomonadota > Gammaproteobacteria > Thiohalomonadales > Thiohalomonadaceae > JBFEUI01. Next base: position 5,578 of record JBFEUI010000001.1, read on the forward strand.
CGCTGCGCCGACAGAACCGTTAGCTCCTGCGCATCGAGCTCACGCCAGTCCGGCTCCGCCTTGCCCGCCAAGTCCACGCTAAACCACTGGCGTGTTACCGCATTACGGTCCTTTTGACCGGCATAACTTACCGCACCTGGTTTTACGCCAGCCAGACGAGCAAGCTGTTTTGCCAACCAGTCTGTATTGGTATTGCGTTTCTCGATGTGCAGCATGACGTGTTGGCCCTCCCCATCGGGTTCAAAGCCAAGCACCTCATCGACGAAAAAATCTTCCGGGGATTGTCTCATTGTCGCCGTGGCACTGGGACGTCCGTAGGCATAGGTCCAATCGAGCTGGTAGTAATCAGTCACAGTCTTTAACGCAAAGATGCAAAGGCGCAGAGAACGCCAAGAAAATATGTGTTACACATGGTGTTCGTACAATAGCCATCAATGAAGTTGTCGATCACAGAATTTGTAACTCAGGTAGACGCGCACCGGTAACCTGAGCTGTATAATAATGCAAAAAATAAACCTATACACTTTGCGCCCTTTGCATCCTCACGCCTTTGCGTTAACAACTTTTCAGCAATACAACGGCATGGGCGGCGATACCCTCACCCCGCCCGGTGAAACCGAGTTGCTCGGTGGTGGTCGCCTTGATGTTCACACAGCCGACATCGATAGCAAGCGTCTCGGCGAGGTTTTCGCGCATCTCACCGACGTGTGGTGCGAGCTTCGGCGCCTGGGCGATGATCGTGCTGTCCACATTGGCGATGCCAAAGCCGTTTTTCCCGAGCAGCTCGACCACATGGTGCAGTAATTCGCGGCTGTCGACACCCTGGTACTGCGGGTCGCTGTCGGGAAAGTGGCGACCGATGTCACCCAGTGCCGCCGCACCCAGCAGCGCATCACACAGCGCGTGAATCAACACATCACCATCGGAGTGGGCGGCAAAGGCTTTGTCGAACGGAATCCTCACGCCACCCAGAATGATGTGATCGCCCTCTTTAAAGGCGTGCACATCGAAGCCATGGCCGATACGCATCAATCTGCCTCCTGTTGCTTCATATAGAGCGCTGCCAGCATCAGATCCTGTGGCCGGGTGATCTTAATATTGTCCCCATGCCCCTCCACCATCAGTGGCGAGTTGCCGGCGCCTTCCATGGCAGAGGCGTCATCGGTAATGCCGGCCCCACGCTCGATCGCCGTTTGCAGGGCGGGACGCAACGCCGACAGACGAAACATCTGCGGTGTCAGGGCGCGCCACAGGTGTGAACGGTCAATGGTCTCCCGCACGCAGTTCTTCTCATCGGTGCGCTTGACCGTGTCACTGACCGGCAGACCCAACAGACCGCCAACCGGATGTTCCCGCAGCGTGGCGATCAAATGGTTAATATCATCCTGACGAATACAGGGGCGAGCCGCATCGTGCACCAGCACCCATGCCTCCCCCACGCACTCCTTCTCAAGATGGTTCAGTGCGTTTAACACCGAGTGACAGCGTTCCGCACCACCATCAACGACATACAGCGGTTTATCAAGTGAGAGTTCCAGTGTCGGCCAATAGGGGTCCCCCTCGGACAATGCCACAACAATCCCGCTGATGTGTCCGTTGCCAGCGAGGCGCTCAATGGTGTGCTCGATGACCGTCTTGCCGTTCAGTTCGAGATACTGCTTTGGAATATCGCTCCCCATGCGCCGGCCCACCCCCGCAGCCGGAATCACGGCCCAGCATGGAATAATCGCATTGTCGGGATAGTTCATGCTGCTATGCTACTCCTCGACGACCTGGTAGAAGGTCTCATCGTCCTTGATCATACCCAGTTCGCTGCGTGCCCGCTCCTCTATCGCCTGCAGCCCTTGCTTGAGATCCACCACCTCGGCCTCCAGCGAACGGTTGCGCTCACGCAACTGCTCATTCTCCTTTTGTTGCTGAGCCACCTGATCGGATAGCTGCCACAGCGTAAGCAGGCCACCATCGCCGAACCAGAGTCTGTACTGGAGCAGCAACAGTAATAGCAGCAATATGGTGGCCAAAACTTTCATAAATTCAAATTTACCGCTCCTGCATGGATGGCGGGGTTGCAGAAAGAGCAGACGCAATTTTCTGTCCGCACAGTCGCTCCCGGTATCCTCGGCTCAGGCTTCCTGCTTCGCTCTACCTCCTCCATCCCTGTAGTTGTGCCTCCCGCGCCATTAGCGCACATCCCTGTACGTCATCCTGTACATCGCCGCTCTTGCACATCCGTGTGCTTCGCGGCATACCATACATCCTGTACATAAAAACGGCCCGGGCGGTAGCAATACCGGCCGGGCCGTGATCACTATGCCGTACCGTTTACTTCAGGTTATAGAAGGCGGCCATACCGGGATAGACGGCCTTCTTTCCCAGTGCCTCCTCAATACGCAGCAGGCGGTTATACTTGGCAATACGATCAGAACGGGACAGCGAGCCGGTCTTGATCTGACCTGCCGCCGTGGCCACGGCCAGGTCGGCGATCGTGGTGTCCTCGGTTTCGCCGGAACGGTGGGAGACCACGGCCGTATAGCCGGCATCCTGCGCCATCTGGATCGCCTCCAGTGTCTCGGTCAGGGTGCCGATCTGGTTTACCTTGATCAGGATGGAGTTGGCAATCCCCTTGTCGATGCCCTCCTTCAGGATCTTACTGTTGGTGACAAACAGGTCATCACCGACCAGTTGTACTTTCTTGCCCAGTTTTTCTGTCAGCAGTTTCCAGCCGTCCCAGTCACCCTCGTCCAGACCGTCCTCAATGCTGATGATCGGGTACTTGTCCACCCAATCGGCCAGATAGTCGACAAACTCGGCAGAACTCAGGCTCTTGCCCTCTGAGGCCAGCACATACTTGCCATCCTTGTAGAACTCGCTGCTGGCCGCATCGATAGCGATATAGATATCTTTGCCCGCCTTGTAGCCGGCCTTTTCAATGGCCTCCAGGATCACCTCGATGGCCGCCTCATTGGACGGCAGGTCAGGGGCAAAACCGCCCTCATCCCCCACCGCGGTGTTCAGCCCCTTGCCGCTGAGCACCTTTTTCAGTGCATGAAATACCTCGGCGCCATAGCGAATCGCCTCGGACATGGACGGTGCACCCACCGGCACCACCATGAACTCCTGCAGGTCGACGCTGTTGTCGGCATGCTCGCCGCCGTTGATGATATTCATCATCGGCACCGGCATCTGCAGTTGGCGCCCGCTGCCCAGATAACGGTACAGCGGCATTTCATGTGCAGCGGCAACCGCCTTGGCGTTGGCAAGCGAGACCGCCAGCAGTGCATTGGCACCCAGGCGGCTCTTGTTTTCGGTGCCATCCAGTTCGATCATCATGCGATCGATGGCCGCCTGGTCTGACCCCTCCTGGCCGATAAGCAACCTGGCGATTTCAGAGTTCACGTTTTCCACGGCCTGTCTTACACCATTTCCCAGATAGCGGCCGGCATCGCCGTCGCGCAGTTCAATCGCCTCGCGGGAACCGGTCGAAGCGCCTGAAGGCACCGCGGCACGGCCCATCGCACCGCCTCCCAGCATTACATCGGCCTCGACGGTAGGATTGCCGCGTGAATCGAGGATCTCGCGGGCACGGATATTCACAATTTGAGTTTTTTCCAACATATTACTTCACTATGATTTCTTGTTTATTTCGTTAACTACTACAAATTCTGTTCAATGAGCCCCTGGCCCTTGACCGCCTCATCGATACTTTTGAGGGTCGTTAAAAGCGCTTCCATCATGCCGAGCGGCCACATATTGGGCCCATCGCTCAGCCCCCTGTCCGGATCGGGGTGGGTCTCCATAAACAGGCCCGCGATGCCGCTGGCCACAGCCGCCCGCGCCAGCACCGGGACAAACTCGCGCTGGCCACCGGAACGCCCGCCCTGACCACCGGGTTGCTGCACCGAATGGGTGGCATCGTACACCACCGGGCAACCGCTATCGCGCATGATGGCCAGGCCGCGCATGTCCGAAACCAGGGTATTGTACCCGAAAGAGACGCCGCGCTCGCACACCATGATCTGCTCGTTGCCGACGGCCCTGGCCTTCTCCACCACGTACTGCATGTCCCAGGGCGCAAGGAACTGACCCTTTTTGATGTTCACCGGTTTGCCCTGGCTGGCCACCGCCTGAATGAAATTGGTCTGGCGGCAGAGAAAGGCCGGGGTCTGCAGCACGTCCACGACACTGGCCACCTCATCCAATGGGGTGTCCTCGTGCACGTCGGTCAGCACCGGCACGCCGACCTCGCTACGTACCTTCTCCAGGATACGCAAGCCCTGTTCAATGCCGGGGCCACGAAAGCTGCCGCTGGATGTGCGGTTGGCCTTGTCGAAGGAGGACTTGAAGATAAACGGCATCGCCAGCCGTTCGCTCATCGCCTTGAGCTCGCTCGCCGTCTCCATGATCAGCGTCTCACTCTCGATCACGCAGGGACCGGCGATAAGAAACAGGGGCTGCTCCAGCCCGACCTCGAAGCCACACAGATGCATGTTAGCTAGGCATCCTCCCGATGCTTGCGTGCCGCAGCGACAAATCCGGTAAACAGCGGATGGCCATCGCGCGGTGTGGAGGTGAACTCCGGGTGAAACTGGCAGGCGACAAACCAGGGATGGTCCTCAATCTCCACCACTTCCACCAGGTTGCCGTCGATGGAGATACCGGTAATTTTCAGCCCTGCACCGGTCAGACGCTCAAGGTAGTTGTTGTTGAACTCGTAGCGGTGGCGATGACGCTCGGTAATCACCTCCTTACCGTAACTCTGCCGCACGCGACTGCCCTCTGCCAGCTTGCACTGCTGGCCACCGAGACGCATGGTGCCACCCAGGTCGGAATCGGCACTGCGTGTTTCCACATCGCCCTCTGCCGTGGTCCATTCGGTAATCAGGCCGATGACCGGATCGGGCGAGGCGGGGTCAAACTCGGTACTGTGGGCACGCTCAAGGCCTGCCACGTCTCGGGCGTACTCGATTACCGCTACCTGCATACCCAGGCAGATGCCCAGGTAGGGGATGGCGTTCTCCCGCGCATAGCGCACGGTCTGGATCTTGCCTTCGACACCGCGTTCACCAAAACCGCCAGGGACGAGGATTGCATCCATCCCCTGCAGGCAGTCGGTACCGTTTTTCTCAATATCCTCCGAGTCGATGTAAACGATCTTCACCCGGGTGCGGGTGTGCACGCCGGCGTGAATCAGCGCCTCGGAGAGTGACTTGTAGGATTCGGTCAGGTCGATGTACTTGCCTACCATGGCGATGGTCGCTTCGCCGGTGGGATTTTCCATCGCCTCGATCACCTGCTCCCACTCGGACAGATCGGCCTCCGGCACCTGCAGACGCAGCTTCTCCACCACAATCTGGTCCAGCGCCTGGTCGTGCAGCCAGCCGGGGATCTTGTAGATGCTGTCAACATCGATGGCGGAGATCACCGCTCGCTCCTCGACATTGGTAAACAATGCGATCTTGCGCCGCTCGTCCTCGGGGATCGGACGGTCCGCACGGCAGATCAACACATCAGGCTGAATACCGATGGAGCGCAGTTCCTTGACCGAATGCTGGGTCGGCTTGGTCTTCAGTTCACCCGCCGTCGGTATCCAGGGCAGCAGGGTCAGGTGCATGTAAAGCACGTTGTCGCGCCCCTCCTCGACACCCATCTGGCGAATGGCCTCCATGAAGGGCAGTGACTCGATATCACCCACGGTACCGCCAATCTCCACCATCGCCACATCGGCACCCTCGGCACCCAGCTTGACACAGCGCTTGATCTCATCGGTGACGTGGGGGATGACCTGCACGGTACCGCCCAGGTAATCACCGCGCCGCTCCTTGCGGATGACATTTTCGTAGATGCGGCCGGTGGTAAAGTTGTTGCGCTGGCTCATGGTGGTGCGAACAAAGCGCTCGTAGTGCCCCAGATCCAGATCGGTCTCAGCGCCGTCCTCGGTCACGAACACCTCACCGTGCTGGAACGGGCTCATGGTGCCCGGATCGACATTAATGTAGGGATCAAGCTTGAGCAGGGTGACTTTTAGCCCGCGGGCCTCGAGGATAGCCGCCAGAGAAGCGGAGGCGATGCCCTTTCCGAGAGAGGAAACCACACCGCCGGTAATAAAAATATACTTTGTCATCAAGTATTAAGCGTCACGAAAGTGAAAGAAAAATTATCGGCGCTGGGCCTTAATCATTGTCCTGTTTTTCACTTGGATTTGCAATGCCCGATCCGCTCCAATTGATCACAATGCCCGCTTCGTCCCCCTTGGCGCTGAAAGGCTCGCAGGTAAACAGGCCCGGCACAGCGGCCAGCTCACCATTCAGGTAGATAAGCGGCCAGCGTTCGCGCCACCACGGTGGCACACCGTACTCCTGAAACAATTTTTTCAACTGGTGGTGATGGCCGCGATGTGTCGGTACACAGCGCTCCCCTCCCTGGCGAAAACGCACCGTCACCGCCGCCTGCCGCCATGCACGGGTAATAATCCCCTCCCCGGTCCGTGATGTGATACCGAGCGTGCCCAACCGGGCCGGCAGGTCAAATGCTCCCTCGCCCGACCATGCCAGGTCCCCCTCCGGCCTGTCCTCGGCAAGTGGCAACATGGCAAACAGGCGGTTGCGATAACGACGCACCTCTGCCCCACGCCACATCACCCTGGGCATGGCATCAACGGCTGCGGCCAGCACCTCCTGCTCAATCCGCAGCAGGTGGGCGGTATCGGGCAGCGGCAGGTCCAGAGCACGCAACCAGTAGCGCAACAGGTTACGCCGTCGCGCCGGTTCCAGCGCCTGCAGACGATCGACGGGCAGCTCGGCACGGAGGCTGCCGACCAGTGCATGCAGGTCCTGATGTGCAAGCTCATCGAGCAATTCGGCCGCCTCGGCAAAGTGTGTGGCACTGCGCGCCAGTACCGCCGATACCGCAGGCTTGCGCTGTTTGATGGCGGGGATCAGTTCATGACGCAGATAGTTGCGCTCAAGGCCGGTATCAAAATTACTCGGGTCATCGATCCACTCAAGCTGTTGCGCCCGGGCATAGGCGAGCAAGGCTTCACGACTGAAATCCAGCAGTGGGCGCAGCAGCAGCGCCCTGCCAAACGGCCTTTGCGGCGGCATGGCGGCCAGGCCGTGCGGACCCGCCCCGCGAAACAGCTGAATCAGCAGCGTTTCGGCCTGGTCGTCCCGATGATGGGCGGTGAGCAGCATGTCCTCCTCGTCCAGCTGTCCCTTGAGCGCCGCGTAGCGGGCACGTCTGGCCGCCGCCTCGGGGCTCTCGCCGGGCCGGTGGCGCGCATCGACCCGGCAGGTGGTCAGAGGCACTGAACGCGTTTCGCAGAATGCGGTGCAATGGGCCGACCACTGGCCCGAATCCGGGTGCAGACCATGATCCACATGAAGCGCCTCAAGCGGCGCACCCAGCCTATCGCCCAGCGAGACCAGGGCATGCAGCAGGACGCTGGAGTCCATCCCGCCGCTGAAGGCGATCCGGTAACGCCGGGGACGGGGATAGTCAGCGAGTATCTTGAGGAGGTGTTCGGGGGAGAAGGTCATTTTGCGTAAAACGTGAAAGGTGAAACGTAAAACGCCGGACCTGAGGAACTCCGCGGCCTTTCACGTTTCACGTCTTACGCTTCACGTCCGTCAGGATTCATAGTTTCCGAACGACATCAGTCGCTCGTAACGCTGCTCCAGCAGCTTGTCCACTGGCGTCTCGTCAAGGTGCTCGAGCATCTCCAGCAGGGCCTGCTTGAGATTAACCGCCATGGCATCGGCATCGCGGTGTGCACCGCCCAGCGGTTCGGGAATGATACGGTCAATCAGGTCCAGCTCCTTAAGCCTGTCGGAAGTAATGCCCAGGGCCTCGGCCGCATCGGCGGCCTTCTCAGCACTCTTCCACAGGATCGAGGCACACCCCTCCGGCGATATCACCGAGTAGGTGCCGTACTGCAGCATCATCACGCGATCGCCCACGCCGATGGCCAGGGCACCGCCTGAACCGCCTTCACCGATCACCGTACAGACGATAGGCGTCTTGAGGCGTGACATCGCAAACAGGTTTCTGGCAATCGCCTCGCTCTGGCCACGTTCCTCGGCACCGACGCCGGGATAGGCGCCCGGTGTATCGATAAAGGTGAGGATCGGCAACTTGAAGCGCTCTGCCATCTGCATCAGCCGCAGTGCCTTGCGATAGCCTTCCGGGCGCGGCATACCGAAGTTGCGTTGCACTTTTTCCTTGGTATCGCGCCCTTTTTGTTGGCCGATCACCATCACGGGACGCCCCTCCAGTCGCGCCAGTCCACCGACAATGGACTGGTCATCGGCAAAGGCACGATCACCGTGCAGCTCCTCAAAGTCCGTAAAGATGCGCTCGATGTAGTCCAGTGTATAGGGGCGCTGGGGGTGGCGGGCCAGCTGTGAAATCTGCCACGGATTCAGGCTGGAGAAGATCTGCTCGGTCAGGGTGCGGCTCTTTGCCTGCAGCCGGGAGATCTCCTCGCCGATGTTAATCTCGGCATCGTCACCGACATAGCGCAGCTCCTCGATCTTCGCCTCCAGCTCGGCAATGGGCTGTTCAAAATCAAGAAAATTCAGGTTCATATCAATGGGTTAGAGTTTGTTTTAAAGGCATTGTCGTCAGCTTTTCCCCTATTCTACAGCAAAAAACGCCGACAGGAAGACGACTTGTTCAAAGTTTAATGATCGGCAAGGCAGGGTGTATAATCCGAATTCAGCCCGCAAACACCACACAAGCTAAACGACAGTCTCTCCCATGTGCTTCGCTATCGGACCCTGCCACCCGCCCCAGAGGGGCAGACTGGGGCGCTACTGGTGGAAAATAAGCAGCAGCCCGCTACGCCTGCTCGGCCTGGGTTCGTCCATCCACATACTGTTACTCGCGCTGTTGCTGGCCCGCGCTGAATCTCTCCCCCTGACAACGCCCGGTTTCGCTCTGCTGCCGTTTGGCATCAGCACCCTGCTATGCACGGCCTTTTTGATGGAGTACCTGCCGACATGGTCCAGGCGCTCGCCTGTTCACCCGATGCGCTATACCACGGTGTTGCTGCTCATCTCCATCGGCTTGCTCTGGCAGGGATTGCTGCTTCTGTCCGGTGCTGGAATCTCGATTTTAGCCGTCACCCTGCTTGCCGCCGCATGGTTGCTCGTACTGCAGAATCTGCGTTACTACCTGTTCTGGATGCCGGCGTCCCATCGGTTGCGCGCCCGTATTGCCACTCTGTCGTGTTACCTGCCTCCTGCGCTGTTTGTACTGTCGCTGTTGAGTGTCGGGGTAAATCGTTAATACTCGACACTCACCGCCGACTCACCGACGAGGCTGCGCAGGCGGTGCAGCAGTTCATCCGTCGGCCTAATCATCCAGCGCTCACCAAGGTTGATGCGTGCCCGGGCACAGGGATTGGTGTAGTCCAGGCAGACCGGGCACCCGCCCTCACGGAACGGACTCAGCACGTTTTCCAGAGAGGCAATGAAGCCGTTTGCCGCCCTGCCGTGCCCGACCTTGATGGCCAGGCGTTTTCCGAAGTGCTCGCGCGCAAATTCCATGTCATAGACCTCATTGACCCGCATGACCAGTCCACCAGAGTAGTCATCATGGCGTACCTCGCCGCTGACCACCACCACCTGATCCTTCACCAGCATATCCTGGTAGCGGGTATAGACATCACTGAACAAGGTCACCTCGATGCGCCCGGTACGGTCATCGATAGTCAGGAAGGCCATCTTGTCACCACGCTTGGTCGGACGGGTGCGCATTGCGATAATCAGCCCGGCCAGCGTCATATTGCAGGGCTTGTCGCCATTCAAGTTGGCAATGCGGCTGGAAACAAAGGCGCCCAGTTCATCCTCGTATTTATTGATGGGGTGGCCGGTAAGGTAGAGCCCCAGAGTCTCCTTCTCACCGGCGAGACGGATATCCTCATCCCACTCCGGCACCTCATCGAAACTGGCCGGACTCTCCTCCAGCACCCCGCTGTCAAAACCGAACATGTCCCCGGTGCCCGAGGCCTGTGCGCGGCTCTCCTGTTCGGCCATTTGCAACGCCTGCGGCAATGCCGCCATCAACGTGGCCCGGTTGGGGCCGAGTTCATCCAATGCACCGGCGCGAATCAGCGACTCCAGCACCCGCCGATTGGCCTTCCTGGTATCGATGCGGCGGCAAAAATCGAACAGGTCCTTGTATTCGCCGTGTTCCTTGCGCTCCGTGACGATCCCCTCAATGGCCGCCTCACCCACACCCTTGATGGCACCGAGCCCGTAAACCACCGCCCCGTGCTCATCCACCGTGAACTTGTGATAGCTGTGGTTGACCAGCGGCCGCTCCACCGTGAGCCCCATCTGTTTGCACTCCTCGATCAGGGTCACCACCTTGTCGGTATTGTCCATATCGGCGGAGAGCACCGCAGCCATGAATTCGGCCGGGTAGTGGGTTTTGAGCCACAGGGTCTGGTAGGAGACCAGGGCATAGGCGGCAGAGTGGGACTTGTTGAAACCGTAACCGGCGAACTTCTCCACCAGGTCGAAGATCTTCATCGCCAGCTCGCCGTCGACGCCGTTTTTCTCTGCACCCTCCTGGAATACGGCACGCTGCTTGGCCATCTCCTCGGGTTTTTTCTTGCCCATGGCGCGGCGCAACAGGTCGGCGCCGCCGAGCGAGTAGCCGGCGAGCACCTGGGCGATCTGCATCACCTGCTCCTGGTAGAGGATGATGCCGTAGGTCGGCTCCAGTATCTCCTTGAGCGACGCGTGCTGGTACTGGGCGTCCGGGTAGGAGACCTTCTCCCGCCCGTGCTTGCGGTTGATGAAGTTGTCCACCATGCCCGACTGCAGCGGACCGGGACGGAACAGCGCCACCAGCGCCACGATGTCCTCAAAGCAGTCCGGCTGCAGGCGGGTAATGAGGTCCTTCATACCACGGGATTCAAGCTGGAATACCGCGGTGGTCTTCGCCGCCTTGAGGTTAATGAAGCTCTTCGCATCATCCAGCGGGATGAATTCGATCTTCGGGCAGTCCTTCGGGTCCTCGCCGCGCATGGTCATCGAGTGGCGGACGTTGTCCAGCGCCCAGTCGATAATGGTCAGGGTACGCAGGCCGAGGAAGTCGAACTTCACCAGGCCCACCGATTCGACGTCGTTCTTGTCGAACTGGGTGACAATGCTGCCGCCCCCTTCTTCACAGTAGAGTGGCGAGAAGTCGGTCAGGTCACTCGGGGCGATAACCACGCCCCCGGCGTGCTTGCCGGCGTTACGGGTGATCCCCTCCAGCTGCAGCGCCATATCGATAAGGTCGGCCACCTCCTCGTCCCTGTCGTAACGGTCCTTGAGGTCAGGTTCCTGCTCCAGCGCCTTTTCCAGCGTCATGCCGATCTCGAACGGAATCAGCTTGGAGATGGTGTCGACAAAACCGTATGGGTGGCCGAGCACCCGGCCCACATCCCGCACCACCGCCTTGGCCGCCATGGTGCCGTAGGTGATGATCTGCGAGACCTGGTTGCGGCCGTAGGTCTCGGCCACGTAGTCGATCACCCGGTCGCGCCCCTCCATGCAGAAGTCGACATCGAAGTCGGGCATCGAGACCCGTTCGGGGTTGAGAAAACGTTCGAACAGCAGGTCATATTCGAGCGGGTCGAGGTCGGTGATGAGCAGTGCATAGGCCACCAGCGAACCGGCGCCGGAACCGCGACCGGGACCCACCGGCACGCCGTTGCTCTTGGCCCATTTGATAAAGTCGGCAACGATAAGAAAGTAGCCGGGGAAACCCATCTGCAGGATCACATCGAGTTCGATCTCGAGGCGCTCATCATAGGGCCTGCGCTTCTCGGCAAAATCCGGCGCATTGACATCAAACAGGGTGGAAAGCCGGTACTCCAGCCCCTCCTTTGACGCCTGGCGGAAATACTCCTCCTCGGTCAAACCTTCCGGAATGGGACTGGTTGGCAGGTAGTAGGTGCCGAGCTTGAGTTCCAGATTGCAGCGCCGGGCGATCTCCACCGTGTTTTCCAGCGCCTCGGGGATATCGGCAAACAACTCCGCCATCTCTTCAGGCGTACGCAGGTACTGCTGCTCACTGTAGTGCTTGGGACGGCGCGGGTCGTCGATGGTCCGGCCTTCATGGATACAGACCCGCACCTCATGGGCGGCAAAGTCATCGGCCTTGAGAAAACAGACATCGTTGGTCGCCACCACCGGTACATCGAGGGTGGCCGCCAGTCCGACCGCCGCATGCAGGTAGCCCTCTTCCCCCTCGCGGCCGGTACGCTGCAGTTCCAGGTAGTAGCTATCGCCGAACAGGCGCAGCCAGTCCGTCACCCTTGCGATGGCCTGCTCCTGCTTGCCGGCCAGCAGCAACTGCCCGACATCGCCCTGGCGCCCCCCCGACAGGGCGATCAATCCTTCCGTGTTGCCGTTCAGCCACTCGCGCCTGAGGATCGGCTTGCCCCGGTGTTGCCCTTCCAGGTAACAGCGCGAGACCAGCCGGGTCAGGTTGTGGTAGCCCTGGACATCCTTGCACAGCAATACCAGACGACTCAGCTGAGCCGCCTCGCCAGCCTCCTCGAGCCACACATCGACACCGATGATGGGCTTGATGCCGGCCGCCATGGCAGCGGTATAGAACTTGACCATGGCGAACAGGTTGGACTGGTCGGTAAGCGCCACGGCAGGCATGCCCGCCTCGGCCACCGCCTTGATCAGCGGTTTGATGCGGACGATGCCATCGACCAGTGAGTATTCGGTGTGCAGGTGAAGGTGGACAAAGGGCGCTTCCATGGCAAGACGTTAACCAAGCTGCTGCGCCGTGACAAGACTTGACAGTTGAAAAGCCCGGTGCAGTGACCCGGGCCTGGCTACATTTCAACGAAGTAGTTCTCCCACGCCGCGGCCAGCGTCTCCCGCGACATGACGGGGGGATAGCCCCTGTAGTGAGCGTCATCGATGATGTGGTCGACGATATCCCGCGGATGGCAGGCGTTAAGTTTGACATCCAGCCGACGGTAGTAGTCATTGATCAGGTGGTCGAATATCTCCTTGTTGAAGTGGATGTCGTTAGACTCACACACCTTGCGGAATACCTGCTCGAACTCCTCCAGCGAGGGGTGGTCGATCAGGATCTTGTAGCGGATGCGGCGCAGGAAGGCCTCATCCACCAGTTTTTTCGGTTCGATGTTGGTGGAGAAGATAATCAGCTGATCGAACGGGATCTGGAATTTCATCCCACTCTGCAAGGCCAAAAAATCGGTTCGGCGCTCCAGCGGCACGATCCAGCGATTGAGCAGTTGCTGCGGGTCCACCTGCTGGCGCCCGAAATCGTCCACGATAAACAGGCCGTTGTTGGCCTTCAATTGCAGCGGCGCCTCGTAGAACCGGGCGATGGGATTGAACTCCAGATCCAGCATGCTGAGGTTCAGCTCCCCCCCGGCCATTACCACGGGACGGTGGATCAAGCGCCAGCGTCGATCCACACCCTTCTCCTCCTCCCCGCGGACGGGCACATGGGTGACCGGATCGTAGAGGGTAATGATGTCATCACCCACGATGATCGCATGCGGGATATACACCCGATCCGGGAACACCCGGCTAATGGCCTCGGCAATCGTGGTCTTGCCGTTGCCCGGAGGCCCGTAGAGGAAGATCGCCCGTCCGGAACTGACCGCCGGCCCCAGCTGGCGCAACAGCCGGTCACTGACGGTGAGCTGAGCAAACGCCTCGTTGATGTGCTCCTCACGCACGATAATGTTTTTTACCGTCTGAATCTCGACCATGCGCTGATACGCCTCCAGCGTCACCGGCGCCGGCCCGACATAGCGATTGATGGCGAGCTGTTCATTGGCGTGGGTCTTGCCGATATCGGTGATGCCGTATCGGTACGACATCGAGGTCAGGCCGCTGGAGCCCTTCACCTCAATCAAGCGCTCCTGGCGCAGTTCTTCAATCGACTGCTCCACAATCGAGGTGGGCAGGCAGAGCCGTTCGGCCACATCGGTCAACCCGAAGTCTCCCATCGAGATCAGGTGTTTGAGTACCAGGTGGTTGACAAAGCGCAGGGTGAGTCCCGACTCCTCGAGTGTCTGCGGGGCGGTCGGTGTCACGGAAAACAGCGCATCAAGCTCATCCTCCGTGATATAGCCCAGCGCAACGAGGTTCTTGCCCAGTCGTCCGCCATGCAGTCGCTGGCGTTCCAGCGCCTCCTGAATCTGCGCATCGGTCAGCTGCGCCTTTTCCTTGATACGGTCACCGAGCAACGTTTCCACCACAGCACTCCTTTAGTGTTGGTCAAAGCCGTTGGCATCCCGCTTACCGCCAGGATGCCGGGGATACCTAAACCAATTAGACCACGGACCGGGGTACCGCAATGGGCAAACGCCCTTTTTGGTAATTTATCAGGGCGTGTCAGCGCGTTTCATCCAGCGCCTTTCTTACCGGGGCAAAGGAGCGCCGGTGTATCGGTGTCACGCCCAGTTCAGCCAGCGCCTGTACGTGGCTTCGCGTGGGATAGCCCTTGTGGCCGGCTAGCCCGTAGCCGGGGTAACGGCCATCCATCTCGACCATCTCCCTGTCGCGGGTCACCTTGGCCAGGATCGAGGCGGCGGCGATGGCCGCAACACGGCTGTCGCCCTTGACCACCGCCTCACTGGTGCAGGGCAGTTTCGGACAGCGATTGCCGTCAATCAGGGCATGCTCAGGCTGCGGTTGCAGGCCGGCCACGGCACGTTGCATGGCCAGCATGGTCGCCTGGAGGATATTCAGTTCATCGATCTCCTCGACCTCTGCCCGGCCTATCGACCAGGCCAGGGCACGCTCCTTGATCACATCAAACAGTGCTTCACGCCGTTTTTCCGTCAGCTTCTTGGAATCGGCCAGCCCCTCGATGGGACGTTGTGGATCGAGAATCACCGCAGCGGTCACCACCGGTCCTGCCAGCGGTCCCCGGCCCACCTCATCGACACCGGCCACCAGGACGCCGGTGTGTGAAAAATCCAGATCAAACTGTTCCATCTATCCTCGGTGCTTTCATTGATTTAGCCCTGACGAAGTGCGATCATGCGGGCTTGTTTAGACTATCACGCGGCAAGAGCTGATCTTGCCCTAATACGAACCACAAATCATCCCGAAATACCCATGGACAAGATCAGAACTGCCGTAATCGGTGTTGGCTATCTCGGCCGATTCCACGCCCAGAAATATGCCGCCCTCGACAATGCCGAGCTGGTAGCGGTCGTCGACAACAACACCGAGAATGCACAGCGCGTTGCCGAGGAGTGCGGCACTGAGGCGCTGGGTGACTACCGCGAGCTGTTTGGCAAGGTGGATGCCGTCAGTATCGTCGTCCCCACACAGCTCCATTACCAGGTTGCCAGGGAGTGCCTGGAGAACGGCATCCATGTGCTGCTGGAAAAACCGATGACGGTCACCGTCGCCGAGGCGGACGAACTTATCGACATCGCCGAGGTGAAGAATCTGGTGCTGCAGGTCGGCCACCTGGAGCGCTTCAACTCGGCGGTGCTGGCGCTTCAGGGGGTGCTGGAAACGCCACAGTTTATCGAGTCGCATCGCCTCGCCCCGTTCAATCCCCGCGGTGCCGACGTCAACGTGGTCCTCGACCTGATGATTCACGATATCGACATTATTCAAAACCTGGTGCGCTCACCCATCGCGCAGATCGACGCCAACGGTGTCTCTGTGTTGACCGACGAGGTCGACATCGCCAACGCTCGCATCACCTTCGACAACGGCTGCGTGGCCAACGTTACCGCCAGCCGCGTGAGCATGAAACCGCAACGCAAGATGCGTCTGTTCCAGCCCGAGGCCTACATCTCCATCGATTTCCAGGACAAGATATTGAGTGTCCACCGCAAGGGCGAAAAGGAGATGTTCCCCGGTATCCCGGAGATAAAGTCCGAGGAGTCCATTTTCGACAACTCCGACGCCATCATGGCCGAGACCGAGGCCTTCCTCAAGGCAATCAGTGAAGGCGGCACACCGCCGGTGACCGGACAGGACGGCCGTGATGCGCTCGCCACAGCCATCCGCATCAGCGAACTGTTTAACAAGTAGATTCAGGAGAACACAGCGATGATCCCCATGGTGGACCTGAAGGGCCAGTACCACACCATTAAAGATGAAATCGACCAGGGCCTGCTGGAGGCGCTGGAAAACACCCAGTTCATCCTCGGCCCCAATGTGCGCGCCTTTGAAGAGGAAGCGGCCCGCTACCTGGGTGTCGAGCACACTGTCGGTGTTGCCTCCGGCACCGATGCCCTGCACCTGGCGCTCATCGCTGCGGGGGTCAAGGCAGGCGATGAGGTCATCACCACCCCCTTCACCTTTATCGCCACGGCCGAGGCGATTCGCTACGTCGGTGCCACACCCGTGTTTGTCGACATCGATGCGCAGACCTTCAATATCGACCTGGCCCAGGCCGAAGCGGCCATCAACGAGAAGACCAGCGCCATCATCCCGGTGCACATCTTCGGCCAACCGGTCGACATGAACGCCGTAACAGCCATGGCCGAAAAACACGGCCTCAAGGTTGTCGAGGATTGCGCACAATCCTTCGGTGCCCACATCAACGGCAGGCAGAGCGGCAGTTTCGGCGCAGCCGGCTGCTTCAGTTTCTTCCCCAGCAAAAACCTCGGTGGCTACGGCGACGGCGGCCTGATTGCCACCGACTCGGCCGAAGTGGCCGAGCACCTGCGGGTACTGCGCAACCACGGCAGCTGGAAACAGTACCATCACTCGGAGATCGGCTTTAATAGTCGCCTCGATGAACTACAGGCCATTATCCTGCGCGCCAAGCTCAAACGCATCGACAGCTACAACGACAACCGCCGCCGCGTGGCCCACCGCTACAGCGCAGCACTGGCCGAAATGCCCGGCATCACACCGCCCCACGAGGACAGCGTCGGCCATCACGTCTACCACCAGTACACCCTGCTGAGCGAAAACCGCGATGCAATCATGCAGGCACTGCGTGATAAGCAGATCGGCTGTGCGGTCTACTACCCCATCCCGCTGCACAAGCAGGAGGTGTTCGCCGCCGATTGTGCGGGGGTTTCACTGCCAGTCAGTGAAAAGGTCTCTGCCCAGTGCATGTCGCTGCCGATCTATCCCGAGCTGCAGGACGAGCAGGTGGACGAGATTCTGGAAGTGATAGCAAGTGCTACTGGTGCTTGATGGTGAAGGGTGAAGGGTGAAGGGTGAAGAAAATTTTTCACCTTAAGCCGAATCTGGCAAGGCCTTCGCTTCACTCTTTACACCTCACGCTTCACTTAATGCGCACTGTCTCTCATTAAGTAATTAATGACTTTAGAAGCCATCAATAGCGATACCAAACAGGTCCTCATCGTTGCCGGCGAGGCCTCCGGCGATCACCACGCCGGTCGTCTGGTAGAAGCGGTAAAACGGCAAAATCCCGCTATACACTTCGCCGGCATTGGCGGCGAGTACATGCGCCACGCGGGGGTCGAGATCCTGATCGATTCGGCAGAGATGGCCGTGGTCGGACTGGTCGAGGTACTGGCCCACTACCCGACCCTGCACGGGGCTCTGCAACGCATGCGCAGGGAACTGCATGAAAGGCGCCCCGACTTGCTCATTCTGGTCGACTACCCAGACTTCAACCTGCGCCTGGCCAAAACGGCAAAAGAGCTGGGTATCAAGGTGCTCTACTACATCAGCCCCCAGGTCTGGGCGTGGCGGCAAAAACGGGTCTACAAGATCAAACAGCTGGTCGACATGATGGCCGTGGTCTTCCCCTTTGAAGTGCCGTTCTATGAAAAGGCGGGCGTGCCGGTACGCTTTGTCGGCCACCCGCTGGTCGACGAGGTTAACAGTGATTTATCTCGCTCTGAGGCACTAGTGCAGTTCGGGCTCAATCCGGACAAGCCGGTGCTGGGCCTGTTCCCGGGCAGCCGCAGGAGCGAGATCAAACGCCTTTTGCCTGTCATCCTGCAAAGCGCCGCACTAATCAAGCAGGCCGTGCCGGAGACGCAATTCCTTCTGCCACGCGCCTCTACCCTGTCCGAAGAGTTTCTCAGCCCCTACCTCGCTGACAGCGACGTCGATATTACCCTCGTGGCAGGCAGACCCTACGATGTAATGCGCGGCTGCGACACCATCATCAGCGCCTCGGGCACAGCGACACTGGAGATAGCGCTGATGCAGGTGCCGCTGGTGGTAATCTACAAGATCGCCCCACTGAGTTACCGCATCATGTCACGGCTTATCAGGGTCGAGCACATTGCACTGTGCAATATCGTTGCCGGTGAGCGCATAGCCCCGGAACTCATCCAGCACGCAGCTACAGCATCGAACATCAGCAGCGAGGCGATGCGTCTGCTGCAGGACAAATCGCTAGCCGCTGCCATGCGTGAGAAGCAGTCAATGGTGCGCAGCAAACTCGGTGAGCGCGGCGCATCGGAGAAGATTGCTGAACTGACACTCGAGCTTCTTGCATAAAAAAGCCGGACTGAGTCCGGCTTTTTTATGCAGCATCAGAACATGCTATTAACGGATGATGCTGCGTTCGGATTTTTCCAGGAACTCGGCAAAGCGTTTCACTTCATCATGCGCATCGCCCATCGCAACGATCTGACGTTTTGCCTCCTCATACGGGTTGCCCTGGCGATAGAGGATTTTGTACACCGTGTTCAGATTGCGGATCTGCTCATCACTAAAGCCACGCCGCTTCAGGCCCACCTTGTTCAGTCCGTGAGGTGCGGCAGGATTGCCGTTGACCATCAGGTAGGGCGGCACGTCCTTTGAGATGGCACTGCCCATGCCGGTAAAGGCATAGCTGCCAACAGAACAGAACTGATGAATCAGGGTAAATCCACTTAATATGACGTAGTCACCGATAATCGCATGGCCGGCGAGCGATGCATTATTGGAGAAGATAACATGGTTGCCTACCTGGCAGTCGTGAGCGATATGGATATAGGCCATCAGCAAATTATCATTACCGATGCGCGTCACGCCGCCGCCACCCGGTGTGCCGCGGTTAATCGTAACGGACTCGCGGATGGTATTGCGATCGCCGATCTCAAGCCGTGTCGGCTCACCATCATACTTGAGATCCTGCGGGGCTTCGCCAATGGAGGCAAACTGAAAGATTTTATTCTCGCGCCCGATACTGGTCGGACCGTTAATCACCACATGCGGGCCAATCCAGGTATTCTCACCAATTTCGACATCGGCACCGATGACACTGTAGGCACCGACAGTCACGCCCTCAGCCAGTTTTGCTGACGGGTCGATGATCGCAGTAGGATGAATCGCTGTCATTTAATCGCCTGTTCAGCACACATTAGGTCAGCGCTGGCGACAACCTTGCCATCCACGCTTGCCTCTGCCTTGAATTTCCAGATGCCACGTTTCTCCTTGACAACCTCAACATCCAGAATCATCTGATCACCGGGCACAACCGGTTTTTTGAAACGGCAGTTATCGATACCGGCGAAGAAGTAGAGCGAAGAGCCGTCAGGTTTGCTGCCGGTTGTTCTGAAGGCGAGGATGCCGGTTGCCTGAGCCAACGCCTCCATGATCAGAACGCCGGGGAAAATCGGACGCTCAGGAAAATGACCGGTAAACATCGGTTCATTGACTGAAACATTTTTCAGTGCCTTCAAACGCACCCCCGGCTCGCACTCCAGAACACGGTCGACCAGCAAAAAGGGGTAGCGGTGCGGCAAGTGTTCGAGAATATCCTGAATATCCATTGTATCCAATGTCGTTAACCTTCTTTTGTAAAATGTTTAATCTGTTTTTCCAACGCCTTGAGTCGACGTGCCATCTCGTCCAGCTGTTTGAAGCGTGCAAAGTTTTTATGCCAGCTTGTACTCGGCTCCAGCGGTGTCCCCGATGAATAGACACCAGGCTCTTTTATTGATTTTGTCACCAGCGACATGGCGGTTATCGTAACACCGTCGGTGATTTCAAGATGTCCCAGAATACCGGCACCGCCGCCGATAGCACAGCGTTTTCCGATAATGGCACTGCCGGCAATGCCGACGCAACCCGCGATTGCGGATTGCTCGCCGATGTTCACGTTATGGGCAATCTGTATCTGGTTATCCAGTATAACGCCGTTGCCGATAACCGTATCTTCAATCGCCCCACGATCAATCGTCGTATTGGCCCCTATCTCTACATCATCGCCGATGACAACGCTGCCGAGCTGGTGGATCTTTACCCATTTGCCATTGTCATTGGCAAAACCAAAACCATCGCTTCCGATAACGGTACCTGAATGAATAATGCAGCGTTTACCAATGCGTACATCATGGTAAACGCTAACATTAGGGTGGAGGTGGGTCTGCTCACCGATTACAGTCCCCTTCTCGACAACACATCCTGCACCGATAATTACACCGGCCTCAAGGATAACGCCATCACCAATCACACAATTGGCTGAAATGGTAGCGGACTCATGAATCCGAACATCATCTGCAATAACCGCGCTGGCGTGAACCTGACCGGCCTGCGGCCTTGCGGGAGCAAACAGTGCGCTTATGCGTGCATAGGTCAAATAGGGGTTGTCGCTGACCAGGGCATTGACCGGGCAGTGCTCCAGTTCGTCTGCCGGAAGGATTACCGCAGAGGCTCTGGTATCCTCCAGGTAGTGTCGGTACCGTGGGTGAGTCAGAAAACTGATACACCCCGGCCGGGCATGAGAGAGCGAGGCGACACCATCGATGACGCACCCGCCATCGCCCTTGAGCCGGGTACCCGTCTTTTCCGCCAATTCCCCCAGGGTGATACCCACGGCTACCGCACCACGCTATTTGGCATCTTGTGCAGATGAGGCCTGTTTTTTCAGTCTTTCGATGACCTTTCCAGTCAAGTCAACCTGTTCGCTGGCAAACACAACACCGCTTTCCAGAATCAAATCGAAATGTTCTTCCTTGGCAATCGCCACAATCGCTGCTGCAACCTCGCGCTGCAGTTTCGCAAACTCCTCATTGCGGCGTATGTTGAGGTCCTGGGTAAACTCCTCACGCGATCGCTTGATATCACGCTGCAGGCCCAGGATGTCGCGTTCCAGCTTTCTGCGAGCCTCTTCACTCATGATCGCGCCATCGCGCTGAAGTTGTTCCTCCTGCTTTTTCAGTTCCTTTTGCTGCGCCACGATACCTGCCTCACGCGATGCAAATTCACTTTGCAGCTTGTTACTCGCTGCCACTGCCTGTGGTGCCTTCTCAACGACTCTCTTGGTGTGTACATAACCAATACGTACTTCAGCATGTGCCACGCCGCTGGCCATGAGAACCAGCATTGCTATTGATAGTGCAATTTTTTTATACATGGTGTTATATCGTCTCCTCGCACCCCGGGATCAGAATCCAGTACCCATGGTAAACTGGAATTCCTCCGTTTCATCTCCCGTTTTTTCATTCAAAGCTTTGGCGAAACTGAACATCAGAGGGCCTACCGGCGTGAACCACTGGAAGCCTATCCCCGCCGAGTAGCGCAACTCCTCCGAGTCAAAATCACTACCATCATATACGTTACCGCCATCGACGAACAGGCTCAAGCGTGATGCCTTGGATTTTTCCGCGAACGGCGGCACGTAAAACAGCTCGATATTGCCCACTAACCGCAGATTGCCGCCAATGGGGTCATTGTAAGAATCACGCGGTCCCAGACTGTTAATACGATAACCCCGCACCGTGTACATACCGCCGGCAAAGTAGCGTTCCCAGGGCGGCAACTCCGAGGTATCACCGAAACTGTCCCCATAACCGAGCTGGAAACGGGGCGAAAAGGTCAGCTTTTCGGTCAGCTCAAAATAGTGCTTCTGCCTGAGAGAGAGCTTGTAGTAGTCCATCGGGTACTCGCCCACTGCAGAGGACACCTCCAGAGAGGCGCTGACTTGCCCCCCACTGGTCGGGAACATGGCCCTGTTGCGCGTATCGTGCACCCAGCTTATCGACGGTTTGAGGACATTGAACACACAGTCATCGGTGGCTGCATTCTGCTCACAGAAACCGGTGATGTTCTCCGAGGAGCCACTATCGGTATGGATCTCAATATTTTCGTAATCGATACCGGTTCTCACGCTGTCATGCTCGCTGAGAGGGACACCGAAACTGATGCCGCCACCGAAGCGGTTCATGATGTAATCGGTGGTTTGCAGCTCACCGGCATCGGTTTCACTGTAAAACAGATGATAACCCCGGCTCACGCCATCCATTGTATAGTACGGATCAGTGAAGCTGGCGCTTACTGAAGTGGATGCGGCACTGTGGCTGACATTGGTGCTGAACTTGTTCCCGGTACCGAAGAAATTCTGCTGGTTCACACCCGCCGTGATGGTAAAGCCCTGCGCCTCACCGTAACCGATACCGAAATTCAGACTGCCGAAGGTGTCATTCTCGACCACATCGTAGTTTACGTCCACCATGTCAGGACTGCCCGCTACTGCCGGTGTCTCCACATTGACCTGCTGGAAATAGCCCAGACGATCAAGCCGGGTACGTGAGCGCTTTATCTTGGCCGAGGATATCATCCCGCCTTCCATCTGCCGCAACTCGCGTCGCAACACCTCGTCCATCGTGTAGATGTTGCCGTTGATATTTACACGATTCACATAGGCACGTTTCCCCGGATCGACATAAAAGGTCAACGCCACCTTTTTATTCTCCTTGTCGATATCGGGTACCGGGTTCACGTTGGCAAATGCATAGCCGTCATCGCCAAGGCGCTCACTGATGTTATTGGCACTCTGGGTCACCTTTCGCTGCGAGAAGATGTCTCCCGCCGACACCTCAATCTGCTTGCGTATCTCCTGTTCGCTAAAATGCAGCTCACCGGCAAGCTTTACCTCGCTAATCGTATACTGCTCGCCTTCAGTAATATTTATCGTAATGTAAACATACTCTTTATCGGGTGTGATCGTTACCTGCGTGGAATCGATATTGAAATTGATGTAGCCGCGGTCCAGGTAGTACGAACGCAACGCCTCAAGATCCCCGGTAAGTCTTTGCTTCGAGTATTTATAGCTATCGTCGAAAAGCGAAAAAAACGGCTTGGTGCCCGACTCGAACTCATCCAGCAGTGTCTGTTCGTCAAACACAGTGTTGCCGACAATATTCAAACGCTGGATAACCGCTGCCTCCCCTTCATAAATCTCAACACGCACGGCAACACGGTTACGCTCCAGCGGCGTCTCTTCGGTTCGTATATTGACGTTGTATTTGCCCAGCGACAGGTACTGGCGCTTCAGTTCCTGTTCAACCTTGTCGAGCAGTGAACGGTCAAGTACCCGTCCCTCGCTCAGACCCAGCTGTTTAAGGTTGGCCGTCAGCTGATCTTCCGGGATATCATCATTGCCCTCGATCTCAATGCTCGCGATTGCCGGACGCTCCGCCACAAACACCACCAGGGCATTGCCTTCGCGCTCCAGCACCACATCCTTGAAAAAACCGGTTTTGTACAGCGAACGGACGGCATGGGAACTTACCTCATCATCAAAGCGATCACCCACCTTCACCGGCAGGTAATTGAACACTGTCCCCACGGAAATACGTTGCAGACCATCGACGCGTATGGTTTCCACCTCGAACGGCTCAAACGCATAAACACGCAACGGTATAAGTACTGCCAGAAAGAATGACAGACAGCTGTTTCTGATAATTGTTGTTGTAAACATGAGTGCTTTCTTATCCGCTCAATCGAGCAATATCGTTGTAAAACGCAATCATCATCAGTGCAAAAATCAGTGTCAGCCCGATGCGCTGCCCGATCTCCTCGGCACGTTCTGACACGGGTCGCCCCCTGAGCAGTTCATAGACATAAAACATCAGGTGGCCGCCATCGAGCACGGGAATCGGCAGCAAATTAAGCACGCCAAGACTCAGGCTCACGATGGCCAGAAAACCGAGAAACTGACTGACGCCTGCCAGTGCGGAACTCTTGGCGAACTGCGCGATAGTGATAGGGCCGCTGATATTCTCTACCGAGGCACGCCCCACCAGCATCTCCCACATCAGCCGCAGTGTCAGCAGGGACATTTCACCAGTCTTGCCGACGGCAGCAGTGAAGGCCTGCACGGGCCCGTAGCGCAGCTCGCTGCGGTATTTTTCAAACAGGACCGGATCAAGTTTCACGCTGGCGCCAATCTTGCCCACAACCCCTGCTTTACTCTCCACGCGTTCTGGGATCACCACTATCTGGCGGAACTGCTGCCCGCGCATGACGCCGAAGCGCAGTGATTTGCCGGGGGATGACTGGATGATTGCCACCAGATCGCGCCATTGGGCTACCGCTTGGTCTTCCACGGAGACGATTTCATCACCCGCCCGCAAACCGGCAGCCTGGGCCGCAGAGCCGTCTACAACCTCGTCAATCACAGGCCTGATTGGCGGTCTGAACGGCTGCAGTCCGGTACGTTTGAATACCTGCTCGGGGGGGATATCCTCCTCAAGCGCATCCAGGCGAAGTGTCCGCTGAAACTCCCGCTCTCCATCGCTCACATGGAGCACTACCGGCTCTTTAAGCAGCAGTTTTGGCAGCAGTGCATCCAGCACCGAACCCCATGTGGGGGTCTGAACCTCATCCACCGCCATGATCTGCTGACCGGACTGCAGTCCCGCATGGTAGGCCGGTGTCTCGACAGGCACCTCACCAAGCAGCGGCCGGACACCCGTTACACCGATGACAAACATCAACCAGTAGGCGACGATCGCAAACAGGAAGTTAAACACCGGACCCGCGGCAACAATGGCAAAACGCCTGGCAACGCCCTGACGGTTAAAGGCACGCGGCAACTCGTGCGCTTCGACCTCCCCCTCACGTTCGTCAAGCATTTTCACGTAGCCGCCCAGCGGCAGTGCGGCAATCACATATTCGGTCTCCCCATCCCTGCTCCGCTGGCGCCACAGCACGCGACCGAAGCCAATGGAAAACCGCAGCACCTTCACCCCCATCTTTCGGGCCACCCAGAAGTGGCCGTACTCGTGCACGGCGATCAGCAGACTGAGTGCAACAAGGAAGGCAGCAATGGTGAGCAGCAGATCAATCATTATTTAATGTTAGTCCCCGAGGGTATTAACCAGTTTGATCGCCTGTTCACGTGCAGCACGGTCGACCTGTACGATCTCCTCCACCCCGCAGGCCTCCGTCATCACTGTATTTTCAAGTGCCGCCTCGATTACCCTGGGAATCGCGCTAAAGGCGATCTGCCTGTTTAAAAAGGCTTCCACGGCGATCTCATTGGCGGCATTCAGGACCGCCGGGGTGTTGCCGCCTGCCTCCATCGCCTCGATGGCCAGCTTCAGACAGGGAAAACGCGCGTAATCGGGTGCCTCAAAATCAAGGCGAGCCACCTCAAAGATGTCGATATCCGCCACGCCCGACTCCATTCTCTCGGGCCATGCCATGGCATGGGCGATCGGTGTGCGCATATCGGGATTGCCCAGCTGCGCCAGCACCGATCCGTCCACATACTGCACCATGGAGTGAATGACACTCTGCGGATGCAGCACCACCTGAATCTTTGCCGGGGAGGTGTTAAACAGCCAGCACGCCTCGATCACCTCCAGCCCCTTGTTCATCATGGTGGCCGAATCGACCGATATCTTGCGGCCCATCTCCCAGTTGGGGTGTGCCACGGCCTGCTCGGGCGTCACATGCTTCAACTCAGCAAGCGGCGTGGTGCGGAAAGGGCCGCCCGAGGCAGTGAGCAGTATGCGGCTGACACCGCTATGCTCCAGACCGTCGGAAAAACGGTTCGGCATGCACTGGAAAATGGCGTTGTGCTCGCTGTCTATCGGCAACAGTTCGGCACCATGTTTCTGTATTTCATCCATAAACAGGCGACCGGACATCACCAGTGCCTCTTTATTGGCCAGCAGCACCCGTTTGCCCGCCCTGGCCGCTGCCAGGGTCGGCCGCAAACCGGCCGCACCGACAATGGCCGCCATCACCTGATCGACCTGGGGCAGCGAGGCCAGTGTCTCAAGCCCCTCGACACCGGCCATTACCTTGATATCCGACAGTTCACCGGACAGCATGGTTGCGAGCCGTTCAGCGGCAGCCTCATCGGCCATGGCTACATACTCGGGATGGAACTGCACACACTGCTCATAGATGCGCTCGACCTGGGTGTTGGCCGTCAACGCCACCACGCGATAGCGCTCGGGATGGCGGGCAATCACATCCAGGGTGCTTACACCGATGGAACCGGTTGCGCCGAGGATGGTAACACCAGTCACTGAAGCCCCCATAACACCCCCACTGCGTAGAGCGGCGCTGCGGCCGTCAGGCTGTCGATACGGTCCATCACACCACCGTGTCCCGGCAAAAGACCGCCGCTGTCCTTTATATCCACAATTCGCTTAAACATACTTTCATTCAGATCACCCAGTACGGAGATGGATACGCTAAGCAGACACAGCAATACAAAAGTGCCTGCCGAAACCGAGGGTGAGAGCCAGTAATAGCCGACCAGGGCCAGCAGCAGCGTCATCAGCAGCGCGCCATACACACCCTCCCAGGACTTGCCGGGACTGACCCGCGGCGCCAGCTTGTGTTTACCGAAACGGCGGCCTGCAAAGTAGGCCCCGGTATCGGCACCCCAGACCAGAAGCATCAGCAAAATGACATAGCCCGGACCCGCCTCACGATGCAGCAACACCAGTGCCGCCCACGCCGGCAACAGTACCAGTACGCCGGCCACAGCCCGTGCACCGTGTGAATCGCGCCATACCCCGCTGCCGTTGGGATAGCGCAACACGGCAACCAGCGCGACTGTCCACCACAACAGGGCGGCTAGCGCCAGCAGCACGGCAAAGGGCATGAAGCCGAGGCAGAGGAACGTCCCCGCTGACAGCAGCATCAACGCAACCAGATACAGCACCCGCCCGGTCACCTGATAACCGACCAGCCTGGACCACTCCCAGGCGGCCAGGGCAAAGACAACGGCAAACATCAGGGCAAACAGCGGTGTGGATAAAGTGAAAATGGCCCACAAGGTCAGGGGCGCGAGTATCAGCGCAGTGATAATACGTTGCTTAAGCATTGTTCGATTCGGCCTCCACTTGTTCGCCGGTGCGCCCGAAACGGCGCTGGCGGCTGGCGAAGGATGTCAAGGCATCCTCGAACGCCTGCTCCCTGAAGTCAGGCCACAGCAGGGGGGTAAAGTAGAGTTCGGTATAGGCGAGTTGCCAGAGCAGGAAGTTGCTGATGCGTTGTTCACCGCCGGTACGTATGAACAGGTCCGGTTCGGGCAAATCGGCAAGCGAGAGCTGCGCGGCGATACGATCGGGGTTGATGTCATCACAGGACAACTCACCCGAGGCCACCCCGGCGGCCAGTTTGCGTACCGCCTCGGTAATATCCCAGCGCCCGCCGTAGTTGGCGGCAACGACC
The DNA here is from genome assembly GCA_041547565.1 of Thiohalomonadaceae bacterium. Taxonomy (GTDB): domain Bacteria; phylum Pseudomonadota; class Gammaproteobacteria; order Thiohalomonadales; family Thiohalomonadaceae; genus JBFEUI01. The sequence goes on from JBFEUI010000001.1 coordinate 32,943, forward strand.
AGGGTCAGCGCGTCATTGTCACGGGTCAGTGCCTCGGCCGCTTCAATGCGCTGTTGCAGTTCGGGAGCGAAGGCGCTGCGTTCGCCGATAATACGCAGGCGTACGCCGTTTTGGTGCAATTTTTTTACTTCCTTGTCCAGGGCAGTCATAAACAGCCCCATCAACAGGCTAACCTCCTCCTGCGGACGGCGCCAGTTTTCACTGCTGAAGGCAAACACGGTGAGCGCAGCAATACCTTTTTCCAGGCACATCTTCACCACGCTGCGCACCGATTCCATCCCGGCGCGGTGGCCGGCAAAGCGCGGCAGCAGCCGTTTACGCGCCCAGCGACCATTACCATCCATAATAATGGCAACATGCCGCGGCAGACGTTGCTCGCTCTGTGGCTCGACCATATTACAGCTTCAGCAAATGTGACAGGTGTTATCGTTGAGGATTCGGTAAATCAGATCTCCATGAGATCCTTTTCTTTTTCCTCAAGCACCCGGTCAACTTCAGCCACGTATTTGTCGGTCAGTTTCTGTATCTGTTCTTCCGCACGACGTTCATCATCCTCGGTGATCTCCTTCTCCTTGAGCAGTGCCTTGAAGTCGGAGTTGGCATCACGCCGGATATTGCGGATGGCGACCTTCGCCCCCTCACCCTCGTGGCGCACAACCTTGATCATGTCGCGGCGGCGCTCCTCGGTCAGCGGCGGCATCGGAACACGGATAACGGTACCGGCGGTCGCAGGATTCAGGCCCAGGTCGGAGTTGATGATGGCCTTTTCAATCACCGGCACCATCTGTTTCTCCCAGGGGGTCACAGTCAGCGTTCGGGCATCCTCAACCGCAATATTCGCCACCTGGTTGAGCGGTACTTCCGAGCCGTAGTAGTCGACATGTACATGGTCCATCAAACTGGGGTGCGCACGCCCGGTGCGCAACTTGGTAAGTTCGTTTATCAGTGCATCCACGCTCTTTTTCATGCGCGTTTCGGCATCTTTATTAATTTCGTCGATCATGCACCATCTCCTCGTAACAATCGTGCCGTTATCACACCTGTCATCACAACGTGTTCACCCGGCACCAGACTCTAGCGTTCGACGAGTGTCCCTTCATCCTCGCCCTTGACGATACGCATCAGGGCACCCGCTTTATTCATGTCAAACACCCGCAGCGGCAGATCGTGGTCGCGGCACAACACGATGGCGGTCAGGTCCATCACGCCCAGTTTGCGCTGCAACACCTCATCGTAGCTGAGCCGTTGAAAACGCTGTGCCTCGGGATTTTTCACCGGATCATCGGAGTAGACCCCGTCAACCTTGGTCGCCTTCAGCACCAGATCGGCATTGATCTCGATGCCGCGCAGGGTAGCGGCCGAATCGGTGGTAAAAAACGGGTTACCGGTACCTGCGGCAAAAATGCAGACCCGCCCCTTCTCCAGGTGGCGAATGGCACGACGACGCACGTAATCCTCACACACCTGGTGGATGGGCAGGGCTGACATCACTCGCACCGCCACATCCTCGTGTTCCAGGGCGTCCTGCACCGCCAGGGCATTGATGACCGTCGCCAGCATCCCCATATGGTCGGCGGTCGCACGCTCCATGCCGCCGGCGGCGAGGCTCACGCCACGAAAAATATTTCCGCCGCCGATAACCAGCCCCACCTGCACCCCTGCCCTGATCAACTCGGCAATCTCACCGGCAGTACGCTTGACGATTGCCGGGTCGATACCAAAACCCTGTTCCCCCATCAGGGCTTCACCGCTGATCTTCAACAGGATCCGTTTGTATGCAAGTGCGGGGCTGTTATCGGACATGGCTCAGCCCCCTTTGACCTGGGCCATTACCTCGTCAGCGAAGTTCTCGGTCTTCTTTTCGATGCCCTCGCCCACTTCCAGACGCTCGAAGCGCGTGACGCTGGCACCGGCACCCTTGAGCAGTTGCTCCACGCTCTGGTCGGGGTCCTTGACGAAGGGCTGACCGACCAGGGTGATCTCCTTGAGGAACTTCTTGATGCGTCCGCCAATCATCTTCTCGATAATCTCCGGCGGCTTGCCGCTCTCCTGCGCCTGTGCGGTGAAGATCTCCTTCTCCTTCTCGATGATCTCCGCAGGCACGTCCGCCTCGGAGATCGCCTGGGGACGGCTGGCCGCGATGTGCATGGCAATATCACGGGCCAGATCAGCATCACCACCGCTGAGTTCGACCACCACGCCAATGCGGCCGCCGTGCAGGTAGCTGGCAAGTACGCCATCGGCAGTTTCGATCGTCTTGAAGCGACGTACATTCATATTCTCGCCAATCTTGGCAATCATGCGCTTCAGCGTATCGGCCACCGACTCGCCGGCAGCCATCATTTCGGCATTCAGGGCATCGATATCGGCGGGATTCTTCTCCATCACGATAGCGGCCACTTCGTTGCCGAAGTTTTTGAAATCATCACCCTTGGCCACAAAGTCGGTCTCGCAGTTGACTTCAACCATGACCGCCTTTTTGGCGTCATCGCTGATCTGGATGATGATGACACCTTCGGCTGCGGTACGGCCGGCCTTCTTGTCCGCCTTGGCCAGACCGGTCTTGCGCATGTGCTCAATAGCGGCCTCGATGTCACCGTCAGTCTCAACCAGCGCCTTCTTGCACTCCATCATGCCAGCGCCGGTGCGCTCACGCAGGTCCTTTACCATTGCAGCAGTTATTGCCATGTCACATTACCTCAAAAAATTTAACTTGTTCGACCGCCGCCCGGCGGCGGCCCTTTATAGACGTTCAGATTCCAAAAAAGGGGGCATTGCCCCCTTTGTTGGTCGGACGAAACGGCGAAATCAGGCTTCTGCCTCAGCCACCGCCTCGGCCACCTCGACAAATTCGTCGCCTTCGCCTTCTGCCGCGGCACCCGAAGAGGTCTTGCCCTCCTGGATGGCGGTGGCTACGCCCTGGGTATAAAGGGTGATGGCACGAATCGCGTCATCATTGCCGGGAATGACATAATCAACACCCTCGGGCGAGTTATTGGTATCAACGATGGCGATCACCGGGATACCCAGTTTGTTGGCCTCACTGACGGCAATCTTCTCATGACCGACATCAATCACGAACATCGCATCGGGCAGTCCACCCATATCCTTGATGCCGCCCAGGCTGCGTTGCAGCTTTTCCATCTCGCGACGGCGCATCAGGGCCTCTTTCTTGCTCAGGCGGTCAAGCGAACCGTCCTGGTCCATCGCCTCCAGGTCTTTCAGGCGCTTGATGGATTGCTTGACGGTTTTGTAATTGGTCAGCATGCCGCCGAGCCAGCGGTGGTTGACATAGGGCATGCCGCAGCGCTCGGATTCCTGTGCGACGATGTCGCGGGCCTGGCGCTTGGTGCCGACAAACAGGATATTGCCCTTTTTGGCCGCCAGCTTGGAGATGAAATTGATCGCATCATTGTACAGCGGCAGGGTCTTTTCCAGATTGATTACGTGGATTTTATTGCGCTCACCGAAGATGTAGCTGGACATCTTGGGGTTCCAGTAACGCGCCTGGTGACCGAAATGTACGCCGGCCTCCAGCATTTGACGCATGGTAACGTTAGCCATGTTTACTCCTAACTCTAATGTTGGGTTGAACCTCCATACACCCCGGGTATCAACCCGCCGAAGCAGGCACCCTAATACCCGTGCCGGTGCATGTGTGATTTAGGGCCAAAATAGCCCGCTTTTGATATTGCCTATCAAAGCCGCCCTTTATACCATATCCATATCTGTTCAACAATCTTGGAATAGCCTTAATCCACCATCCGCCCTGGCGGCCCGTCGCGAGAATATCACTTAAAAGTCAACAACATGAGCGTCAATATAAAAATCACTGAAGAAATCGAGAAAATGCGCATCGCGGGTCGGTTGGCTGCTGAGGTGCTGGAGATGATCGCTCCCCATGTGCAGCCGGGCATCACCACCGAGGAACTGGACCGCCTGTGCCATGACCATATCGTCGAGCAGCAGGGGGCCATCCCGGCGCCACTCAACTACCACGGCTTTCCCAAATCGATCTGCACCTCGGTCAACCATCAGGTCTGCCACGGTATTCCCGGGGAGAAGCAACTGAAAAAGGGTGACATCGTCAATATCGATATCACCGTCATCAAGGACGGCTATCATGGCGACACCAGCATGATGTTCTGTGTCGGCGAGCCCTCGGTGATGGCCCGGCGTCTGGTGCAGACCGCCTATGACTGCCTGCTCACCGGGATCAGGATGGTACGTCCGGGCATCCGCCTTGGCGATATAGGCCATGCCATTCAGAAATATGCCGAATCGAACAACTACTCCGTGGTGCGCGAGTACTGCGGCCACGGCATCGGCAGAGAATTCCATGAAGAGCCCCAGGTGCTCCACTACGGCACACCCGGCACCGGACTAGAACTCAAAGCCGGCATGACCTTCACCATCGAACCGATGATCAACGCCGGCAAGCGCCAGGTCAAACTGCTCAAGGACGGCTGGACGGTGGTAACCAAGGACCGCAGCCTGTCGGCCCAGTGGGAACACACCATACTGGTCACGCAAAACGGCTACGAGGTGCTGACCCTGCGTCCCGGCGAAGATATCTAGGTATGCCCGCACTCGATCTGTTCGATGCCAGTGGTTTTGACGCCTCACTTGCCGCCACAGGCAATCCGACAACCCTGTTCAGAGATGTCATCAAGCACGCCAACACGGTCCTGACGCAGCAGTTCAATCAGGGTACTCCGGTGGCCTCACTGGTGACCCACCGCGCCCAGTTCATCGACCAGATCCTGCTCAGGGCGTGGCAGCGGAACATGGGGCAGGCGCCCAACGGTCTCGCGCTCGTGGCCGTGGGCGGCTATGGCCGGGGCGAACTGCATCCCAGCTCGGATATCGACCTGATGGTACTGAGTGAAACCGGCGTGGCCGATGAGGCGAAAGCGTCCATCGAACGCTTTTTGCTGTTTCTCTGGGATATCGGCCTGGAGGTCGGCCACAGCGTGCGCGACCTGAATGACTGCGTGGAGCAGGCCAATGCGGACATCACGGTCGCCACCAATCTGATGGAATCGCGGCTGCTCACCGGTCCCACACGCCTCTATCGCATCATGCGCGAGCTGACCGACCAGCGGCATATCTGGCCCGGGCGCAAATTCTTCGAGGCGAAGTGGCAGGAGCAGAAGAACCGCCACCACAAATTCAACGATACCGCCTACAACCTTGAACCGAACATCAAGGAGGGCCCCGGAGGCCTGCGCGACATACAGATGATCGGCTGGGTCGCCAAGCGCCACTTTGACGTGGATACGCTGCAGGACCTGGTCGGCCACGGCTTCCTCAGCCCCGATGAGTACGAGGAGCTCGACCGCGGCCAGAATTTTCTGTGGAAGATCCGCTACGGCCTGCATACCCTGACCGGCCGGCGCGAAGACCGGCTGCTGTTCGATCACCAGCGTACCCTGGCCGAGCAGTTCGGCTACCGAAGCGACGGCACCCGCCTGGCGGTGGAATACTTCATGAAGGATTACTACCGCACGGTGATGGAGCTGGAACGGCTCAACGAGATGCTGCTGCAGCTGTTCCAGGAGGAGATCCTCTACGCCGACGACCCCGGTGAGCCGCAACCGCTCAACAGCCGTTTCCAGTTACGCAAGGGGTTTATCGAGATCATCAATCCGGGCATATTCCAGCGCTACCCCTTTGCCCTGCTGGAGCTGTTTCTGGTGATGGCGCAGAACCCCCGAATCAAGGGTGTCAGGGCCGAGACCATCCGCCACATACGCAAGCAGCGCTACCTGATTAACGACGAATTCCGTGCCGATTTGCGTAACCGCTCGCTGTTCATGGAGCTGCTGCGCCAACCGCAGGGGGTGACCCACCAACTGCGCCGCATGAACCGCTACGGCATTCTCGCCGCCTACCTGCCACCCTTCGGCAATGCCGTCGGCCAGATGCAGCACGACCTGTTTCACGTCTACACCGTGGATGAACACACGTTACGGGTAGTGCGCAACCTGCGCCGCTTCATGGTCGCAGAGCACTACGACGAATTTCCACTCTGCAGCAAGCTCATAAGCACCCTGCCCAAGCCCGAACTGCTCTATATTGCCGGTCTCTACCACGACATTGCCAAGGGACGCGGCGGCGACCACTCGCTGCTGGGTGCGGAGGAGGTGGAACGGTTCTGCAAGCTCCACCAACTGAGTGACTACGATACGGCACTGGTCACGTGGCTTATCAGGTACCACCTGATAATGTCCGTGACGGCACAGCGCAAGGATATCTCCGACCCCGAGGTGATCAACAAATTTGCCGCCCAGGTCGGTGATGCCATGCACCTCGACTACCTCTACCTGCTCACCGTGGCGGATATCCGTGCCACCAGCCCGTCGGTGTGGAACTCGTGGAAAGATGCCCTGCTGGCAGAGCTCTACCACGCCACCCGCTACGCGCTGCGGCGCGGACTGACCAATCCGATCGGCCAGGATGAAATCATCCGCGACACCCGCGAGGCGGCACGCGAGCTGCTGCTAGCGCGAAATATCGACATGGCCGCGGTCGAGGCCTACTGGCGGCGCGTCAGCGACGACTATTTTCTGCGCTATTCGGCCGATGAAATTGCCTGGCACAGCCGTGAGGTCACCGAGCACGGTACCAGCGCAAAACCACTGGTGGCGATCCGCAGGGAAGGCGAACGCGGCGGCACGGAGATATTCATCTACACACCGATACGGGGCTTTCAGTTCACCACCACGACCCATGCACTCGACCAACTGGGGCTGAACGTGGTCGAGGCACGCATCATCCCCTCCTGCGACAACTACACCCTGGACACCTATATCGTGCTGGAGGAGGACGGCGAACCTATCGCCAGTGAATTTCGCATCAACGAAATCAGGGAAAGGCTCTGCGAACGTCTGCTCAACCCCGCCGCCGAATCGCCGCAAATCCGCCGGCACATCGCCCGGCAACTCAAGCACTTCACCATCCAGACCGAGATCGCCTTTGAGCAGGATGCGAAAAACGACCGTACCATCATCGAGGTCATTACCGGGGATCGACCCGGCGTTCTCTCCTCCATCGCCCATGCACTGGGACAGTGCGGCATCCGTCTGCATAACGCGAAGATAGCCACGCTGGGTGAGCGCGTGGAGGATATATTCTATGTCACCGACCAGATGAATCACGCCATCAGCGACGAAGAGGAGATGGACTGTCTCAGCAGGACGCTGTCAAAAAGCCTCTCCGAATAGATTATTCAGTCACGAGCGGTGAGCAACGAGGAGTCAGGAAAAGATTTTTTCCATCCAATTCCTGGTCCACTTACCACTCGTTACACACTACCGCTCTTTGGCGGCGGAAGTGCTTGCTTGTTGCCCTCACCATCAACCCGCACGAAAGTGACGTGGGTGGAGAAGACGGTACTGCTCCCCCCCTGCTCCACGTTCACCGCATGCACCTCGACCTGGTACTGCACCGAGCTATTGCCGACACGGCAACGCTCTACATCAAAGCGTATGATCGCCCCCTCCTTGACGCCCTGGTGAAACTCGACCCGATCCATCGCCACCGTCACCAGGTCGCAACCGGGGTAATCCATCGACGCGGCCATCCATGCCGCCTCATCGACCCACTGCAGCATATAGCCGCCGAACAGCGAGCCATAGTGGTTCAGGTGCTCGGGCAGGATCAATTTGTAGGTTTGCATGACGACTCCTGTTGCACGCCATTGCCGCCTCTGTCGACGGTGACGTCAATCAACTCGACGCCGTTGCCGTCCGGATCGCGGCAGAACACGGCACTGCGGCCGGAACGGCTCGGCCTGTAGTCGATACCATGGGCTTCCAGCCGCTGCTTGATCCCGGCCAGCCCCTCCACGCCAAAGGCCACATGGCGGTCACGCCCCACATGCCCGGGTAATCCCTGTTGTGCCCCGTCGCTCAGCTCCAACAGGTGTATCTGCTGCCCGCCGACATCCAGCCAGGCCCCGGGGAATCCAAGCTCAGGGCGTTGCTCCGAAACGCTCAGGCCGAGGACATCACGGTAAAAGCCGAGCGCCCGCCCGGTATCGGCCACCAGCAGGCTGACATGGTGGATAAAGCTAACCTTCATAAGCGAACCATCTCCCGGCAAACAGGTGTGAAGCATAGCCGATAGCCGCGTGCGGCACTATCGCGCCGACACAGAGAAATGCCATGCCAGGCAAATTCACCGCGATCCGTACGGGATAGGCCGCCACGGTTTATAGCACCGGATGAATCGCATATAATCCGCTGCTTTTGCAGGCCCGATGCGATGAATCCCGAGCTCGACACGCTACAGCCCTACCCGTTTGAGAAACTCAACCGCCTCAAGGCGGGAATCACGCCTGTCGCCAAGGAGCACATTGCGCTGTCTATCGGCGAGCCCAAGCACAAGCCGCCCGGTTTTGTGGCCGAGGAGCTGATCACCCACCTGCACGGGCTGGCCAACTACCCGCTGACCAAGGGGCGTAGCGAGTTGAGGGAGGCCATCACCGGCTGGCTGTCCAGGCGCTTCAATCTGCCCGCAGGCAGTCTGGATCCGGCGCAACAGGTGTTGCCGGTCAACGGTACGCGGGAGGCGCTGTTCGCCTTCGCCCAGGCCGTTGTCGACCGTACCAGGGCGCCGCTGGTGCTGCTGCCCAATCCGTTCTACCAGATCTACGAGGGGGCGGCCCTGCTGGCCGGGGCCGAACCCTGGTTCATGAATACCACCGAGCAGAGCGGCTTCCTCCCCGATCTGGATGCGGTACCGGAGGAGATCTGGCAGCGCTGCCAGCTGTTCTACCTGTGCAGCCCCGGCAATCCGACCGGTGCGGTGGCACCGCCGGCGTTGCTCAAGCGGCTCATCGCACTGGCCGACAAACACGATTTCATCATCGCCTCGGACGAGTGCTACTCGGAACTCTACTTCGATGAAGACCAGCCGCCACCCGGGCTGCTGCAAGCGGCTGCCGAGATGGGGCGCGACGACTACCGCCGCTGTGTCGTCTTCCACAGCTTGTCCAAGCGTTCCAACCTGCCGGGGCTGCGCTCGGGATTTGTTGCAGGCGATGCCGAGGTGATACAACGTTTTCTGCTCTATCGCACCTACCACGGCTGCGCCATGCCGCCGGCCACCCAGGCGGCCAGCATTGCGGCCTGGAACGATGAGCAGCATGTCACCCAGAACCGCGCCATCTACCGGCAGAAGTTCGAGGCGGTAGTGGATATCCTGCAACCGGTGCTTCCGGTCGAACGACCCGAGGCAGGCTTCTACCTGTGGCCGAAGACACCGATCAGCGACACCGAGTTTGCCCGCGATCTGTTTGCCCGGCAGCACGTCACGGTACTGCCCGGCAGCTACCTTTCGCGCGAGGCCCACGGTGCCAATCCCGGGGCGAACCGCATACGCCTGGCGCTGGTCGCCGAACTGGACGAATGCATCGACGCGGCACAGCGAATCAGAACATTTATCAATAACTTGTAATGACGAGCCCAGCATAACCTGCGACAATACCCAGCGTTTTTGTCAGCCATGCTGAAACGTTCACAACGGAGAGAGACTCATGAGCGACATCCAGAATATCATCGAACAGGCCTTTGAGAACCGCGCCGAGATCACACCGCGCAGTGTCGATACCCATGTGAAAGAGGCTGTTGAAGAGGCCATTCACATGCTCGATAGCGGTGAGGCACGCGTTGCCGAGCAGAAAGGCGTGGGCGACTGGGTGGTCAACGAGTGGCTGAAAAAGGCGGTACTGCTCTCCTTCCGCATCAACGACAACGAGTTTATGAAGGGCGGCTTTACCAACTACTACGACAAGGTCCCCTCCAAGTACGCCGACATGAACTCACGCGACTTTCGTGAAGGCGGCGTACGCGTGGTGCCGCCCGCCACGGCGCGCCGCGGTTCCTACGTCGCGCCCGGTACAGTATTGATGCCCTCCTACGTCAACATCGGCGCCTACGTCGACAGCGGCACCATGGTCGACACCTGGGCCACCGTCGGCTCCTGTGCCCAAATCGGCAAGAACGTGCACCTGTCCGGCGGCGTCGGTATCGGCGGCGTGCTCGAACCGCTGCAGGCCGCACCGACCATCATCGAGGACAACTGTTTTATCGGCGCCCGTTCCGAGGTGGTCGAGGGCGTGATCGTCGAAGAGGGCTCGGTGATCTCCATGGGCGTCTACATCGGCCAGAGCACCAAGATCTACAACCGGGAAACCGGCGAGGTACTCTACGGCCGCGTGCCTGCCGGCTCGGTGGTGGTCTCGGGCAACCTGCCCTCCAAGGACGGCAGCTACAGCCTCTACTGTGCCGTGATCGTCAAGCAGGTCGACGAGAAGACCCGCGGCAAGGTCGGTATCAACGAGCTGCTGCGCGACATCTAACATGAAGTGAAGGGTAAGGTGTGAAGTGTTAAGCGTAGTAGTGGTGTCTTTTTTCACGCCTTCCCCCTTGCGCCTCATAGATTAAGAACAATGACGACGCTGTACGGCATAAAAAACTGCGATACGGTGAAAAAGGCGCGCCAGTGGCTCGATAACCACGACGTGACCTATACTTTTGTCGATATCAGGGGCGATGGTTTCGACCCGGCTCTGATCAGGCGATGGGTCGAGGCTGTCGGCTGGGAAACCCTGCTCAACCGCAGGAGTCTTAGCTGGAAGCAGCTTTCCGCAAACGAACGGGACGGAATCGACAAGACCAGGGCGATCGCACTCATGGAGGCGAATCCGACCCTGGTAAAACGTCCCGTGCTCGATCACAAAAATGTGATCCACGTGGGTTTTAAAGCGCCCGACTTTGAGGCATTGTTCGTTAATTAACCTTGCGATCTGGGAAAAAGGATACTCAGTATGTCTGTCGACCTCACTAAACTCTCCTCACAAGAGTTGTTTGAGCTGGCCAAGCGCAAAGAGCAGGAAGAACATGAGGAAGCTCGCCGTGCCGCCCTGCGTGACAAGTTCGAGAAGCTTGAGAAGAAGCGCACCCAGCTGGGCGATGACCACAAAAAGGCCCTGCTTATCATCGACAACCAGATTGAAGACTTGAAAAAGCGTCGCACCAATATCGTCATCGAATACGAGAAGGGTATCGCCGCGATTGATGCGGAATTAAGAGAACTACAGAGTCTACCCGAGCCGGCCGCGGAGAAAGCGGCTGAGACACCTGCCCGGAAGGACGAGGCCAAGCCGGCAACTGCAGCGGTGAAACAACCAGAACCACAGCCTGAGCCTGAACCCGCGCCGCCAGAAGCGGCCCCCTCAAGCGAGGCGAAGAAAAAGAAGAAAACAGACCATAGTGACGATGAGATCGTTGAAAAAGTCCTTGAGATAATGAAAACCCGGGTAATGATCAGTACCCCGATGCTCAAGGAGCGTCTCAGGGCGGACGGTTTCAGTACCTCCAACCTCAACAAGCTACTCGATAACCTGGAGCGCAAGAAGATCATCTCCCGCCGGGGCGGGGGCAACTACTCCCTGGCAAAATAACCCTTGGCGACACCCGCTCGCGCTCAGCACGCGTATGCATCCCCACAACACATCAGCAAATCAGTATATGCTGTCTTGCAACTGCTTCTTGACTGCAACGGTCAGGTTCATATCATGGACAGCACAATAAGTTGTGCCCACACAACATAGAGCAATAAGAAACAGGGCAGAGTCCGCATTATTTTCAGCGAACACATAATACCAGCGTTTCGCCAACGGCAACTGTTGCCATCTGCCTGCACCAAACCACTGCATTAATGGAATAACGCACAACCTGCCTCGAGTGACGGCAAAGGGGATGTCACGGGAAGCGCTCGGGGATAAAGGTAAGCTGGCGTATGACCCTGACAAGCAACTCAAGGCTCATCATCATCACGGGCTTTGCCATCGTGCTGCTCACCCTCTCCTCCACCGGCTTTATCGGCCTGTATCAGTTTTCCCGCTACCACAACCAGGATGAGGCGGCCACGGCACTTTACCTGCAAAAACGTGACCTGGTGGAAAAGATGCTATCGGCATCACGTGAACGAGCCATCAGCCTGACACTCATGCTCCACCTCGCTGACCCGTTCGAGCAGGATGAACAACATCTGCGCTTCAATGAACTGGGCACGGACTTTGCCGTGGCCCGACAGGCATTGATGTCGCTCAAACTCAGCGAACCGGAACAGGCTATCATGCGGCGACAGGGTAATAACGTGACCGCGGGCATAGACAGCCAGCATGAGGTGATCGATCTCATCTTCAGCGGTGCAACCGCCAAGGCGGGGAAATTGCTCACCAACCAGGCTATTCCCGCCCAGAAAGGCAACTTTGCCATCCTGCAGCAACTGGCCGACACCCAGCAACAACTCTATGAGAGTGAGGTCCATACACTCGCCGAGAACTTTCACAACAATAACCAGCGTTTCACCATCGTGCTGAGTATTCTGTCTGCATTTGTCAGCATCATCGTCACCTACCTTGTACTGCGCAGCATCAGCCATACGGAAAAAGCGCTATTCGCCGCCAACGAGCGCTTCGACCTTGCCATGCAGGGCGCCAATGACGGCTTGTGGGACTGGAACATAAAAACCGGCGAGGTCTACTATTCGCCACGCTGGAAAGCGATGCTCGGCTATGCGGACGATGAGATCGAACATAGCCTCGAGACCTGGGAGAGCCGGGTACAACCGGACGATCGGGAAAAAGCTGAAGCGGATATTGCCGCCCACCTCGCAGGCAAAACACCGTTGTATGAGAACATTCATCGCATCATGCACCGGGACGGCAGCTATCGCTGGCACTGGGAACGCGGTATCGCGGTACGCGACGAATCCGGCCAGCCCTGCAAAATGGTCGGCACCAATACCGATATCACCGAACAGATGGCGATCAAGGATGCACTGTTCGAGGAGAAGGAACGCGCACTTGTTACCCTCCACTCCATTGGCGAAGCTGTCATCACAACCGATGATATCGGCCAGGTCACCTCGATCAATCCGGTCGCCGAGTCGCTGATCGGCATCAGCAATGATGAGCTCAGAGGCTGTATGCTCAGCAACGTCTTCCAACTGGCCAGTGAACAGCGCCGCAGTCCCCTGGAAAACCCGGTGTACCAGAGCCTGCGCAGCGGCCAGGTCACCGAGTTGCCGGAACACACACTGCTGTTGAACAAAGATGGCAAGGAGATCTGTATTGCCGGGTCCGCCGCTCCCATTCAGACACGCAGCGGCGAACTGATCGGTACGGTAATGGTATTCCGCGACATGAGCGACAGGCGTGAGATGGCAATGCGCCTGACCTGGCAGGCGACACACGATGCCCTCACGGGTCTGATCAACCGCAGCGAGCTGGAACGGCGACTCAGTCAGCTGATCGACAATGCCAGACTGGAACCGCTACAGCACTCGTTCCTCTACCTCGATCTTGATCAGTTCAAACTGGTCAATGACATATCCGGTCATACCGCAGGAGACGAGTTGTTGCGCCAGCTCAGCTTTCTGCTCCAACAGCAACTGCGCGACACCGACACGCTGGCGCGCCTCGGCGGTGACGAATTCGGCATCCTGCTGCACGGCTGCCACCTTGAACAGGCGAAGAAGATCGCCGCCAAGATTCGCGACTCGGTCAAGGCGTTTCGTTTTGTCTGGCAGGACAAGACCTTCGATATCGGTGTCAGCATCGGCATTGCCCTGATCGATCAGAACTGCGAGGGCATAACCAGCATCATGAGCGAGGCCGATGTGGCCTGCTACGCGGCAAAGGACCTGGGCAGAAACCGCTATCATGTCTATTCTCCGGATGATGCCACGCTGGCACGCAGGCACAGTGAGATGCAGTGGGCCACGCAGATCAAACAGGCCCTGGAAGAGGGACGCATCATCCTTTACCAACAGGCCATACAGGCCACACGTTATGCCGAAGCATCCGGACAACATATCGAGATACTGATCCGCATGCTCGACAGCGACAACAAGCTGGTACCGCCCTCGACGTTCATACCGGCTGCTGAACGCTACGGTCTGATGGCGGACATTGACTTCTGGGTAATCGAACAGACGCTGCGCTATTTGCACCAACACCCTGAAACCGGACTGGTCTCCATCAATCTCTCCGGCAACACGTTCAGCGATGCAAAACTGCTGCCCGGCATCAAGAAATTGCTGCACACACACCAGGTCAATCCGGCCCGGGTCTGTTTCGAGATCACCGAAACGGCCGCCATCGCCAACCTGACCGATGCCACTCATTTTATCAGCGAGCTCAAGGCGATCGGCTGCAGCTTCGCGCTGGATGACTTTGGCAGCGGACTCTCCTCCTTCGCCTATTTGAAAAATCTTGCGGTCGACTACCTGAAAATTGACGGCTGTTTCGTCAAGGACATGCTCGATAACCCCATCGACTGCGCCATGGTGGAATCGATTCACAAAATCGGCGAAACAATCGGCATCAAGACCATCGCCGAGTATGTTGAAAACGACGCTATCCGGGAGCGGCTCGAGGTGATCGGTGTCGACTATGTGCAGGGTTACAGCATCGCCAAACCACGACCACTCAGTGAAAACGTACTGCCACTGAAGCTAACCGCACGGGGATAAAGATTAATTGCTAATGCAATCCGGAACGCTTTCCCAGTACAATGCAGGCAACGTGACACTGGATATGGATTATGCGTTCTACCCGCGATCTTGCCATCGAACTGCTCAAGCGCCCCTCAATCACACCCGAAGATGCCGGCTGCCAGGCGCTGCTCTGCGAACAGCTGGAAGCGCTCGGTTTTAATTGCGAGCCACTGCGTTTCGGCGAGGTCGACAACCTCTGGGCCCGCAGGGGCACACAGGGCCCACTGTTCTGCTTTGCCGGCCATACCGACGTGGTACCGACCGGTCCCGAAAGCGACTGGCGCTATCCCCCGTTCTCCGCGACGGAGGCTGGCGGGATGCTCCACGGCCGCGGCGCGGCGGACATGAAAGGTTCGATCGCCGCAATGCTCAGCGCCTGTAACCGCTTTATCGAAGCGCACCCTGATCATCCCGGTTCCATCGCCTTTCTCATCACCAGCGATGAAGAGGGGCCGGCGGTCAACGGTACCGTAAAGGTGATCGAAACGCTCGAGGCGCGCAACGAGAAGATAGAGTGGTGCCTGGTCGGGGAGCCGACCAGCAGCGAGAAGCTTGGCGATGTGGTGAAAAACGGCCGTCGTGGTTCACTCAACGGTCGGGTCACCATCTTCGGCACCCAGGGGCACGTGGCCTACCCCCACCTCGCGGTCAACCCCATCCACCTGGCCGCCCCTGCACTGGCGGAACTGGCCAGCATCGAGTGGGACCGGGGCAATGAATTCTTCCCCCCCACCACCTTCCAGATTTCCAACATCAGCGCCGGCACCGGCGCCACCAACATCATCCCCGGCAGCCTGCAACTGCTGTTCAATTTTCGCTACTCCACCGAGGTCACACAGGAAGCGTTGCAGACTCGCGTCGAGGCCCTGCTCGATCAGTACAGCCTGAACTATGACATCGACTGGTCGCTCTCCGGCGAACCGTTTCTCACCTCCGGCGGCGCCCTGCTCGATGCCGCCTGCGACGCCATCGAGTCGGTTGCCGGCAACCGCCCGGACATCAACACCGCCGGCGGCACCTCGGACGGGCGCTTTATCGCCCCCACCGGGGCACAGGTGCTGGAACTCGGGCCGCTCAATGCAACCATTCACAAGGTCAATGAGTGTGTCGCCATTGCCGATCTCGAGGCCCTGTCCAGCATCTATGAGGGGATACTCGAGCGGCTGCTGCTGAAGTAGCGCAATTAAAGGAAACGGCAAACCCTGCCGATACTATAAAGTTTTCACCCCTCCGGCCGCTATCTATGCTGTAACCGGAGAACAGCAATGGCCATCCCCCCAATCAACCCCCAGATTCTTCCCGCCGCCCCCGGCCGACCAGCCGCCCCGGCTGAACGCATGCCGGTACCCGGTCGACCGCACGCCGAGGCCAACCGTCCCGAGGCATCACCGGGACGCATCCCCGTGGCGCAACAGGGAGATGACGGCGACCCGTTGAAACTGTTCCACCAGATAGACCGACAGGTCAAATCATCCGCCGAGTACCAGGCGCTGCGCCCGTTTCTGGAACAGGCGGGTCTCACCGATGGCGAGGATTCTGTCTCAGCCCCCGCCGGAGTAACCAGTGAAGCGGCCCTGGAGGCCGACAGCGGGAGCACAACGAATAGCGTCGTGCAGAGTGAAACGGCGGTGGCCGCAACACGGTTCACCACGGTGGAGATCACCGTCGACCAGATTAGCTACCAGCGTGTCACGGTACGCATGACACAAGAGCCTGAGGCACCGCCACGACGCTCAGACCCCCTGGCCCTGGATCTCAACGGTGACGGTCTGCACACCACCGGTATTGAGCATGGCGTCCACTTCGATATCGATGCGGACGGACACAGCGATAAGGTCAGCTTCGTCAGCGGCGGCGATGCCTTCCTGGCACTGGATCGCAACGGCAACGGTCTCATCGACGACGGCACGGAACTGTTCGGCGATCAGAACGGCGATGCGCACGGCTTTGACGCACTCGGCCGTTATGACGAGAACGGGGACGGGCAGATCGACAACCGCGACAGCATCTACCAGCAGCTCAGGCTGTTTACCCTGGATGCGGCCGGCCGGCAGCGGCTGGAGTCTCTGGCCGATGCCGGCATCGCCAGCCTGTCGCTGGACTACCGGGATACGGCAACCATGCTGAACCGCTACGACAGCATCGCGCAAAGCGGCAGCTTTACCCGGGAGGACGGCAGCCGGGGCGAACTGGGCGACCTGATGCTGGGATTCAAAAGCCGCGCCTGAAGACGCGCAGTGAATTTCTTCTACACTTTCGGTAGGCCAGTTTACACAGGCATACCGCATGCTCTTTGCACGCCCACCCCCACCCCGCGACAAGCTGCTGGAGGTTATTAACGACGCCTACCGTATCGATGAAGCCAGCGCGCTACGTCCCCTGCTGGTGATGGCGCGCCTGGAACCCGAGCGTAGCGCGCGCGTGCTCGAGCGTGCCCGCCAGCTCACCGCAGCCCTGCGCAAACGTCTCGACCGGCACAACGGTATCGAACGCCTGCTGCACGAGTACGACCTGTCCAACGAGGAGGGGATCGTGCTGATGTGCCTGGCCGAAGCGCTGCTGCGCATTCCCGATGAACAGAACCGCAAGTTCCTGATTCGGGAAAAGATCATTCAGGGCCACTGGGATCACCACATCCGCCACGACAACCCCTTGCTGGTCAACGCCTCGGCCTGGGGACTGCTGATCAGCGGCCGCTTCATCAGCATGGATTCGCCGGCCGGCGTGTTGCGCAGGCTGCTCAGGCGTGCCGGCGAACGGGTACTGGACCTGGCGCTGAACGAGGCGATGGAGGTGTTGGCCCACAGTTTCATCCTCGGTGCCGATATCGACAGCGCACTCAGACACAGCCGCCATGCCGGAGAGAATACACGCTACTCCTTTGACTGCCTGGGCGAGGCGGCCCAGACCGTTGAGGACGTAGAGGAATACATGAGTGCCTATGAGACGGCGATCGCACGTATTGCCGGTACAGTGCACAGCGGGGACGGGCTGTATACCGCGCCCGGTGTATCGATCAAGCTCTCCGCCCTGCATCCCCGCTACCGGGTGAGCCACGCCGAACGGGTATTCGATGAACTGCTGCCGCGCATCCGCCATATCGTCCACCTGGCCCGGGATGCCGGCATTTCCATTACTATCGATGCCGAGGAGTGCGAGCGGCTGGAACTGTCGCTGCTGCTGTTCCAGCGGCTCATCCACGACCCGCTTTTCACCGGCTGGTCAGGGCTGGGACTGGCACTCCAGAGCTACCAGAAACGCGCCATGCCGGTTCTGAGATGGTTGCAGCAACAGGCCATGGAGACAGGGCGGACCCTGCCACTGAGGCTGGTCAAGGGCGCCTACTGGGACAGCGAGATCAAGCGTGCGCAGGAACTGGGGCTGGACAATTACCCGGTGTTCACCCGCAAGAACGCGACCGACGTCGGTTTTCTCGCCTGTGCCCGCTACCTGCTGAGCCATCCCGACAGTTTCTACCCGCAGATCGCCACCCACAACGCCTTCAGCGTCGCCTATGTTATGGAGCTTGCCTCTGCCCCGGACCGTTTCGAGTTCCAGCGCCTGCACGGCATGGCCGAGTCACTCTACCCGCTGACCGCCGAGCTTTATCAACAACCGATCACCAGCCGTATCTACGGACCGGTGGGCAGTTACGAGAAGCTGCTGCCCTACCTGGTCAGACGCCTGCTGGAGAACGGCGCCAACAGCTCCTTCATCAACCAACTGGGCGATCTTCAGCAGCCGGTCGAGCTGATCGTCACCGACCCGGTGCTCAAGGCGCAACAGAACCGCTGCAGTCCGCACCCGGCCATCCCGAAGCCCGCCGCCCTCTACGGTAAGCAGCGCCGCAACTCGACCGGGCATGAACTGAGCGACTATAGTGTGCTGCAACAGCTCGATCAGGCATTGGCGGCCGCCGCGCAACAGTGCTGGGAGGCAACGCCGATCATCGCCGGCGAACGCCCCTCGGGCCCGGCACAGCCCGTAACCAATCCTGCCGACCGGCGACAACAGGTCGGCAATGTGGTCGAGGCCGAGGTCCATCATCTCGAGCAGGCCATGGCCAGCGCCGCAGCTGCCGCCCAAACGTGGGATCGTAGCGGCGGCACGATACGGGCAAACTACCTTAAGCGCGCCGCGGAGTTGCTGGAAGAGCACACGGTTGAACTGGCCTATCTCGTCATCCGCGAGGCGGGCAAGCCCCTCGTCGATGCGCTCAACGAGGTGCGCGAGGCGGTGGACGCCTGCCGCTACTACGCCAGGCAGGCCGCCGAGGAGTTTTCCCGCGGTGCAGAACTGCCCGGCCCCACCGGCGAACAGAACACTCTGTGGCTGCACGGACGCGGGGTGTTCGCCTGTATCAGTCCCTGGAATTTCCCGGTCGCCATCTTCTGCGGCCAGATCGCCGCGGCACTGGCCGCCGGCAACTGCGTGGTCGCCAAGCCCGCCCGGCTCACCCCTGTTACCGCCTGGCGCTGCGTGACGCTGTTTCACGAGGCCGGCATTCCCGTCGAGGTGCTGCACCTGCTACCGGGCAGTGCGGGGGTACTTGCCTCCCCGCTCCTGCGCTCATCCGAACTGGCAGGGGTCGCCTTTACCGGCTCCACGGCGGCGGCACATACCATCCAGTCGCAACTGGCCGCAAACAGCGGCCCGATCCGCACACTGATCGCCGAGACAGGTGGACTGAACATGATGATCGCCGACAGTTCCGCCCTGCTGGAGCAGGTCGTCGACGATGTCATCACCTCCGCCTTCAACAGCGCGGGGCAGCGCTGCTCGGCCCTGCGCCTGCTGTTCGTGCAGCGGGAGATCGCCGGGCGTCTGATTGAGCGTCTGGTGGGGGCGATGGAGGAGCTGCATATCGGCGATCCGATCCTCATCAACACCGATATCGGCCCCCTTATTGACGCCAATGCTGTCGACACCCTGGAGCGGCA
Source organism: Thiohalomonadaceae bacterium (assembly GCA_041547565.1). Taxonomy (GTDB): domain Bacteria; phylum Pseudomonadota; class Gammaproteobacteria; order Thiohalomonadales; family Thiohalomonadaceae; genus JBFEUI01. The sequence continues at coordinate 52,457 of JBFEUI010000001.1, forward strand.
TAGCGAGCGCATGGGGCGCCAGGGCAGGCTGTTGAAGCGACTGTCACTGCCGCAGGGCTGTGACCAGGGCAGTTATTTTGCGCCGCATCTGTTTGAACTGTCCGACAGCGCCCTGTTGCATGAGGAGGTGTTCGGCCCTGCGCTGCATCTGGTGCGTTACGAGGCGAATGCACTGGAACAGGTTGTAGACCGTATCAACGCCAGCGGCTACGGCTTGACGCTGGGCGTACACAGCCGGCTTGAGTCCACCTGGCAACAGGTGCAACAGCGTGCACGCGTCGGCAACCTCTATATCAACCGCAACATGGTCGGTGCAGTGGTGGGGGTACAGCCCTTTGGCGGCGAGGGGCTGTCAGGCACCGGCCCCAAGGCGGGCGGCCCCCACTACCTGCACCGTTTCGCCACCGAACGCACGGTCACCGTCAACACCACGGCCAGCGGCGGCAACGCCTCATTGCTGACCCTCGACGATAACGCATGAGATATAATGCATCCATTGCGGGTCTACATTACCGCGCCGCAAGCTGCGGCAATTTGACGCGGGCGCAGTGACGATACGACGACAGACGCACCTGGGGCTACGCGCGTGCCACCCGACCCTCGTTTGTTATTGTCCCCCCCTTTAACGCATGACAATTTCGTTTTATGTTCTGTGCCATGAACGTTCAGCTGATAGCCGCTCGACCACAAACAGTGCCTGCACCACTGCCGCTGTTGTTGCTGTACGCCCTCCTGCTACCGCTGCTTGCCGCCTGCGGCAAGGCCGAACCGACACTGCAGCGTCTGTCCCAGGATGCAGTGATCCTCGCCTTCGGCGACAGCCTTACCTACGGTACCGGCGTCGCCGAGGAGCACAGTTATCCCGAGGTGTTGCAACGGCTCAGCGGGCGTACGGTGATCAATGCCGGCATACCCGGAGAACTGTCGGCACAGGGCCGCCAACGGCTGCCTGAACTGCTGGATGAGTACCGGCCACAGCTACTGATTCTCTGCCACGGTGGCAACGATATCCTGCGCCGTAAGCCGGCCGCCGATACGGTAAAAAACCTGCGCGCCATGATTCAGGCAGCACGGGCACGCAATATAGAGGTGGTGCTGGTCGGGGTGCCGGAGTTTGCACTGCTGCTGTTCGAAAGCGCAGCGTTCTATGTCGAACTGGCAGAGGAGATGGGCATACCCATCGAAAAGGAGATACTGCCCCGGCTGGAGGGAGACAGTGCGCTCAAATCGGATCAAATCCACTTCAACCGCGAGGGCTACCGACAGATGGCCGAGTCGATTTATCGGCTGCTTGTCGAACGCGGTGCGCTTTAGGTTCAACTCATGTGCGACGACTCAAGTCCAGCAGCGTTGTCGGACTCAAGTGTGCTTTTCCTGTTCTGCGACCAGCCAGGCAAGGGCGGAGTCCCGGTCTGTGAATGTCTGCATATTCCAGGTTTTGGGACGTGGAATTACCGCCAGGTTTTCAGCGACCCGTTTTGATATATCGTTATAGATCACAACGGCTATTTTAGTCATTTCTTCGATCGTCGCCAGTTTCTGCTGCGCCTCGAAATCATAGGTGTAGGCGTTTATTTTATTCACCAGAACTGAAAACGGCGCGCGAAGATGTGTGCGCAGAAATTCGTGATATTGCTCAACCATCCCGACGTCCATCTGGACACCTTCATTGACGATAACCTCGGCAATATCGTCCCTGAGTAGAATTATCTTCGCAAAAGGCAGTTCATATAAATCCATTTAGTTGCTCATATTTTCCGTGAAATGGCATTCGTATAGAATACAAGCCGCCAGCCGATACCAGCAACACCAATCGTCCGTTACCCCTTTACACACACCATCGGTTCGAGCCGGGCCACCTTCCGGCTGAGCCCGGCGCTGTGTGCCGCATCGACCACCGCCGTCACGTCCTTGTAGGCACCCGGCGCCTCCTCGGCCACACCGCGCAGCGACGGACTGCGGATGAGAATGCCTCGATAGGCCAGGTCATCGATCACCTTGTTGCCGCGCCAGCGCTTCTTCGCAGCATGGCGGCTCATCGCGCGGCCCGCCCCGTGGCAGGCGGAGCTGAAGGCCAGTTGTTCCGATTGCGCAGTGCCGGCGAGAATATAGGAGGCCGTCCCCATCGAACCGCCGATAATCACCGGCTGCCCGCTTGAGCGGTAGTCCGGCGGCAACTCACCGTGTCCCGGGCCGAAAGCCCGCGTAGCCCCCTTGCGGTGCACATAGAGCCGGCGTTTTATACCCTCGACTTCATGCTCCTCCAGCTTGCAGGTGTTGTGGGAGACATCGTAGAGCAGCCGCAGCTTGGCATCATCAAAGATCGTGGCGAAGGCCCGGCGCGTCAGGTGGGTAATGATCTGACGGTTGGCCAGGGCGCAATTGATACCGGCGCGCATCGCCCCCAGATAGCGCTGTCCCACCGGCGAGTCGATGGGGGCACAGGCCAGTTCCCGTTCGGGCAGTTCAATGCCGTGGTCTTTCGCTGCCAGCGTCATCGACTTGAGGTACTCGGTGCCGATCTGGTGGCCCAGTCCGCGCGAACCGCAATGGATACTCACCACCACCTCGCCCTGCTTCAGACCGTAGGCTGCGGCCGCCCCATCATCGTAGATCGCGGCAACATGCTGCACCTCGAGGTAGTGGTTGCCCGAACCGAGCGTACCCATCTCCTTGTGCTGGCGCTTCTTGGCATGGTCGGAGACATGCTTCGGCTCGGCACCGCTCATTTGTCCGCGCTCTTCACAGTATTCCAGATCACGCGCCTCACCGTAGCCCTGTTCGACCGCCCAGCGCGCGCCACCACGCAACATCGCATCCATGCCGCGGTTATCCAGCACGATACCACCGGTACTGCCGACACCGGCGGGCACCGAGTAGTAAAGGGCATCGGCGAGTTGCTCCTTGTGCCGTTCGACCTGTTCCCTGGTCAGCCCGGTCAGCAGGGTGCGCACACCGCAGGAAATATCGAAACCGACACCCCCGGCGGAGACCACGCCGCCCTGCGCCGGATCAAAGGCGGCGACACCGCCTATGGGGAAACCGTAGCCCCAATGGGCATCAGGCATGGCGTAGGAGGCCTTGATGATGCCCGGCAGCGTGGCCACGTTGATCGCCTGCTCGAACACCTTGTCATCCATCGCCTCGATAAGTTGCCGATCGGCATAAAAAAGCGCCGGCACCCGCATCGCACCATGGGCGTCAATCTGCCAGCAGTTTTCGTTGATTTGCTCAAGACGTGCCATCGCCACCCCTCATACATCGACCACACAACGCACACGCCAGTGATCCCCGGCCAGTTGCCTGACCTCAAGCGCGGTATAGGTGGCCCCCTTGATCTCCACCGCCGGCTGGTGGCGCTGCCGCTCCAAGGCTTCCCCCCAGGCCTTCGCCTCAAGCACCTCATCGGTGATCGAGACCTCAAAGCGACTGAACAGCATCTTCCGCACCGCCATCTCATAGATCAGCGCATTGAGCCAATCGACCAGTAGCAGTTCGCTATCCGGCGCCTCGCAGTGGATCGGCACCGCCTTTTCCGCCCTGACCGTGTGCGGATCGGCAACCACGGCAGTCAGGGCCAGCGCGGCCTGGGCAAAGGCTTCATCGAGTGTCGCACCCTCGCCCTGCACACCGATATCCGCCTGATGTGAAAAGTGGCGCCACTGCGCCGGAGTGTTGCTGTTATCGACCACGCATTCTCCCGTTACTGGAGAAAGCTTAGCCGATAGCCGGCAGATACGCCTGCCGGAAAAAGGAGATAAGCTGAGGCGCTCAGGCCTTGCGCTGCGGGTTCTGCACCACCTGGTCGCGCAGGTAGACCGGCAGGGCCTCGTGTGCCGCGACAGCTTGGCCCGCTGCAAAGTCCCGGGCGGCAAGCAGCGCAACATCCCGGGCGTGGGGGTAGTGCTCGGCCTCGTAGCCGTCCAGCTTGCCGTCAAAGATACGGCCAAGCTCAGTCTCGTAGGCGGCCCAGCCACTGCCGGCACCGAACCAGCCTCCCCCTTCCGGCAACGGCAGGTTGTCGGGCGTGCATAGCGCATCGGCAATCACCGGCTGCATCAAACCGTTGCCATCGTCACTGTAGGCCGCGGCATAGATCTCCTGCATGCGGGCATCGATGGCGGGAATCACACGGCCTTTACCCCATTGGCGCAACGCGCCCTGCGCCATCGCGGCGAGGGTGGAGACCGGCACGACCGGCAGCTCGGCGGCGAAGGCGATCCCCTGCACCACCCCGGCACCGATACGCAAACCGGTGAAGGCACCCGGTCCGCGCCCGAGGGCCACGGCATCGAGTGACGCCGGTGCCAGTCCCGCCTCGGCCAGCAGGCTATCGGCCATGCCCAGCACCAGCTCCGCGTGCTGGCGGGGAGCAAGTTCAAACCGCTCACGGATATCACCCTGATACAGCAGCGCTGCCGAACAGGCCTCGGTCGAGGTATCGATTGCCAGAATTTTCATGTACTAAACAAATAGGTGAGTAGGACGGGACATTATCCCGCAAGGGAGTACCAAGGTCCACGCACCCGCGGCATACCGTCCATCCATGGAGCGCCGCTCCTGTGCGTCCATGCACCCGCGGCATACCGTCCATCCATGGACATAAAAAACCCGGAGCCGCGCAACGACTCCGGGTGATATGCAAGACCTTGCGATTAAAAACCGTAACTGATGCCCAGCGCCACGACCGGATACCAGGTGAAGTTTTCCAGTTCGTCCTCGGCATCGGCCTCTTCTGCCCGGATCTCGGACTCAGGTACTGCACTTAGAACGGTCCCCGTTGCCTTCAGATCCACCGTGGGTGAACCCTGGTATACCGCGCCCAGGTCGAAGGAGAAACCAAAGCCCTTCTTGCCCGCATTGCCGAAACCCAGTCCCACATAGGGGCCGTTGTCGAACTCGACGCTGCCGGTCAGCTTATCATCGGCACCCACGGCATAGTCGACATCATTGATTTCAACCACACCAGCGGATGGTTTTGCCGTCATACTGATTTCATTGTTGTTGAAGACGTAGCCCACGCTCAGACGGAAGGTGCTCTCCCCGGGGTGCCAGTCGAGCATCAGCGCAGTGCTTTGCCAGTCCAGATCCGCATCGTACTTGATATCCGACTCGGTCATGCTTTCACTGCGCGAGAAGCCGTTGTAACTGATACGTCCGCTGATCGAATCGGTAAACGCCTTGGTAAGCTCCGCACCGTATCCCAGTGTGCCAACCTTCAAACCCAAACCGAATCCGGCACCGCCCGTCTCACCCTCGGCGAATGCAACACCCTGCATACCCAGCAGCGTCGCGCATAGAGCCAGACCGCACAAACCGCGTTTTTTCATTGATCCTCTCCCTTGTTGTCACTCATCACTGAATCTTAGCCACACATTATAATCTTCAGCTCGATTGCGCCAGCCTGCCCAGTTCACGATTTCGGGCAAAAAAACGCTGTACCACCTCAAACTTGCGGGTACGGCTCATCGGCGGCAGGCTATCGAGAAAAACACGACCGTAGGCACGCGTCCCCAGGCGCGGGTCGCACAGCACCAGGGCACCGGTATCATTCACGTCACGAATCAGGCGTCCCACCCCCTGCTTCAGACTGATGACCGCCTGCGGCAGCTGGAAGTCGAAAAACGGATTGCCCCCGCCACGGCGGATGGCATCGATGCGCGCCTGCAGTACCGGGTCGCCCGGTGAGGCAAACGGCAACTTGTCGATCAGCACCAGCGACAGCGCCTCGCCCCGCACATCGACGCCTTCCCAGAAACTGCCAGTGCCCAGCAGCACCGCGTTACCCAATTCGCGAAAACGCTCCAGCAAGCGTGCCCGCGGCGCCTCGCCCTGCACCAGCAACGGGTAATCGGTGCGCCCTCGCAGCAGCCCCGCCGCCTGCTGCAGGGCGCGGTGGCTGGTAAACAGCAGGAAGGCACGTCCCTCGCTCTCCTTCAGCAACTCACAGGCCAGGTCGACAACGGATGCGGTGTAATCGGGATGGTTCGGCTCGGGCATCGCCGGCGGCACGTAGAGCAGTGCCTGGCGGGGAAAGTCGAACGGGCTCTCCCAGCGGCAGGTGCGGGCCTCGCCCAGCCCCATGCGACGCTGAAAATGTTCAAAACCCTCACCCACTGCCAGCGTGGCCGAGGTCAAGATCCAACTTGCCGGGTGTGCCTCGACCTTGTCCCGAAAGACATCCGCCACATCCAGCGGTGTGAAGTTCACGCTAAACGAGCGTTTGTGGGTTTCAAACCAGTGGATATAGTTCTCCAGCGAGGGACCTGTGAGGGTGTTGAAACTTGCAGCCAGTTCCTTGCAGCGGCGCTGACAGTTCTCCAGTCCCTTGCCCCGGGAGGCCAGTGGTTCCAGCGCCGCCGCCAACTTATCGAGGCTCTCGCGTACGAGGGTAATGGCATCGATGATACCCTGCTGCGTGGCCACTTCGTGCCACTGTCCACGACGCAGCTCCTTGCCGAAGGCAAGCCGTAGATCCCGTGTCGCCTTTTCCAGGTGACCGGCAGCCTTGCGCAGCCGCGCTGTCTCACCGGCCTCACGCAAATCCTCGGCAATCGAGTCACGCGCCAGTTCGAACAGCTGGTTGCCGCTTATCGCCATGCCAAAGAAATTGGAGGCGGTCTCCGGCAGCTGGTGCGCCTCGTCAAGGATAAAGGCGTTGGCACCGGGCAGCAGTTCACCAAAGCCTTCATCGCGTAGTGCCATGTCGGCGAAGAGCAGGTGGTGGTTCACTACCAGAATATCGGCCTCCTGGGCCCGGCGCCGGGCATACCCCAGGTAGCACTCCTCGATAAAATCGCAGTCACTGCCCAGGCAATTGTCGGCCGTCGAGGTGACCCGTGACCAGATGGGCGAGTCCTCCGGCAGTTCGGACAGCTCGGCAATGTCACCGCTGCGTGTGCTGCTGGACCACTGCCTGATCTGCTGCAATTCAGCGATCTGGCTGCGGGTATTGAAGTGCCCCTCGGTCAGCGCCAGGTGCAGGCGGTGGGGACAGAGGTAATTGGCCCGCCCCTTGAGCAGTGCCACATCAACCGGTACGGCCAGGGCATCGCGCACCAACGGCAGGTCCTTGTGAAAGAGCTGGTCCTGCAGGTTTTTGGTGCCGGTGGAGATGATGACCTTGTGGCCGGAGAGCAGTGCCGGTACGAGATAGGCGAAGGTCTTGCCGGTCCCGGTGCCAGCCTCGGCAATAAGCACCCCCTGATGCGCGAGTGCCTCGGCCACCGCCTCGGCCATCTCCTGTTGCGCTGCTCGCGGAGCAAAACCAGGCAGCTTCTGTGCCAGAATACCGTTGGCGCCGAGGAGTTCCGAGATCGATTGCATGGGGGTTGGGAAAGTAAATTAAAAGCAGGTTTCAGGGGCGGCGTCAGGCATCGCGGAAGTTATCCCACACCTCATCCTCGATGATCCCCTCTTCACGGGTCCAGATCAGCTGGCTGATATTTCTGAACTTGTTCACCGACATGGCGCCGCGCTTGCTGCGTTTTTCCGACTGGCCCGCCTTATCCTCGAGCGCCGCGAGGATGGCGTCACGATCGGCCTCGTAGATCTCGACCGGTTCATAGTTTTCATCCATGAGCAGCAGCATGATGCTGTCCCACTCCTGCTCCTGTTTAACCTGGCCGATACGCTGTCCCGACTTTTTCTCGTCGAAGATCGCGCGCCCCTTGATCTGGATCTTCTTCCCCCGCCACGGTCCGCTGCGACCCAGCGCGTCATAGCCGCCGGGCGGAGGCTGGATCAGTTCCAGGTCCAGCAGGCGCGATACGTCGTAGTTGGCGATCTCGGCAGTCACGGGCAGGGGCTGGCCGGTTGCCTGGCGGTATTCCGCGGCCAGTTTCCTTGTTTGCGCCATCAACTTGTCGACCGAATAGAGATCCATTTTCGCCTGCTTGAAACACTGTCTAACCGAACTATACACGTAAAGCCCTGAGGCTCCCAATCCTATTTATCGTAAACAAGGCGTTATTTCTTTAGTAAACAATGATTTGCTTTCCATCCCCGGGCAATGCTGGCATCATGAAAACAACCGGGCCATGGCCAGTTTTTATCGACACCGATCATGACTGAAACCGCGCAACTGGAATCCCAGGCACGCCTGCTGCATGCGCTGCAGGAGGCCTCCCTCTATGACCATGCAGTGACCGGCTTCGAGTTGATCCAGACCCATATCTCCTGGGTACTGCTGACCGGTAACTATGTCTACAAGATTAAAAAGGCGGTGGACTTCGGCTTTCTCGACTACTCCACCCTTGAGCTGCGCCGCACACAGTGCCTGGAAGAGCTGCGCCTGAACCGCCGTACTGCCCCCGAGCTCTACCTTGATGTGATTGCCATAACCGGTAGCGCAGAACAGCCGGTGCTGAACGGGGACGGGCCGCCCATCGAGTATGCAGTAAAGATGCGCCAGTTCCCGCAGCAGGCGCTGCTCAGCCGGATGCTGGAGCGCGATGAACTGCATACCGAACAGATCAGTGCGCTTGCCGCTACGATTGCCGCCTTCCATGCACGTGTTGATCGGGCAGCGGCGGATTCGGCATTCGGCGCGCCCGCCGCCGTGTTTCATCCGGTGCAGGAGAACTTCGACCAGATCAGGGGGCTGATCAAGCAAGCGCAACTACTGGCACGGCTGGGAGCACTTGAGACCTGGAGCAGAAACAGCCATCTGCAACTGGAAGAGCTTATCCGCCGGCGCCGCAGGGAGGGTTTTGTGCGCGACTGCCACGGCGATCTCCACCTGAACAACGTCGCCTGGCTGGATGGGCATCCCGTGCTATTTGACTGCATCGAGTTCAATCCGTCGCTGCGTATCATCGATGTATTCAGTGAACTGGCATTCATTCTCATGGATCTCGAGGAACATCAACGTGCGGACCTCGCCAACCGCCTGCTCAACGACTATCTGGCGCAAACCGGCGATTACCAGGGAATGGGCGTACTGCGCTTCTACAAGGTCTACCGTGCCATGGTCAGGGCCAAGGTGGCCAGCCTGCGTCTGGCGCAAAACGGAATAACTGAAAAGGAAATCGCCGCGGTACAGCAGGGATTCTCCGGCTACCTCGACCTGGCCGAACACTACATAGCACCACCCCGGCCTCGCCTGCTCATCACCCGTGGTCTCTCGGGCAGCGGCAAGAGCACCGTGGCGCGCGCCATGTGCGAAACAATGGGGGCCATACAGTTGCGCTCTGATGTTGAACGCAAGCGGCTGTTCGGTATGACGGCCGATCAAAGCAGTGCATCCACGGTTGGAGGAGGTATATACACCCGCGAGGCCACCGCCAAAACCTATGCGACACTGCTGACACAATCAGGGGTTATTCTGGATGCCGGCTACACGGTTATCGTTGACGCCACCTTCCTTGAGCGTGAGCAAAGAGATGCATTCCGGCAACTGGCCGAACGGCTGCACGTCGCGTTTAACATCCTGGACATCCAGGCGCCGCACAGCGTGCTTCGTGAACGCATCGAACAACGTCATCAGAGAGGAAGCGACGCCTCGGAGGCCGACCTTGCCGTTCTCGAGGCACAGTTGAAAAAATACCGGGGTGTCGACCGGGATGAACAACCCTGTACCCTTATAATCGATAGCGGTTCCGCACTTGATGTCGAACAGTTACATCGACAGCTAACGGACTAACGCACTTCGCATGTCAGTCACCGCCATTTTACTGAGCAAGGAGATTACACTCGCCCTCAGCGTATACTGTGTGTGCATTGTGGCAGTAGAAGTTCTGGTCAATCGACTGCACCAAGGTGTCACTGATATCGGCATCACAGCATGGATGGTGGAACACATCGCCCTGCCCCTCGCCCGTGCTGCCGTCCTGTCCCTGTTTGTACTCATCGCCTATCCCGCCCTGTTCGGCCTGGAGGCAGCCCCTCCTCTTGCACAGGTACTGTTCGCCGAGAACGGACGTCTCACGGCGCTGGTCAATCTGGCATTTGTCATCAGCCTGCTGTTGCCCCTGCTGCCATTTGGCGGACGCAGGCAGGGGCTGATTCTGCCGCTGCAGGGCATCGCGCTGTCCATGCTGCTGTTCAACTGGACGGCAACAGCCATCGGCATCGATGACTACAGTTACTGGCCGGGAACCGCCAATGCCGTGGCCGTCATTGCCATCAGCCTCATTGCGCCGCAGCTCGCACACCATATCAGCCACTGGTTGGGGGCACATGTTGACCGCATCGCCACTCGCGAGGGATTCGAGGACCTGGTGTTCGAGGGGCTGCTGCTGTTTCTCCAGGCGCCCGCCATCATCGTCTACAGCCTGTCACTGGGGCGGCAGCTTACACCTGGCTAGCACCCAGTCAACGCTTGCGCTTTTCCAGCTCCTTGTCGCTCAAGGCACCGAAGAATGCCGCCATGTCACTGACCTGCTGGTCGCTGACATTTTTATCAAGCACCAGGCGCGCCATGAGCCGAATCGCCTCATCCATGCTGGCCACACCGCCATCATGAAAATAGGGTGATGTGAGCGCGACATTGCGCAATTGCGGCACCTTGAAGACCATACGGTCACTCTCATCCCTGGTGACTTCAAAACGGCCGGGGTCCTTCTGGTTGCGGTAACTGCCGTATTGCTCCAGTTTCTCGAACAGCCCGCCGCCCAGTAGCGCGCCGTCGTGGCATTTGGTGCAACCCAGCGACAGGAAGGCATCAAGCCCCCTGAGTTCCCGAGCAGTCAATGCTGCCGTGTCACCATTCATAAAGTCGTCAAAACGCGATTCGGAGCGCAGTGTTCGCTCGAAAGCGGCGATGCCTTCGGCCATGTTCTGGTAGGTGATGGGCTCGGCCGTATCCGGAAACGCGGCCGCGAACAGTTTCCTGTACTCATCAATGCCCTTGAGCTTGTCAACGACAGCCTGCTCGCTGGGCATGCCCATCTCGATCGGATTCAATATCGGTTGCTTGGCCTGGTCGGCGAGGTCCTCGGCACGGCCATCCCAGAACTGGCTGAACTGCCAGCCCGCATTGAGCACCGTCGGCGTGTTGCGTGTTCCAAGTTGCCCCTTGGCACCGGGCGAGGTAGGCAGATTATCAACTCCGGCATTGCCCCCCTGATCAAGGTGATGGCAGGAAGCGCAGGACTGCGTATCGTTGATAGACAGCCGCTTATCAAAGAAAAGCTTTTTGCCCAGCGCAATCTTCTCGGCACTATCCTGCTCCGCCCCTGGCATCGCTTCCGGCAGCGGCTCAAAGTAGCGCGAGGCCTTGCGCAACAGTTTTCCTGCGTCATCCGCCCATGCAGACTGCACCAGCAACAGACTCGCAAACATTAAGATCATGGCAATGGTTCTCATGGCTTGCACCTTCAACAGTGAACGCGGTAATTTTGATAAGGCAGTCCCTACATTATATACAACAAATACGGTGTGTTCTGTGTGGGAGCGGACTCGCAAACAACGGTTGGTCGGCCCTGACCGCAAAAGCGGGATGACAGGAATTGTTTCTCTCCGCCCAACAGAACAAAAAAGGATTCATAATGGAAATTGTCAGTTGCGAGAATGCCGAACATTACACATGGGGCGGTAGTTGCGATGGTTGGCACCTTCTGAAATCTACTGGACTCAGTGTCATTCAGGAGCGAGTCCCGCCCGGCGGTGCAGAGTCCAGGCATTACCATGAACGGGCGCAGCAATTTTTCTTTGTGATTTCTGGCGAGGCGACACTTGAAATCGGGAATGAAAAACGGGTGCTTCGCTCACAGCAGGGTGTCTCGGTACCCCCGAACATCCCGCACAGGCTGTCAAACGAATCAAAACAGCAGTTATCATTTATTGTAATTTCAGCCCCAATGAGTCATGAAGATCGTGTGCTTGTTGATTAAACGGCCCTACGAATCTCGCCGACCAATGGCTATGCCACAGCCTCGCATATCAAACTTAACTCGGGGATTCGGACCTAAGCGTACCTTCAATCGGTAGCAACAGCGCGATTTCTGCCAAGTGACTTGGCACGATACAACCTGCTGTCGGCAATACTCATGTAGCTATCCATGGTATCGGATGTATCTGGCACTTTGGCGGACACGCCGAGCGAGACCGTCATATGCTCTGCGACTCCGCTTTTTACGTTTGGAACCGCCATCTTTTCAATTGCACAACGAATTCTCTCGGCAAACTCAGCCCCATGCTCCGATGTCTCATCGGTAATAAGCAGGCCAAACTCCTCACCTCCCAGACGAAAGGCAAAATCCCCGGGGCGGCGGCATAGCCCATGCAATTTTTCACCGATCGCCTTCAGGGCTATATCCCCCTGAGCATGACCGTAGTGGTCGTTAAGCTGCTTGAAGTTGTCGACATCAAACATGATGAACGTCAAGTAACGCTGTTCCCTTTTTGCCCGGCCCAATTCATGTTCAAAAACCTCGACAAAGTATCTGCGA
>JBFEUI010000002.1:0-58005 GCA_041547565.1 Thiohalomonadaceae bacterium
ACCTGTCGGCACGCGCAACAGGTCCTTGTACTTGCCGTCGGCATGGATGTGGGTCGACAGGATGCCGGCCTCCTCATCGGCCTGCAGGATCACTGCGCCGGCACCGTCGCCGAACAGTACGCAGGTGCCGCGGTCGTTCCAGTCGGTGATACGCGACATGGTTTCGGCGCCGACGACCAGCGCACAGTTGTGTGTGCCGCTCTTGATGAACTTGTCTGCAACCGACAGCGCATAGACAAAACCGGTGCATACCGCCTGTACGTCGAATGCCGGCGCGCCGTGAATATCAAGGCGCTGCTGCAGCAGACAGGCGGTACTGGGAAATACCTGATCGGGGGTGGTGGTTGCCACCACAATCAGGTCGATACTGTCTTTGTGAATACCCGCCGCCTCAATGGCGCGAAGCGAGGCCTGCTCGGCCAGGTCGCAGGTGGTTTCGCCATCGGCAGCGATATGTCTCTCTTTGATACCGGTACGTTCCGTGATCCATGCGTCGGAGGTGTCGACCATCTTCTCCAGATCGTGGTTGGTCAACACCTTCTCCGGAAGGAAACCGCCGGTACCGATAATGCGTGAATATTTCAAACTGCGTGCCTTTCTTCTAACAGGGAACCGAGCTGTTCCTTGATCCGTTCCGGTACATTATTCTGCACTTCCACCACGGCCTCGGTGATGGCCGAACCGAAGGAAAAGGCGTCGGCACTGCCGTGGCTTTTAATCACAATGCCGCGCAAACCGACGAGGCTGGCACCATTGTAGGCACGCGGGTCAATCTTTTTCCTGAATGCACGAAGCACGGGCAGAGCGATCAGGCCGGACAGTCGCGTCAACAGATTACGCTTGAACTCCTGCTTCATGTAGTGGCTGATCATCTTGGCAACACCTTCACTGGTTTTCAATGCCACGTTGCCCATAAAACCGTCGCACACCACAACATCCGTCGTGCCCTTGTAGATGTCATCGCCCTCGACAAAGCCGTAGTAATTCAAGCCACTCTCTGAGAGCAGTTTTGCCGCCTCCTTGACCTGCTCATTGCCCTTGATCTCCTCTTCACCGATATTCAACAGACCGATGGTCGGGTGGTCGTTGTCATCGACAGCCGAGGCGAGCACCGAGCCCATCACCGCAAACTGGTAGAGATGTTCCGCCGAACAGTCGATGTTGGCGCCCAGGTCCAGCACATGGGAGTGGCTGCGGATGGTGGGCAGTGCCGTGATAATCGCCGGACGGGCTATCCCCGGCAGGGTCTTGAGCACAAAGCGTGCGGTGGCCATCAGCGCCCCGGTATTGCCGGCACTGACGCAGGCCTGGGCCTCATTGTCCTTGACCAGGTTGATCGCCACACGCATGGAGGAGTCCTTCTTGCTGCGCAGCGCAACAGAGGGCAACTCGTCCATGCTCACCACCTGGGAGGCATGGTGCAGAGTGAGGCGTTCACCGGGCTTGCCGCCATGGCGGTTCAACTCCTCGGCAATCACCTGCCGGTCACCGACGATGATCAGGCGAAGTTCCGGGTGCTGCTTCAACGCATTCAATGCGGCAGGAATAACAGCAGCGGGACCGAGATCGCCGCTCATCGCATCCAGCGCGATAGTGACAGGGGACATTAACGCTTCCTGAAAAGAACACCGGCCCGTGACATCACGCCACGGGCCGGCATTTTTGCATCAAACAGCGGTAACAAGTGTTACTCGCCCTTTACGTTCAGTACCTTACGGCCACGATAGTAACCATCGGGGCTGACGTGGTGACGCAGGTGCGTCTCACCGGTAGTCGGTTCGATAGAAAGATTAGTACCCTTCAGCGCATCGTGAGAGCGACGCATTCCGCGTTTAGAAGGAGACTTTTTGTTCTGCTGTACGGCCATGATAAACCTCGATTAAGCGTTCAACGTTTCAGTTTCAAATCAGCGAGTTTCGCGAAGGGGTTATCCTTCGGCTTCTCATCCTGTTGCGGCATCTCGTCACCGCTTCGCTGAGCGGCGCCACCGGCCGGACACTCGTCCGTCGGGTGTCTGGGCACAATCGGCAACGAGAGCAGTAACTCGTCTTCGACCAAATCCTGCAAATACAGCGGCTCATCACCAACAAGCAACGGCTCATAATCAGAAGGCAGCATTTCCGCTTCCCCCTGGCTCGTGACCATTGCCAGCTGCATTTGCGTATCGATCGGGAAGGACATGGGCTCCAGACAACGCTGGCACTCCAGTACAAGCTCGGTTTTAATCCTCAGCAGGAGATTGCGAATCCCCTGTTCGTCGACACCGAATTCCAGCCTCACCGAGGCATCACCCTCGGGCTTGAATATCAGCGCCTCAGCCAGTCTGTCCATCCTGGACAACGCCATCGTCCCTTCAAGAATACGGCCTGTCTCAGCCATCCTGATCGGGTCGACATGTACCGGTAACCGCCCTTCACACATAAGCCGCCTATTTTACCTGCTGATTTCCATGCCTGTCAAAGCAAAAACATCAATAAAATCCGTCTGTTCCGTTCAACTCATCACAAAGTTAGCGTACAATCTGCGCCTCGCTGGCGCTTCAGCGGCGAATACGATTGTTTTTGGAAAGGAAAAAGCGCGATGAAAACCCTGGTTCTGGCCTCCACATCCCCGTTTCGCAAGGCGCTGCTAGAGCGGCTCGAACTGCCGTTCGAGACCCAGGCCCCCGAGGTGGATGAGCAGCGCCTGCAGGGTGAGACAGCGGAACAGCTGGTGCGGCGGCTCGCCGAGGCAAAGGCCCGCGCCGTGGCCGCCAGCTGGCCCGATGCGCTGATTATCGGCTCGGATCAGGTCGCCGTTATCGACAACGAGGTGCTCGGCAAGCCCGGCAACCACGACAACGCCCATCGGCAACTGGCCAGCGCCTCGGGTAAACAGGTCACCTTCCTGACCGGTTTGTGTCTCCATAACAGCCATGGTGGTGGGACACAGACGGAGGTCGTACCCTTCACCGTCCACTTCCGTACACTCGGTGACGAGCAGATAGACAACTACCTGCGCAAGGAGCAGCCCTACAACTGTGCGGGCAGCTTCAAGTCCGAGGGGCTGGGCATCAGCCTGTTCGAACGGCTGGAGGGTGACGATCCCAATGCCCTGATAGGCCTCCCCCTGATCCGCCTGGTACGCATGCTGGAGAACGAAGGGGTACGGGTTATATAACCCGAGAGATACAAATAACAAGTAGAAAAGATACAATATCCCTGGTTTAACGGGCATGCGAGCCCCAACCCAGGAAGGTTCCTATCTTGTATCTTTTAACTTGTATCTTGGTTTATTGAATCCCCAGACTCTGCTGCAGACCCATTTTCTCGCTCATCACATTGGCAAAGGCGGCGCCCAGCCGGTCTGCGAAGCGCTTGAACAGATCGGGCTGCGGAGTGTAGTTCACGGTCTCCTCGGCACCGATAACCTCACGGGCCACGTAGTCCACATCACCCAGCGCATCGCTCAAGCCAAGCTCGACACTCTCCTTTCCGGTCCAGAACATCCCGCTGAACAGCTTCTCCTGCGGCTTGAGTCGGTCTCCGCGCCCCTGTTTCACCGCATCGATAAACTGCTGGTGAATGCTGTCCAGCAGCGTTTTCACATGTTGCCGCTCCTCCTCCTTGACCGGCGAGAACGGATCGAGCATCGCCTTGTTCTCCCCTGCGGTCATCAGCCGCCGCTCGATACCCAGCTTCTCCATCGCCTCGACAAAGCCGAAACCGTTCATCAGTACGCCGATTGAGCCGACGATACTGGCCGGATTGACATAGATGTTCTCCGCGGCGACAGCCATGTAGTACCCGCCCGAAGCGCCCACATCGACGATCACCGCGTGGATCGGCTTGTCCGGGTATTTCTCCCGCAGGCGCATGATCTCATCAAAGACATAGGCCGACTGGACGGCGCTGCCGCCCGGGCTGTTGACCCGCAGCACTACGCCCTTGCTGTTTTTCGCCTCAAAGGCATCACGCAGCCCCTCGATAATGGTATCGGCATTGGCCTTGCTGGCATCGGATATCAGTCCGTTCACCTCGACCACCGCTGTATGCTTGCCCTTGGCGATGGCACGATCTGACAGATCCCGTGCCGACATGGCATAAAACAGCAGCGCAAACAGGTAGATGAAGATGAGAAACTTGAAAAAGATATTCCAGCGGCGTGTGCGCCGCTGCTCATTCAAGGCCGCGAAGCTGAGACGGTTGATAACATCACGCTCCCAGGCCTGTTGCTGCGAATTATTCCCTTCTTCCATTGTGCTCTCCTGTCAAATCCTGTGTGTTGCCTATATCACCCGGAGCAAGCCAATAGCGCTTAACCGGCCGCCTGTGCACTGCGCCCGTGTTGTGCAAGCCAAACATTGAGCTCGGCGATATCATCCAGCATGCCCTGGGGTTCGTGCTGCAACAGGCGTTCAACATCGTGCACACCGTAACTGACGCCCAACGCATCGGTATTGGCATTTTTCGCCATCAGAATATCGTACTCCGTATCCCCCACCATCAGTGTCTCACCAGGCTCCACCCCCAGCACGTCCATCAGTTCGTGCAACATCTGCGGATGGGGTTTCGAGAAGGTCTCATCAGCACAGCGTGTGGCATGGAACAGGTCGTCCAGCCCGGTTTCGTACAGTACCTTGTCCAGCCCCACGCGCCCTTTCCCCGTGGCGACTGCCAACAGGTAGCCCTCATCGTTGAGTCGTTCGAGTGTTGCGCGCGAACCGTTAAAGAGTTCGGACGGTGTAGGGTTGGCGGTAAGAAAATGGTAGCGGTAACGCTCAGTCAGGTCTCGGTGCAGCCTGTCGTCACTGCCCGGATAAAGGGTGTCGATCGCCTCACGCAGGCCCAGCCCGATGATATTCTTGATAGCATCGTCTTCCAGGTGCGGCAGTTCCAGATCCTTGATCGACTCGCGAATGCACGCCACGATGCGCGCCTCGGAGTCCATCAGCGTGCCGTCCCAGTCGAAGACAATGAGTTGATACTTGTTGGTCAATTTAACAGTTCCTGTTTGCACTACATATATATACGGGGACAGCCCTGCATTGTTTACACACCGGTACCCTGGCACCGCTCCAGCACCTGTTGCAGTTCCTCATCCAGCGGTGCCTCGACTTCGATTGGTTTGACCGCATCCGGCAACTGGAATTTCAGGCGGCTGGCATGGAGAAACAATCGTTTAAGCCCTATTTTTCCCATGGCCTTGTTGAATTCATTGTCCCCGTACTTCGCGTCACCGGCAATGGGGTGGCCCGCATGCATGGCATGCACCCGCACCTGGTGGGTTCTGCCGGTTATCAACTTCACCCGCATCAGGCTTGCGTTGGGATATATGGTGATCGGCTCGAAAATACTCAAGGCCGCCTTGCCGTCATCGGCCACCCGGACCACCCGTTCACCCGATTTGAGGGTATTCTTGCGTAGCGGCACATCGATACCCCGTTTCCCCCCGCTCCAGCGGCCACGCACCAGGGTCAGGTAGTACTTGTCCATCCCGCCACTACGCAACAGTTCCTGGAAGGCCCGCAGCGCACTGCGTTTCTTGGCAATGACCAGGCAACCCGAAGTCTCCCGATCCAGGCGGTGGGCCAGTTCCAGAAACGGTGCTTGCGGACGCATTGCCCGTAATCCCTCAATAATGCCGAAGCTGATACCGCTGCCGCCGTGTACTGCCATACCCGAGGGCTTGTTCAATATCAGCAACCCCTTGTCCTCGTAGAGTATTCGCTGCTCCAGAAGTTTCAAAATGCGCTCTCCGGGCCGTACGGGGGCACTGGTCTCCGATACCCGAACAGGCGGGATTCGCACGCAATCGCCCTGCTTGAGCCGGTAATCGGGCTTGACCCGCCCCTTGTTGACCCGCACCTCCCCCTTGCGCAGGATGCGGTAGATCCTGCTCTTTGGTACGCCTTTCAGGCACTTGAGAAGGAAGTTGTCGATACGCTGACCGGCACTGCCCTCGTCAATGCTTACTTCCCGTGGCCGATTGTGTTGCCTCTGGTTCATGGCGCCATAATAGCAAAATCGGCCAAGTCATTGATGTGAAACAACAACATTGATATAGTTGTATGTGACTTATTATATAGTTTACCGACAACAGGTGATGTGCATACAGGGTATGCAGACCGGCCACAGGCCTTTATATATCCATCTGTTGTAAATGTCGGCAATGCGTGAAGAACACAATTGCCGCAAAAGACGAGAACGTTGAATTGAATCCGCGTCCGATAAACCGGACGCCCGAACAGCAGCGCTCCCGCGGCCTGACAGACAGACCCGCAGGATGGTCCGAACTCCAAAACGAAGTAACGGACCGACACAGTACACGAAACAACGTGGTACAGAATGTTGAGGTGGGTGCCTCAATTAACTCACTAGCATAATCAAGCACCCCACCTTAACCCCAGGGTCTCTGGGCCAGCCGTGGTGCGCCTAAGAGAAAGCAGAACATGAAAAGAATGTTGTTTAACGCAACTCAACCGGAGGAGTTGCGTGTTGCCATGGTCGACGGGCAGCGCCTGTACGACCTGGATATCGAAAGTGCCGCACGGGTACAGAAAAAAGCCAATATCTACAAGGGCAAAATCACCCGGGTTGAGCCCAGCCTGGAAGCCGCCTTTGTCGACTACGGCGCAGAACGTCACGGCTTCCTCCCTCTCAAAGAGATCGCGCGCAGCTACTTCGATCCGAACGCCAAGTTCACCGGACGCCCCAGCATTCAGGAAGTGATCAAGGAGGGACTGGAGGTTGTCGTGCAGGTGGACAAGGAGGAGCGCGGCACCAAGGGCGCAGCACTTACCACCTTTATCAGCCTGGCAGGCCGTTACCTGGTCCTGATGCCCAACAATCCCCGTGCCGGCGGCGTCTCGCGCCGCATTGAAGGGGATGACCGCAATTTCATCCGTGAGGCGATGAGCCAACTGAATATCCCGCAGGATATGGGTTTGATTGTCCGCACGGCAGGAGTTGGCAAGAGTACCGAAGAACTACAGTGGGACCTGGACTACCTGGTCCAGGTCTGGCAGGCCATCGAGACGGCAGCCAAGGAGCGCCCCGCCCCGTTCCTGATCTACCAGGAAAGCAACGTGGTCATCCGTGCGATACGCGACTACCTGCGCAGTGATGTCAATGAGATCCTCATCGATGATCAGGGGGTCTACGAGTATGCGCGTGACTTTATGCAGCAGGTCATGCCCAACAACCTGGGCAAGGTCAAGTTGTACCAGGACAAGGTGCCGCTGTTCACCCGCTACCAGATAGAGAGCCAGATCGAGTCTGCCTTCCAGCGCGAGGTCAGCCTTCCTTCGGGCGGTTCAATCGTCATCGATCCCACCGAGGCGCTGATATCGATCGACATCAACTCCGCCCGCGCGACCAAGGGCGGCGACATCGAGGAAACCGCGCTCAACACCAACCTTGAAGCGGCGGACGAGATCGCCCGTCAACTGCGCTTGCGCGATATCGGCGGCCTGATCGTGATCGACTTTATCGACATGACGCCGGCCAGGAACCAGCGTGAAGTTGAAAACCGTTTGCGGGAAGCACTGAAAATGGACCGGGCACGCGTCCAGGTCGGACGTATATCCCGCTTCGGCCTGCTGGAGATGTCACGCCAGCGACTGCGGCCCTCACTGGGTGAATCCAGCCAGAGTGTCTGTCCCCGCTGCAGCGGTCACGGCAGTATTCGCAGCGTGGAATCACTGGCACTGTCCATCCTGCGCATCATCGAAGAGGATGCCATGAAGGAGAAAACCGGCCAGATCCAGGCACAACTGCCGGTGAGCGTCGCCACTTTCCTTCTCAATGAAAAGCGCCACATTATCAGGGAGATTGAGGAGCGCCAGGATATTCAGGTCATCCTCATACCCAACCCCCATCTGGACACCCCGCACTATGAACTGCAACGGGTGCGTGTTGATGAGGTCAACAGCTCGGACAAGGCCAAGCACAGCTATGAGATGATGGCCAAGATCGAGGAACCTGTCGAACCGACCAGTGAAAAGCCCCTGGGCAAGCGCGAGGAGCCCGCGGTCAAGACCGTTGCACCTGCCTCAGCGCCGCCGCCCGCCAGTGCACCGGAGAAGGCCGCCAAACCGGGCTTCCTGGGCCGGCTGTTCTCAACCCTGTTCGGTGGCGGCGAAGAAGAGACACCGGAGAAAAAGCCTGCCAAGGCTGGCCAGCGCAAGGGAGAGAGCCGGCGTGGCGGTCGCCCCCAACAGCAGCGTGGACAGCAGCCCAAGCGGGGCGGCGGACAGAGTTCTCGTCGCCGCGCAAGACCTCAGACTTCAGAGGAGACACAGCAGGAGAGCGGCAAACAGAAAAAACAGCAACCCACCAAGGGGCGCAAAACCGGAAAAGCCGAACAGGCCAAGGATACAGGCCAGGCCAAAAAACCTGAGGCGGATTCCAAGACACCGCGTGACAGTGAGAGTACTGAGCGTACCGGTGGTACACGCCGTGGGCGTCGTGGCGGTCGCCGTCGCGGCGGCAAACGTAGCCAGGGTGAGAATCAGGCTGCCAGCCGTGAACAGGGCAGCAATGCCGCACAGGCAGAGGCTGCAGCCGATAGCGGTCAAAAGCAGTCGCCGGATAGCAAAGCGATACAGGCCGATAGCAAACCTGTAGCATCCCAGGCAGCCAGCAGCAAAGCGGAACAGCAAAGTGTCGCGGCAGCCGATTCTTCTGCGACCAGGGAGCAAACCAAACCGGTTGTGTCAGAGACAGGAAAGCAGGAGGCAAAACCCGACAAGGGCATCGAACCGACGGCAAAACCCGAAGCGGCAGCGACAAGAACTGTCGAGACAAAACCGGATGCGAAACCGGCAAAACCAGCGGTAGAAGCGACAGCGGTGCAGGAGAGTACAAAATCGGCATCCAGCAGTACAAAACAGGCTGAACCGAAGCTGGTAATGGTGGAGACAAAGCAGGCCAATAAACCGGAAGAGACCAGGTCATCCACACCGGCTGCGGCACCGCCACAGCAGCCGGCGGAGCTGACGGCAAAGCCGCCTGCATCCACTAACCTGGAGAAGAAGACCGACAAGGCAGCCGATACAGGGTCTGCACCGGAGGCGGGCCAGAAAGAAGAGTAATTTCAAGGCCTCCTGGCAAAAAAAAGAGGTGCTGTAGCACCTCTTTTTTTTCGTTCACTACCCGCTCTGCAGCGCGTCCACCCGTTTCAAGGCAGGTGTTGTTCGCGGATATGAGACAGCAGACCCCTCGCCGCCGCATCAACCAGGTTAAAAACATTCTCAAAACCCGATGCGCCGCCGTAGTAGGGATCGGGAACCTCCGTCTCATTCATCTGCGGGGCGAAATCCAGAAACAGCTTCAGCTTGTCACACTGCTGTGGTGGGCAGAGTGACTGGAGAATCGACAGATTATTCCTGTCCATCGCCAGGATATAGTCAAATTCTTCGAAGTCATTGGCAGCGACCTTTCGGCCGCGCTGTTCACTCAGGTCGATGCCCCGTTTCAATGCGGTTTCCTGCGAGCGCGGATCAGGCGGCTCACCGACATGATAGGCGTGCGTGCCCGCCGAATCGATTTCAATAAACGCATCAAGCTCAGACTCGCTAACAAGATGTTGAAACAGACCGTGGGCAAGGGGGGAACGGCAGATATTGCCCATGCATACAAAAAGTACTTTTACCTTCATTGATATCCAGAGTTATTCAATTCAGTTTGTGTTCACATTACCCGGGTCATAACGACATGCCGGGGTTCACTACTACTCGTTTTCATTAGCCTGTTTTGCGGCCAGTATCGCCCTGACCTTTTCCAGGTCACCCTCCGTGTCAATACCGTGGCCGGGCAACTCGACGGCCTCGGCCACGTGGATCCGCCCGCCGTGCCAGAGCACGCGCAGCTGCTCCAGTGACTCCATCTGCTCAAGATGGCAGCTGTCGAGCTGATTGTAATGCTTCAGAAAACCGGCACGATAGGCATAAATACCAAGGTGACGGTAGTGTTCAGCCCCGTCTGGCAGTGTTTCAGTTGTCACGGCAAAGGCATCACGGTCCCAGGGGATGACCGCTCGACTGAAATAGATGGCATAGCCATCTCTATCCATGATCACCTTGACCACATGCGGGTCAAACAGTTCGGCAGCCGTCTGTATGCGGGTACAGAGCGTGGCCATGTCCGCCTGCTGCGCCTTTGCAAGCCCGTCGGCAACCTGTTTCAACAGCGTCGGCGCCATGAGCGGTTCGTCGCCTTGCAGGTTCACGATGATCTCATCATCCGCAAAACCCAGCTTCTGTACAGCCTCTGCCAGCCGGTCGGTACCGGAACGGTGTGTATCGGCCGTCATACAGGCCTCACCGCCGAATTCGGCAACCGCCTCGGCAATGCGCCGGTCATCGGTCGCCACAACGACACTCTCGGCACCGCTTTCCAGCGCCCTGCGATACACATGCTCGATCATGGGACGGCCGGCGATATCCAGCAACGGCTTGCCCGGCAGCCTGCTCGAGGCGTGACGCGCCGGGATGATCACGCGAAAGCTCACTCGATCTCCTCGTCAGCGGCCAACTGGCGCGCCTCCTCTTCCAGCATCACGGGAATATCATCACGTATAGGGAATGCCAGGCGATCGGCCTTGCAGATCAATTCCTGTTGTGCCTTGTTCTGCACGAGCGGTCCCTTGCAGACGGGGCACACCAGGATTTCCAGTAAATTTTTATCCATATTCACCTCTTTAGTAAGCTCAGCACCTCATCACCGAAACGCGCCGGCAGGCCGGCATCCACGGGAATGTACCAGTGGTATGGCCTGGCATGTTTGCGGCATTTTACCGCATCCTTTTCCGTCATGAGTAGCTGCAGGCCATCATGAAATTCGATATCGGCTGCCTGATAGTCGTGGTGATCAGGAAACGGATGCTCAATCACATCCAGCCCATGCTGCCGCAACATCGTGAAAAAGCGTTGCGGTTCACCGATACCCGCAACGGCATGTACCGTGGACTCGGCAAAACTGTTAAGCGGTCTCTTCCCCCCGTCCTGAAGAGAGACGGCATCCGCGGGTACCAACTGCATGGTGAATTCACCCTGCCTGGCGACACCGTTCGCCACTACCAGGTCACAGCCGGCAAGCCGCCGTACCGGCTCACGCAGTGGGCCGGCCGGTAGCAAAAAGCCGTTACCAAAACGCCTGCTGCCATCGACGACGGCGATTTCAATATCCCTTGCAAGACGATAATGCTGCATGCCGTCGTCAGAAATAATTACATCGACAGCATTCTCATGCAGCAAAGACCTGGCCGCCTCGGCACGATCCGGCCCCACCCACATGGGGCAGCCGCTGCGCTGAACGATTAGCAGCGGTTCATCCCCCACCCGTTGCGGGTCGCTGTCAGTTGTCACTGCCACAGGCCACTGTTCTGACTGACCACCATAGCCGCGACTGATGATGCCGGGGCGATATCCGGCCTGCTTCAGAAACTCGGCCAGCCAGACAACCAGCGGTGTCTTGCCACTGCCGCCGACGGTGATATTGCCCACGACAATAACCGGTACCGGCAGCTGTTCGCTGGCGAGCAATCCCAGCCGATAGGCCAAACGCCGCAGTGCGCTAATCAGGTAAAACAACGCAGAGAGCGGCAATAGCAGCCAGGGCAGTCGGCTGTCGCTATACCAGTAGTGTTCCAGCCGCCTCATGCTGCCTACCCTCAATCGTTGAACTGCATGCGGTACAGTGCGGCGTACCTGCCTTCCTGCTCGAGCAGTTGCCGATGCCTGCCCTGCTCTACGATCTCGCCCTTTTCCATTACCAGGATCTGGTCAGCCCGTTCAATGGTTGAGAGGCGATGTGCGATAACCAGCGTCGTCCTGTTTTTCATCAACTCTTCCAGGGCCGCCTGGATATGGCGTTCGGATTGGGTATCCAGTGCAGAGGTTGCCTCATCGAGTATCAGCACCGGTGCATCCTTTAGCAGGGCGCGTGCAATGGCCAGCCTCTGGCGCTGACCGCCGGAGAGCAGTACGCCGTTTTCACCGACCATGGTATCAAGGCCATCGGGCAGTTCATTGATAAACTCCATGGCATGGGCGGCGGTGGCCGCCTGGACAATATCATCCCGGCTTGCCCCTTCCAGGCGGCCATAGGCGATGTTGTTGGCGATGGTATCGTTGAACAGGGTGATATGCTGGGTCACCAGCGCAATCTGATCGCGCAGCGACTGCAACGGAAAATCACAAATGTTACGCCCATCGAGGAGTATGCGTCCCTCGGACACATCGTAAAACCGCGCCAGCAGGTTGACCAGTGTTGACTTGCCGCTGCCTGAACGACCGACGAAGGCGATGTTCTGTCCCGGTTCAACGGTGAAGTTGATCCCCTTGAGGACATCCTCCTTTGAGCTGTCATAGCTGAAATGCACATTGTCGTAGCTGACATGCCCGTTGCACCGGGTTATGTTGACCTTACCGTCATCCTTCTCGGCCGGCGTGTCGATAAATTTGAAGATACTCTCTGCCGCCGCAATGCCCCGTTGCAGGTTGGCGGCGATCTTGGTCAGCCGCTTCATCGGCGAGAGCATCATCATCATGGCGGCGATAAACGACATGAAGGTACCAACCGACATCTCCGAGCGCTCTATCTGCAGCAGAGCCACGTAGATCACGCCCGCCGCTGAAAACGCTGCCACAAACTCCACCACCGGGACACTGGCCACGGAGGTTATCTGGAGTTTCAGGTTCAACCGGCGGTTCTTCTCGTTGGCCTGCTCGAAGCGCTCCGTTTCATATTCCTGCCCACCGAAGGTCTTGACGACACGTTGTCCTTCAACCGCCTCTTCGGCGATCTGTGTCACTTCACCCATGGAACTCTGTATACGCTTGCTGTAGCGGCGAAAACGCCGGTTGATGTTGTTGATGACAGCTGCGACTACCGGTGTACCGATCATCAGTATCAGCGCCAGCTTCCAGTCGTGATAGAACATCAGGCCTATCAACGCGACGACACTAATACTGTCACGCACCATGATAGTAATCACATCGGTAGTTGCGCGCGCCACCTGCTCGACATCATAGATCAGCTTGGAGAGTATCGTGCCGGAAGGCGTGGCATCGAAGAAGGAGACCGGCAGACACAACAGCTGCTGGAACATTTCACTGCGAAAAACCTTGATCACCTTGCGCCCGACCCATGCCATCCAGTAACCGGCGACAAACGATGCCGTACCGCGCACCAGGAAGATCACGACCAGCACCACCGGCGTCATCTTGATTATAAAGGGATCGCGCTCGACGAAGGTTCCGTCCATCATCGGCTTGATAAAATAGGCAAAGGTGGCCTCGGTACCGGCAACCATTGCCAATGCCACAGTCGCCGCGACAAAGGCACGCCAGTGCGGCGTCACATAGGTCAGCAGGCGGCGATAGATGCGGGTGGAGGACTCCGGCCTGGATTTCACAGTTGGCGGGGTGGACGACATATATATTTAGTTGCCTTCATCGGGTCGATTTGTGGCAAAGGTCAGTTGCACAAAGCCAAGCTGTCGTGCCGCATCCATTGCGGTGATTACAGCCTGGTGCGGTGTCATTTTGTCGGCACTGAGAATCACCTGCGGTTCCTTGTCGTCGCCCGCCTGCTTCGCTATGGCGCGCTTGAGGGTCTCGAGCTGTGTATTGATGACCTCCTGGCGGTTGACGAAGTAGCGGCCCTTGGCATCGATGCTGATTTCGATCACCCGTTCCTCGGTTTCGATCGGCTTGCCGCTGGCCTCCGGCAGTTCGATACTGATCTCGGTTTCCCGCTCAAAGGTCGTGGAGACCATAAAAAAGATCAGCAGCAGAAACACCACATCGATAAGCGGTGTCAGGTTGATTTCCGGTTCGTTGCTACGCCGGTCGAGCAGTTTCATCAAGCGCCTTCCTCAGCCGGATCACGTTCACGCTCACCGTGGATAACCTCCACCATCTTCAGTGCCTCCTCCTCCATTTTCAGCACCAGGGCATCGACCCTGCCGCGGAAATAGCGGTAAAACATCAGGCTGGGGATGGCAACTGAAAGCCCCGCTGCCGTGGTGATAAGCGCCTCGGAGATGCCACCGGCCAGCACAGCCGGGTTACCCACACCGTGTGCCGTGATTGCGGTAAACACCTTGATCATGCCGATTACCGTACCCAGCAGGCCGAGCAACGGCGTGATTTGTGCGATGGTTCCCAGGGTGTTGAGAAAACGCTCCAGTTCGAGCACAACCTGTCGCCCGGTCTCCTCGATGCTCTCTTTCATCACATCCCGGTCATGGTGAAGGTTGAGCAGACCCGCCGCGAGGATGCGGCCGAGAGGGGAACTGGCGCGCAACGCCTTGAGTTGCTCGGCATTGAGTTCCTGTTGTTTATGCAGGTGCCAGACCTCGGCAACCAGCTTGCTGGGACTGATTTTCTCCTGCTGCAGCGCCCAAAACCGCTCGCCAACAATACCCAGAGCTACAATCGAGCACAGGATGATTGGCACCATCAGCCAGCCACCGGCAGTGACAAGTTCAAACACCGTTTAACCCCTCTCCAATTTCCAGAAAAATCAACCGGATACTTTAACAGAGCAGAGACCCAGCGGAAAGCATTCGGATAGGTGAAATGCGAACCCTGTTACACACAAGCGACCGCATTCCGGGCCTCATGGTACTGCTGTTTGCCTTCCGGTTCATCTACCGCCTGTTCCAGTAACGCCCAGCCGTCTTACGATGTTCGGAAATCCCGATACCTGAACTGCCCGGCATCACAGTCACCTCGATCGCCCCCGAGGCGGCAGTATTCCTGCTTCGCACGCCGCGCACCTGGTAGCGCCGCGCCACATCGGGGTGCGGAAAGCCGAAGCGGTTGCGGTAGCCGGTGGAATACAACACCCATTGAGGGTCCACCGCATCGATAAAGCGCGTACTGGATGAGGTCTTGCTACCGTGGTGCGGTGCTATCAGCAGTGTCGATTTTAATTTGTCGCCGACACTGCGCACCAGTTCAGTTTCAGCCGCCGTCTCAATATCCCCTGCCAGCAGCACCTGTCCCCCGGCACCGGTAACCTTCAGCACACAGGCCCCGTCATTACCGTGTTGAGCGGTTTGCCGGATATCACCGCCCTTTGGGTGGAGGACCTCGAAATGCACACCGTCCCATCGCCACTGCTGACCTGCACGGCACGGTTCACTGCCAACGCCATCTACGGTGTAACCCGCGCCGCCCAGCATCCGCTCTACCGGATAGCGTTCCAGCAGTGAGCGGACACCGCCGGCATGGTCGTTATCGCCGTGGCTGACCACCAGCGTATCGATTCGCCCAACTCCCCGGCTTCTGAGAAAAGGTGTAACGACCGCCGCCCCGGTATCGAAGGTTGCGGAGAATCTCGGCCCCGTGTCGTAGACCAGCGTGTGGTGACGCGTCTCTATCACGGTGGCCAGCCCCTGCCCGACATCCAGCATGGTGAAGCGGTAGCCCCCCTCTGGAATGTCGGCAGACACCACAAACAGGGGGAGTAGCGCCACGCTCCCCAGCCAGCGCACCGGCCATCCACGGGGGGCCAGCAACCACAACACCCCCATGAGTGCAAACACCAGCAGCCAGCCGCCCGGTCTTGCCAGATGGTAGACGGGAATTTGCCCGGCCATTACCGACAACAGACGCCAGCAAGTATCGAGCGATAGTGTGGCCAGGGTAAGTACGCCGGACGCCCACACCTCCGATACAGTGCTCAGCAGTGCACCGAGTAGTGCCAGCGGCACCACGCTCATGCCCAGCCACGGTACCGCCAGCGTGTTGGCCAGCGGTGAGATGAGCGAAACCTGCTGGAAAAACAGCCCCAGCAGCGGAATAAAACCGAGCGCTATCAGAAACTGCACCCTGCCCCAGCGCCAGAACAGGCCCGACGGGGCCAGCCTGTTGCCCATGCCATAGATGATCACGGCCACCGCGGCGAATGAGAGCCAGAAGCCGACGGCAATAACGGACAACGGATCGGCCAGCACCACCAGTAACAGGGCAAACAGCAGCGTGCGTGAGCCACTGGTCGAGCGGTCGTACATCCGTGCCAGCATGAGCACCGCTATCATGATCAGCGCCCGACGTGTGGGTATGCTAAAACCGGCCAACGCAGAGTAGACAGTGGCGCCGCACAGTGCGGCCACAGCAGCGGCCTTCATCGCCGGCACCTGCAGCAGCAGCGGCGGGAACAGGCGCCAGAGCTGGTAGCAGGCAAAATAGAACAGGCCGGCCACCAGACCCACGTGCAGCCCCGATATCGCCAGCAGGTGGCTGGTGCCCGTGTTGCGCAATACCTGCCACTGCTCCCGGCTCACCGCATCGCGCTCGCCGATTGCCAGACCGATAAACAGCCCCCGGTACGGATTCTCCGCCAGCAGCCTGTCCAGGCTCTGCCGAATCTGCTGACGCCAGCGCTGCACGGGATAAGCTGCAGCGTTGTCCGCCAGCAGACGGTTTTCCGGTCCCTTGCGCACATAGCCGGTGGCGCGAATACCGCGTTGATACAGCCAGCCCTCATAGTCGAAGCCGCCCGGGTTGTACATGCCATGGGCCCGCTTCAGCTTGAGCTTCAAGCGCCAACGCTGGCCCACGCCCAGTGCTGCGGCACGGCCATACCAGCTTAGCCGGTAGCGCCCCGGCGGTAACGGTGAGCGGCTGTCATCGGCCTGAAATTCAAAACGTGTAATATTTCCATGTCGAACCGGCAGCGAATCGATAATGCCCTCAACAACCAGTTCCTCGCCTTCCAGTGTCTCCGGAAACGGTGCGGGGGCAATAAAGACGGCAAAGAACAGCGCCCATAAGAATCCCAAAGCGAAGGCAAGCGGCAGTGCGAGGTGATTCCGAATGCGGCGCAGAGTGAGCAGATAAACAAGCAGCGGCGCCAGGGTCAGCCAATAGACCGACGGCAGCAGTACACACTGCTGCAGACACCATACACCAAGGGTAAAGGCAATCGTCCGTGATCGCATGTTCCTGCCAGGATAAAAATTGTGGATAATGAAGCCTGCCCCTACAACTCCCTGTGGATAAACAGGCATGCCAAAGAAGCTTATCAAACGTTTTATGCCCGATCACGCCAAGGTTCGTGAGCATAGGCATTTGCAGATCTTCGGCGACCTGCTTCACGACCCCAACCTGTTCCATCTCAACCGCCGTTCTGCATCGGGGGCCTTTGCGGTCGGCCTGTTTATGGCCTTTGTCCCCCTGCCCACGCAGATGCTGTTTGCAGCCGCGGCGGCCATCATCTTCCGGGTCAATCTGCCGCTGTCCGTCGCGCTGGTCTGGCTCACCAATCCGGTCACCATTCCACCCATGTTCTACGGGGCATACCGGCTCGGTGCCTGGATCCTCGGCAGCAACGCCGCGGACGTTCCGTCTGAATTTACCATGGAGTGGCTAGTCGAGGGGATCGGCATGATATGGGAGCCGTTGCTGCTGGGCTGCGCCATTCTCGGCAGCGCAAGCGCGCTGCTGGGCTATTTCACCATCCGCCTGCTCTGGCGCCTGCACCTGATCCAGCACATCAAGGAGCGCAAACGCAGGCGCGCATTGCGCGACAAGAAGATCTAGGGGTTGACCGTCTCCTCGACGATAGCCCCATCGACCATGTGCAACACCCGGTGCATCTTCGCCGCCAGCGTGGTGTCATGGGTGACAACAACGAAGCTGGTTCCCAGCGAGGTGTTCAACTCCAGCATCAGTTCAAACACCTGCTGTGCGGTGTGGTGGTCGAGATTGCCCGTCGGCTCATCCGCCAGCACACACCTGGGATCGGTCACCAGCGCACGCGCGATGGCCGCACGCTGACGCTCCCCGCCCGACAGTTCACCCGGCTTGTGGGCCAGACGCCCCCCCAGCCCTACCCGCTGCAACATCGCATCGGCACGCTGACGCGCCGCAGCGCTATCGCTACCGCGAATCAACAGCGGCATGGCGACATTCTCCAGCGCGGAGAACTCGGGCAACAGATGGTGAAACTGGTAGACGAAGCCCAGCGCATCGTTGCGCAAGCGCCCCCGCTCGGCCTCGGACAGCGCGGCCATATCCTCTCCCACCACACTGACCGCACCTTCGGTCGGCTGATCGAGGCCACCGAGCAGGTGCAGCAATGTGCTCTTGCCCGAACCGGACGCGCCCACGATCGCCACCCGCTCGCCGGCACCGACACTCAAATCGATACCCCGCAGCACGTCGACCGACAGCGCCCCCTGTACAAAGCGGCGCTTCAGGCCGCTACAGGCGAGTACCGGTGTGTCCTGCTGCCGGCTTTGCCCAAGCGTATCACTCATAGCGCAGCGCCTCCGCGGGCTGGGTACGCGAGGCGCGCCACGCCGGATAGAGTGTGGCGAGAATACTCAGCAGGAACGATACGACGCTGATCTGCACCACATCATCCATGTGCACCTCCGAGGGCAGGTCGCTGATGTAGTAGACGTCGGCGGGCATAAACTCGATGCCGAAGGCCTGCTCGATAGCCGGTACGATCGTCTCCACATTCAGGGCAAGGCTCAGGCCGCCGGCCACCCCCAGCACGGCGCCCACCAGACCAATCACCGTCCCCTGCACGATAAAGATCGCCATAATGCTGCGCGGCGACGCCCCCAGGGTGCGCAGTATCGCAATGTCGCTCTCCTTGTCCGTCACCACCATCACCAGGGTGGACACGATATTGAAGGCGGCCACGGCCACAATCAGCATCAGGATGATAAACATCATGCGTTTTTCGATCTTCAGGGCGCGAAAGAAATTGGCGTGGTACTGTGTCCAGTCACGCAACAGATAGACCCCGGGCAGGGAGGTGGCCAGTTCCCTGACAATGACCGGCGCATCGAACAGGTCGTCCAGCTTAAGACGGACCCCCGACACCCCCTGCCCCATGCGGAACAACCGGCGCGCATCATCCAGATGAATCAGCGCCAGCGCGCTGTCATACTCATACATACCCGCATCAAAGATGCCGGAGACGGTAAAACGCTTCAGCCTAGGCATCACACCGGCAATGCTGACATTGGCCGTGGGGGTAACCAGGGTGATCTTATCCCCGACCCGCGCTCCCAGTGCACGCGCCAGGTCGACACCCAGGATGATGTTGAAGCTGCCGGCGGTCAGATCTTCCGTGCTGCCGGCGGCCATCTTCTCCGCGATATCGGATACCGCGCGCTCCTGCTCCGGCAACACGCCGCGAAACAGGCTGCCGTTGACCTGCTGGCCGTGGATCAGCATCCCCTCCTTCTGGAGATAGGGCGCACTGCCGACAACCTGCTCGTGCTGTTCGGCCCGCTGCTTCAGCGGTTGCCACTCATCCAGCGGGCCGCCGTAGGCCTCGATGGTGGCGTGTGCGGTCATGGACAGAATGCGATGCCGCAACTCGTTCTCGAAGCCGTTCATCACCGACAGCACCGTGATCAGGGCAGTCATCCCCAGCGCGATGCCCAGCATCGAGGTCAACGAGATGAAGGAGATGAAGTGGTTGCGCCGCTTGGCCCGGGTATAGCGCAATCCGATGAACAGTTCGAAGGGATTAAACATGGGCGCATTAAAGCACAAACATCAGGGACAGACCACGGGCAGGGCCGTGTTCAGAATAATCGATTGCGGCGATACCGCAGCCCGGTAGGCAATCGCCTCAACGCCGGCGGCCAGCGCCTGCCGCAACGTCTCGCCATACACGGCATCGATCTCATCGGCAGGTCGCACCAGCGTGACATCCTCGCGCTGCACGCAGAAAAAGATCACCGCCCGTTCGCCCGATTCCACCACATGCACCAGTTCCCGTAAATGTTTGCTGGCACGGGTGCTTATCGCATCGGGAAAATAGCCGCGGCCGTGCTCATCACAGGTGGTGACATTCTTTATTTCGACATAACAGTCGGGCAAGGTGGCGTGCCCCTGCAACAGCAGATCGATACGGCTTCCCTCCCTGCCGTATTTCACCTCCTGCCTGATCGAGGCATATCCCTGCAACTCGGCCACGATGCCACCTTCTATCGCCTCGCTGACCAGGCTGTTGGTCAGACCCGTGTGCACACCGACCCGCACCCCGGCGGAGTTCTCCGTCATCTCCCAGCTGTAGCGATACTTGCGTTTCGGGTTGTTCGTATCCCTCAACCAGATACGGCTGCCCGGCTCGGAACAGCCGGTCATGGCACCGGTATTGGGGGTGTGCACCGTGATCACGGTACCGTCCGCCATCTCCACATCGGCAAGGAAGCGTTTATAGCGTTTGATGAGGCGTGCGGGAATAAGGGGAGTGTCAAACTGCATCGGCAATTGCTATGGTTCTTGTTAGTGCAATTGTATATAACAGCATGCAAGCCAAACAACAGCCACAACGGGCAGACCATGGACCTGGCAAGCGAATTCCCACTGAATGAGAACATCATCCACCTGAACCATGCCGCCGTGGCACCCTGGCCCAGGCGCACGGTCGAAGCGGTCCAGCGCTTTGCCGAGGAGAACATGCGGCAGGGTTCGCTCGACTACCCGCGCTGGGTGGAGTTGGAAACGGTGCTGCGAGGGCAATTGGCACAACTTGTCAATGCACCCTCACCGCATGACATTGCCCTGGTGAAGAATACCTCCGAGGCGCTCTCGTTTGTCGCCTACGGCCTGGCATGGAAGCCGGGAGACAACATCGTGACCAGCGACCAGGAGTTCCCCTCCAATCGCATCGTCTGGGAGTCACTGGCAAACCGGGGGGTGTCGTTAACGCAGGTCGACCTGAACAGCAATGACTCCCCGGAACAGGCACTGATAGACGCGGTCGATGAACACACCCGCCTGATAGCGATAAGCTCTGTACAGTACGGCAGCGGCCTGCGTATCGACCTTGAACGGCTGGGCCGCTTTTGCCACGAACAGCGCATCCTGTTCTGTGTCGACGCGATACAGAGTATTGGCGCACATGAAATAGACGTATCGGCGTGCCATATCGATTTTCTTGCGGCAGACGGCCACAAGTGGATGCTGGGCCCGGAGGGGCTGGGTCTGTTCTATTGCCGCAGCGAACTGCGCGAACAACTGCAGCTTTACGAGTACGGCTGGCACATGGTCGAGGCCATCGGCGACTTTGACCGCCGCGAATGGCGCCCCGCCAGGGCGGCACGACGCTTTGAGTGCGGCAGTCCGAACATGCTGAGCGCGCACGCCCTGAACGCCAGTCTCTCACTGCTGCTGGAACACGGTATGGCGGCGGTTGAACAGGCCGTTATACAACGCAGCACCCACCTCTGCCGGACCCTTGCGTCGATGAGGGGTATTGAGCTTATCAGCCCGGTTGAGGACGATCGCCGTGCTGGAATCGTCACCTTCCGCTATCGCGACAGGGACAATCCCGAGCAGTTCCAGCGTCTGTCAAACCAGGGACTGTTCTGCGCCCTGCGCGGCGGCGGCATTCGCCTCTCACCGCATTTCTACACGCCCATGGCAAAGCTGGACCGCACACTCGAACTGATAAGCGCTGATTGACTTTCCCGTTCAGCGCTTGCGGCGCACCTCGAGAATATTGGGGATCTGGCCGATACGGCTCAAAATGCGACTGAGCTGATTGATGTCGGTGATCTCCAGTGTCGCCTCGATCAGCGCCGTGTGGTGTTTGCGATCGCTGTGGGTGTTGGTGGAGAGGATATCGATCTTCTCATGGGCCAGCGTCGAGTAGATATCCCGCAGCAAACCGTGCCGATCGATGGCCTGTATCTCGATGTCGATGGGATAGGCATGGTGCTCCTGGTCGGTCCACTGCACCTCGATCAGGCGTTTGCGTTTTTCCTCGTTCAGCGACAGCACATTTGCGCAGTCCTTGCGATGGATGGTCACCCCCCTGCCCAGCGTGATGTAGCCGATGATCGGATCACCCGGCGCCGGCTTGCAGCAGCGCCCCATGGTGCTCATCAGGTTACCGACACCGTAGATATGCACATCATCACCCTCGGCCTCGGTTTTGCGGCGGCGCGGTCGCTTGGGAATGGCCAGCTGATCCGGCTCATCGGTTTTTGTCAGCAGGTAGACCGCGTTGGCGATTTGCGTCGGGGTGATGTCACCGCGGCCGATGGCAATCAGCATATCGTCCACATGCGCCTTTTCAAACTGATGCGCCAGCTTCTCCAGCGACATTTCATCGACACCGAGGCGGTGCAGTTCCTTGTCGAGAATATTGCGGCCGTCGCCAAGGTTCTGCTGCTGGTCCTGCTGGGTGAACCAGTGACGCACCTTGGAGCGCGCCCGCGAGGTGTTGAGATAGCCCAGGTGCGGATTGAGCCAGTCGCGGCTGGGCGTGCCGTGCTTGGTCGTCAGGATCTCGACCTGCTCGCCGCTGCTCAGCTCATAGGTCAGCGGCACGATGCGCCCGTTGACCTTGGCGCCGCGGCATCGGTTACCCACCTCGGTATGGATGTGGTAGGCGAAATCCAGCGGGGTCGCCCCCTGCTGCAGATCGACAACCTCACCTTGGGGTGTGAGCACGTAAACCCGGTCCTGAAACACCTCCGACTTGAAGCGGTCGATAAAATCCCCGGCGTCGCTCTCCTCCTCTTTCCACTCCAGCAGCTGCCGTAACCAGCTTACCTTCTCTTCGAAGGCCTGGTCGCGCTTGCCGCCCTCCTTGTAGCGCCAGTGGGCCGCCACCCCCATCTCCGCATGCTTGTCCATATCGTAGGTGCGGATCTGCACCTCGAGTGTCTTGCCGCCCGGGCCGACCACCGCGGTATGAATCGACTGGTAGCGGTTCTCCTTGGGTGTCGCGATATAGTCGTCAAACTCCTTCGGGATATGCGGCCACAGGCTGTGTACCGTACCGAGCACGTGATAACAGTCGGCCACACTATTGACCAGCACCCGTACCGCACGCACGTCATACAGGTCATGGAAGGTCAGCCCCTTGCGTTTCATCTTCTTCCAGATGCTGTAGATATGTTTGGGACGGCCCTTGATATCGGCCTTGATGCCGCTTTTTGCCAGTTCCTTCTCCAGAATTTTGATGACGGTATCGATATACTTCTGCCGATCGACACGCCGTTCATCCAGGAAGTTGGCCACCTGCTTGTAGGTGATGGGATCGAGATAGCGGAATGACAGGTCCTCCAGTTCCCACTTGATATGCCAGATACCCAGACGGTTGGCCAGCGGTGCATAGATGTCCATGGTTTCGCGCGCAATACGACGCTGCTTCTGTTCGGACAGGTGTTTTAACGTACGCATGTTATGCAGCCGGTCAGCCAGCTTGATCAGTACCACACGCACATCTTCCGCCATCGCCAGCAACAGCTTGCGCAGGCTCTCGGCCTTGATATTCTCCTTGCGGTTTTTCTCCTCGCTTTGCTGGTATTCACCTATCACCTTCATCTTGGTGACCCCGTCGACCAGGTGGGCGACTGCCGGCCCGCAGACCTGCTCCACATCCTCCAGCGTGACGTCGGTATCCTCCACCACATCATGAAGAATGGAGGCGGCAAGACTCACGTGATCCATGCGCAGGTCGGAGAGGATCTCCGCCACGGCAATGGCATGGGTCAGGTAGGGTTCACCCGAGGCGCGCGTCTGGTCCACATGCCCCTGCTTGGCCAGGGAGATGGCCCGGCAGATGAGTGCCATATCCTCTTCGCTGCGCCCCTTGGCGATATGTTCAAGCCAAGGGCCGTACTCGGTATCACCGCCGGGGGAGGAGTAGATTTTCGATTCAACGTAGACCATGTCACTAGTATATGTTTTTTCCCGGCACCCGTTTTCAAGTACGGGTGGATCCCGGCGCTTACCTGCGTCGCTTGCCTGCCCTGTTCGACTGAACGCGGCGGGATTGTCTTCCTCGACTCGATGGCGTGACGCGTTTGTGTTGTTTGTCCGCCGCTTGCCCCTGCCCCATCTTGCCCGGCTGCCAGCTTGGTACCAGGTGGCGCTTGCCGTTGCCAATCAGATCGGCACGGCCCATGCGTTTTAGCGCCTCGCGCAACAGCGGCCAGTTGGCCGGATCGTGATAGCGCAGGAAGGCCTTGTGCAGGCGCCGCGCCCGGGCACCGGTGGGCACGGCAACATTATCCCCGTGACGCCGGATCGGCTTTAACGGGTTGCGGCCGGTATGGTACATGGCACTGGCCAGGGCCAGGGGGGATGGCAGGAAGTTCTGTACCTGATCGAGTCGGAAACCGTTTTTCTTCAGCCACAGCGCCAACTGCAGCATGTCTTCATCGGTGGTTCCCGGATGGGCCGAGATAAAGTAGGGAATCAGGTACTGCTCCTTGCCCGCCTCCCTGGAGTACTTGTCGAACATCGCCTTGAAGCGGTCATAGGTGCCGATGCCCGGCTTCATCATCATGCTCAGCGGCCCCTCCTCGGTGTGTTCCGGGGCGATCTTGAGGTAGCCTCCCACGTGGTGCGTCACCAATTCCCTGACGTACTCGGGCGATCGGACCGCCAGGTCATAACGCAGACCGGAGGCGATGAACACGCGTTTAATGCCGTCGAGCTTACGCACCCGCCTGTACAGATGTATCAGCGGACGGTGGTCGGTCTTCATGTTGTTGCAAATGCCAGGATAGACGCAGGAGAGGCGGCGGCAGGCCGATTCTATCTCGGGTTCCTTGCAGTGCAGACGGTACATGTTCGCGGTCGGCCCGCCCAGGTCGGAAATGTTGCCGGTAAAACCGGGCACCGTATCGCGTATGGTTTCCACCTCGTGCACGATGGAGTCCTCCGAGCGGTTCTGTACGATGCGTCCCTCATGCTCGGTAATCGAGCAGAAGGTACAACCGCCGAAGCAGCCGCGCATGATGTTCACCGAGAAGCGAATCATTTCGTAGGCGGGCATGCGCGCCTCGCCATAGGCGGGGTGCGGCCGGCGCGTGTAGGGCAGCTCGTATATGCGATCCAGTTCTTTGGTGGTCAGCGGTACCGGCGGGGGATTCAACCACAGGTGACGCTGCCCATGCGCCTGCACCAGCGGACGCGCATTGCCCGGGTTTGTTTCCAGGTGAAACACGCGCGAGGCGTGGGCGTAAAGCAGCGGGTCGGACTTGACCTGCTCGTACGACGGCAGACGGACCACAACCGCTCCCCGCTGTTCGCGCGGCACCTCACGTAGATGGTGGACCACGGCGGCACGCCCCTCACAGGCCGGTTCCGCCTGATAGGGATCGTGCAGTTTTTCAATCGCGCCCGGCTCGTCGATGTCGCTCGATTCGAGTTCTATCCAGTCGGTCGGTGTGCGTTTACGCACGAAACCGCTGCCGCGCAGGTCACGGATGGTGTGTATCGCATCCCCCGCGGCAAGGCGGTGCGCCAGCTCGACGATGGCCCGTTCTGCGTTACCGAACAGCAGCATATCGGCCTTGGAATCGAACAACACCGAGCGGCGGACCTTGTCCGACCAATAATCATAGTGGGCGATACGGCGCAGACTCGCTTCGATACCACCGATAACGACCGGCACATCCCGGAACGCCTCACGACAGCGTTGCGCATACACCAGCACCGACCTATCGGGCCGCAGCCCCCCCTCCCCGCCGGGCGAGTAGGCATCGTCCGAGCGCAGCTTGCGATCGGCCGTATAGCGGTTGACCATCGAGTCCATGTTGCCGGCGGTCACGCCAAAAAACAGATTGGGTTTGCCCAGCACCTGGAACGGCTCGGCACTGTCCCATTGCGGCTGGGCGATGATGCCCACGCGAAAACCCTGCGCCTCCAGCAAACGGCCGATCAGCGCCATGCCGAAACTCGGGTGATCGATATAGGCATCACCGGTGATCAGGATGATATCGCAGCTGTCCCAGCCCAACGCCTCCATCTCCTCGCGGGACATGGGCAATACGGGCGCGGGCAGCAGGCGCCTGGCCCAGTAGGGACGATAGGAGAAAAGATCCTTTGCGTGCATAATATTCAATACTGTAAATGTGATGCGGTTTTGCGACCTGGGCTAAGCTGTCGTATATTTTACGTGATGTTGCTTGATAAATAACTATACCAAGGAGCCGGAGATGCGATTCCACCCTGCCTACCTGATACTTTTACCGATATTATTCAGCGGAGTCGGTACCGCAAACGCCGAGACACTGAATATGCCGGCAGGTGAAACCGCACCCCAGGCAACCATGCAGATGGAAATGCCCTCCAAGGGCATGAGCAAGGATCAGGTGGCGCGTAACTTCGGCCAACCAAGACAAAAGCTCGGACCTGTGGGTGAGCCGCCCATCAGTCGCTGGGTATACGATGGCTACACCGTTTATTTCGAGCACCAGTTCGTGATCCATTCAGTCATCAACCAATAACTCCCACCCAGCACCTGTAATGACCACATTTCGCCGATGGCTGCCCCCCGAGTGGTCGGCGCAGGATGCCGTGCTGTTGACCTGGCCCCACACGGGAACGGACTGGCAGCCGTTGCTGGAGAGCGTCAACCCCGTTTTTGTTGCCATCGCCAAAGAGGTGGCACAACGCCAACGCCTGCTCATCGTCTGCCACGATAAACAGCACCACCAACAGATCACCGCCCTGCTGCAACAGGCCGGTATTCAGATGGTCAATGTGTCGCTGCACATCGCCCCCTCCAATGACAGTTGGGTGCGTGATCACGGCCCCATCACCGTATTTGAAGGTGAGAAGCCGCTGCTGCTCGACTTTCTGTTTAACGGCTGGGGACGAAAATACCCCCACAAACTCGATAATGCGATCACCGCTCTGCTGCACCAACAGCATGCCTTTGGTGTCACCCCACTCGAGTCAGTCAACCTGGTACTGGAGGGCGGCAGCATCGAGAGCGATGGTCATGGCACCCTCCTGACCACACGCCACTGTCTGCTCTCCCCGGAGCGCAATCCCGCCTACGACTGCGTCGGGCTTGAAGGGATATTTGACCAGCAGTTCGGCAGCAAGCGGGTACTTTGGCTGGAACACGGCGAACTGGAAGGTGACGACACCGATGGCCATATCGACACCCTGGCCCGTTTCTGCGATCCCCACACCATCGCCTATGTGCAGTGCGACAACCACGACGATACCCACTTCGCATCACTGCAGGCCATGGAGAATGAACTGAGGGCATTCCGCGACTACCAGGGCCAGCCCTATCGCCTTGTCGCCCTGCCCCTGCCGGAGGCGATATACGATGACGAGGGCCAGCGTCTGCCCGCCACCTACGCCAACTTCCTCATTATCAACGGTGCCGTACTGGTCCCCGTGTACGGCGTGCCACAGGACAGCGTGGCATTGCAACGGCTTGAAACATGCTTTCCCAAGCGCCGGATTATCCCCATCGACGCGCGCCCGCTCATCCAGCAATTCGGCAGCCTGCACTGCGTGACCATGCAGATACCTGCGGGTGTGTTGGCAAGTCGTGAGACGTGACCAAAGCGTATGACCCTCACGAAGCCCGTCAACCCGCTCATTCCACGTTTAACGTTTCACCTTTTACGAATAACATGGCCATAGGGCGGGCCATGCCCGCCATTAAGATGTCGGTGCGGCGCCCGTGGGGCGCCCTATATTCGTTTCACCTTTCACCTTTCACCTTTCACCTTTCACCTTTCACGTTTAACGTTTAACGTTTAACGCAAAAAACACTTCACACTTCACGCTCCACGCCTCACACTATACACAGCGTATTTGAACCGACCATGAACAAAGGCCATGCCTGACAACACACTCTCTGTCGCCGTAACTCAACATGCCTGCAGTGATGACCGCGAGCAAAATCTCGCCTCCAGCATCGACGCCATCAGGACGGCGGCACATCAGGGCGCGCAACTAATCCTGCTGCAGGAATTGCATACCAGTAGCTACTTTTGTCAAACCGAGCAGACCGACAATTTCGATCTGGCGGAAACCATCCCCGGCCCCACCACCGATACACTTGCCCAGGTCGCCAAGGAGTTGGGAATAGTCATTGTCGCCTCGCTATTCGAGCGCCGCTCGGCGGGTCTCTACCACAATACGGCGGTGGTGCTCGACAGCGATGGCTCGATTGCCGGGCGTTACCGCAAGATGCATATCCCGGATGACCCCGGCTATTACGAGAAATTCTATTTCACCCCGGGCGATCTCGGCTTTACCCCCATCGACACAGCAGTCGGCCGGCTTGGCGTTCTGGTATGCTGGGATCAATGGTTCCCCGAGGCGGCACGCCTGATGGCCCTTCAGGGGGCCGAACTGCTGTTGTACCCCACCGCAATCGGGTGGGACACGGGCGATAGCGAGGAAGAGCAGCAGCGCCAGCGAGAGGCGTGGATAACCGTGCAGCGTGCCCATGCCGTGGCCAATGGCATACCGGTGATGGTCAGTAACCGCATCGGTCACGAACCCGATCCCTCCGGTCACAGCAGGGGCAGTGTATTCTGGGGTTCGAGCTTTATCGCCGGGCCGCAGGGTGAACTGCTGGCCCAGGCCCCCAGCGATCATCCTGAAACGCTTGTTGCGAAACTCGACCGCGGCCGAAGCGAACAGGTACGCCGCATCTGGCCCTATCTGCGCGACCGCCGTATCGACGCCTACGGTGGTCTCATGCAACGCTATATCGACGAATAAGGAATAAATAGCGTCTGCGAATAACCCCTGCCAGCACATGCCATTACCTGTCAGACCTGCCACATGACATGGCATGTCAGTGGCAATCTGGCAGTCAGCATGGTGCTTTTACTGACGCATCCCATTGTTTTTATTGATTATTAATATTTGGCATAGCTATTGCTATATATTGCAGTGTGGAAAGATCACCTCGTGGTCTATATCACATCCTCCTTCCACACTGTGGTGTTATTAGTCGCGCCCTAACCGGCGCGACTTTTTTTTGCCTGTAATTCAGGCAAAATCTACTCAAACCAGCTATTTACCGTTCAAGCATAAGGAGTAGGCACTGCAACCGTCCGGCCGCAGCGATGGATGATGGGTATGTGGATCGGATGTTCAGGCTTCGTCCGCTGAGCGGCTCTCCTCGTCGGCACGCATGCGCTTTACATAGCGATAGAGGGTGCGTTCACTGACCCCGAGTTCCCGTGCAGCATTGGCACGGTGACCGTTGTGCTTCTGCAACGCCTGCAGCACCTCATCATCATTTAAACGCCCGTTGCGCCGGCTGATAAACCGCTTTGCCGATTCGGTGTTGACAACAGGTTGTGGGCTGATGCTGCGGGCCTCCCGGGCACCCTCAAAGACGATATGATCCGGGTTCATGATCTCCTCCCCGTACGCCAGGATGGCTGCCCGCTCCACGATATTGCGCAACTCGCGCACATTGCCCGGATAGTCGTAACTGTAGAGCTTTTCAATCACTTCGGCCGGCAGGGGCAGATAGCGATCGCCCTCCTCGATCTTGCTGAGGAAGAACTCGGCCAGGGCCGGGATATCATCGGGCCGCTCACGCAGCGCCGGAATCTGTACCGGAAAGGCAGTCAGTCGATAATAGAGGTCCTGACGGAAGGTACCGTTCTCGACCATCTGCTGGAGGTTCTTGTTGGTTGCGGCGACAACACGTACATCGACATTGATATATTCGGTTCCCCCCAGGCGGCGTATGGTGCCGGTCTCCAGTGCACGTAGCAGCTTTGTCTGCAGTGAGAGCGGCAGTTCGCCGATCTCATCGATAAACAGCGTACCACCGTTGGCAACCTCGAACAGGCCCTTTTTGCGAGACGTGGCCCCGGTAAACGAACCCTTCTCATGGCCGAACAGTTCGCTTTCGATCAGGTTTTCCCCCAGGGTGCCGCAGTCGACGATTACAAACGGCATATTGCTGCGGCTGGAGTACTGGTGGATGTACTGGGAGACGCACTCCTTGCCCACCCCGCTTTCGCCAAGCAGCAGCACCGTCGTCTGCGTCGGCGCCACACGCTGCAGCAGGCTGATCATGCGCAGCATGCCCGGCGAGCGCCCCACCAGGAAGGGATCTTCCGTGCTGGGGGAGAAAACCGGGTAGATATACTCCCCTACGTAGATCACATTACCGTCGTCATCGAACAGGGGGTGAGAGTGGAGTTGAACATGATCCTCCTCATCATCCTGATCATAATGGATATGCATCACCTGGGTGGCCTGGCCTGTCTTGAATACCGTCTCCAGCGGACAGTGCTCACCGTGTTGGCTGCACGGTGCATCGACATGGTGTGAGACCTCGTAGCAGTGACGACCGATCACCTCTTCCGGATGACCGTGGCCATAGTGACGCAGGTAGTTTCGGTTGGCTGCGATGATGCGGTAATTGCGGTCGATGACCACAAAGGGTTCCGGCAGCATATCGATAATTTGTTCACATGAAGGCCGTTTCATTTCGTCACTGTCACTCATCACACCCCCCTGACAACCTGACATTTTCAGAATTCAGACATGTTTGTCATGACATATACTGACACAGGATGTGCCAGTATTGCCAGCGGAATGGAGGATAAAGTTGAACTAGTAAAGCATGCAGGGGGGCCTGCTGCCCCCCTGCCGGTAGGGCTTATTTTAGTTTATTGATGCCCAGCGCCTTGAGAATGTATTTCTCAAACAGCGGCTCGTTCGAGCCCTTTTTCATCTTATTGATGAAGTATTTTTCGAAGGCGACCTTGGCCATGTGCACCCATTTGCCCTTCTTCATCCAGGAAAGGTTGCGTGGCGGAATCTGCGGCATGGCGACGAACGCCACCCCTGTATCCCCCAGGTCGGCCAGGCAGATGGCGTTCCAGGTTGCCTTCTGGTCAGCCGGTTTGCCCTCGATATCGTTCTGAATGTTGTGGGCCGTGGCCAGTACCATCGACTCGATCATGTAGCCGGTCTTGGGCGTGCCGGTCGGTACCGGTGTCGCCTCAACAGGCGGAATGGCAATGCAGACACCGACCGAGTAGATGTTGTTCCACTTGGGGTTCTGCTGGAACTCATTCACTTTGACGAAGCCGCGCGGGTTGACCAGGTCTTCACCCACCGCGTTGACCGCATCGACGCCCTTGAAGGCCGGCAGCATCATGGAGTACTTGTAGGGCAGTTCGTGCTGTTTGATTACCTCACCCGCGTCGTTGTGCTCATCGACATACATCTTGCCCTTTTCCACCTTGGTGATCTTGGCATTGGTGATCCAGTCGATGTGGTGCTGGCGCAGTTCGGATTCGAGCATGCCCTTGGAGTCGCCGACGCCGCCGAGGCCGAGGTGGCCGATATACGGCTCGGAGGTGACAAAGGTCATCGGCACCTTGTCACGCATCTTGCGCCGGCGCAGATCGGTATCCATGATGAAGGCGAATTCGTAGGCGGGACCGAAGCAGGAGGCCATCTGTGCGGCACCCACGACGATCGGACCGGGATCCTTGACGAACTCCTGCCACTCCTCGTAGGCCTTCTCGGCATGGTCTGTGGTGCAGACAGAGACGGTGTTACCCGCATCAGGACCCAGACCCTCCACTTCGTCAAAGGCCAGTTTGGGGCCGGTGGAGATGACCAGGTAGTCGTAATTGATAGTCTCGCCACCATCGACTACCACCGCGTTATCATCGGGCTTGATCTCGGTCACCGCCTTGCCGACAAAGTTGATCTTCTTCTTATTCAGGTAGGGCTCAAGCGGAAATGAGATATCGCTACGACTGCGCCAACCTACCGCGACCCAGGGGTTGGAGGGAACAAAGGTAAAATTCTCCTTATCGGAAATTACCGTCACTTCATGTCCGCGTCCCAGTACACTGCGAATATCGTAGGCAGCAGGCAGTCCACCTGTGCTTGCACCAATTATTACTACATGAGCCATCGTTTTCCCCTTTGGTGGTTATCGTTGTCACTAGTTTGATACAGATAGGTAAATTTTATTAGGCAATTACCGTACCAAGAATCACTCACCCTCCCCTACTGTGCGCGCGAATGAGTTTTATCGACAATAGAATAGCGGGGGTTGCATGCATGACAAGGTCGAATATATCCAACGGCCTGTTCAACTCACCGTTGGCAAGCATTTTGAGTTTCTGCCACAGGTGGGGTTCCGGTGCGAAAGGGGCGAGTCCGAGCAAAAGCGCCATTATCAGTAACGTTTGTGTGGGTATTTTGTCCAGCCAGGCCACGTTTCCTGCTCCTGTTAGTGTTCGGAAGCATATTGTAGGGGCTGAAGGGCGCCGGGTGAACAGGCGTATCACCACCTGCGTGTGACTCTCCCCCTCACGTTTATCCGGCAGAAGCTGTTAAAATGGGTCGTTTTGGCACCTTCCAGCAATGACATGAGCGTTTCTCCCTCCACATACCTCAGCCCATTTACCCCCCGGCCGTCGCGCGAGCGCGGTAAAACGGTCTCCTGGGGTCACCTTTACGGCAGCAGCCATGGACTTATCCTGAGTAACGTGGCGCAACAACACGACGGGCCCGTGCTGATCGTCACGGCCGACACCCCTTCGGCGAGCCGCCTGGAGGCGGAGCTGAATTTTTATGCCGGTGCTGAGACGCAAACGCCCGTGCTGGCCTTTCCCGACTGGGAAACCCTGCCCTATGACATGTTCTCCCCCTACCAGGACATCATTTCCGAGCGCCTGCATACCCTCTACCGCCTGCCTTCACTCAGCCGCGGCATACTGGTTGTCCCCGTCGCCACCCTGATGCACCGGGTGGCACCGCGCGGTTATGTCGACGGCCACAGTCTGGTCGTGCAACTGAACGATACGCTGGAACTGGATGTCATGCGC
This sequence comes from Thiohalomonadaceae bacterium, assembly GCA_041547565.1. GTDB lineage: Bacteria > Pseudomonadota > Gammaproteobacteria > Thiohalomonadales > Thiohalomonadaceae > JBFEUI01. The sequence continues at coordinate 32,575 of JBFEUI010000002.1, forward strand.
CAACGCCTGGAGCAAAGCGGCTACCGCTGTGTCGAGCAGGTCATGGAGCATGGCGAATTTGCCGTCCGCGGCAGCCTGCTCGACCTGTTTCCAATGGGCAGCAGTCTGCCCTATCGCATCGAACTGTTCGATGACGAGGTGGAAACCATTCGCACCTTTGATCCGGAAACCCAGCGTTCCCTGGAGAAGGTCTGCGAGATCCGCCTGCTGCCCGCCCGGGAATTCCCCCTTGAGCAGGCGGGCATACGCCAGTTTCGCGAGGCCTACCGCACCGAGTTCGAGGGCGATCCGCAAAAGAGCATTATCTACCGCGACGTCAGCAACGGCCTTGCCCCACCCGGAATCGAGTACTACCTGCCGCTGTTCTTTGAGCAGGTCGATACCCTGTTCGACTACCTGCCCGACAACACCCTGCTGTTCTCAACCCAGGGCATCGAGGAGGCCGCCGAGGCATTCTGGCAAGAGTGCCGGGAACGCCATGAGATCAACCGGACCAACGCCGAGCACCCCCCGATGCCGCCACAACGGCTGTTCCTGGAGGTACCGGAACTGTTCTCGCGCCTGAAGGGCTACCCGCGTACCACCCTGCAGCAGTTCGAACTGCCGGAGGGCCGTACCGGCATCAACTATGCCACCGCCGCACCGAAAACCCTGACGCTGGACGTAAGGGCAGAACGGCCCACCGCCGCACTGACAAACTTTCTCGAGGCTTTTCACGGTCGCGTCCTGTTCGCCGCCGAGTCTCCCGGGCGCCGCGAGGCCCTGCTTGAGATGCTACGTGGCTGTGATTTGCAGCCCCGCCAGGTCAACTCCTGGCAGGAGTTTCTCGCCAGTGAGGCGTCCCTGGCCATCACCGTGGCGCCGCTGGAACAGGGGTTGCTGCTGACCGACCCGCCGCTGGCACTCATCGCCGAACCGCAGCTGTACGGCGAACAGGTGATGCAGCGCCGACGCCGGCGCCGGGTCAAGGAAAAAGACGCGGATGCCGTGGTACGCAACCTTGCCGAGTTGCAACCCGGCGCGCCGGTGGTACATGAGGATTACGGTGTGGGCCGTTACCTGGGGCTGCAGACCCTGTCGGTGGCTGATGCCGATACCGAGTTTCTGACACTGGAGTATGCCGACGGCGACAAGCTCTACGTCCCGGTCGCCTCTCTGCACCTTATCAGCCGTTATACCGGTGCCGCCCCGGAGAACACGCCCCTGCACAAGCTGGGCAGCGGCCAGTGGGAGAAAGCCAAACGCAGGGCAAGCGAGAAGATACGCGACGTGGCCGCCGAGCTGCTCGACATCTACGCGCGGCGTGCCGCACGCCAGGGCTTTGTCTACCCGCTGGAGGCGCAGCAGTATGCCGCATTTGCGAACAACTTCCCGTTCGAGGAGACGCCCGACCAGCAGGATGCCATCGATGCCGTGCTGCACGATATGACCGCCAGCCAGCCGATGGACCGTCTGGTCTGCGGCGATGTCGGTTTCGGCAAGACAGAGGTGGCCATGCGTGCGGCATTTATCGCCGTGATGGGCGGAAAGCAGGTGGCCCTGCTGGTTCCCACCACCCTGCTGGCCGAACAGCACTTCCAGAACTTCCGTGACCGTTTCGCCGACTGGCCGGTACGCATCGAGACCCTGTCGCGCTTTCGTTCCGCAAAGGAGCAGGAGAAGGTGATCGCCGATCTGGCCGCAGGACGTGTCGACATCATCATCGGCACCCACAAGCTGCTGCAGGAGACGATCAAGTACCAGCGTCTGGGGCTGGTCATCATCGACGAGGAGCACCGGTTCGGGGTGAGGCAGAAGGACCGGTTCAAGGCACTGCGCTCCGAGGTGGATGTACTCACACTGACCGCCACACCGATACCGCGTACACTGAACATGGCTATCGGCGGCATGCGCGATCTGTCGGTCATTGCCACGGCACCGGCACGCCGGCTGGCGGTCAAGACCTTCGTCAACGAGTGGAACCCGGCGCTGGTGCGCGAGGCCTGCCTGCGCGAGATAAAACGCGGCGGTCAGGTCTATTTTCTGCACAATAACGTCGAGAGCATCGAGAAGAAAGCACGCGAACTGGCGGAGCTGGTGCCCGAGGCGAGCGTTGCGATCGCCCACGGCCAGATGCGCGAGCGTGAACTGGAACGGGTAATGTCCGATTTCTACCACCAGCGCTTCAACCTGCTGGTCTGTACCACCATCATCGAGACCGGTATCGACATCCCGACGGCCAACACCATCCTGATTGATCGCGCCGATCGCTTTGGTCTGGCACAGCTCTACCAGTTACGCGGCCGTGTCGGGCGTTCGCATCACCGCGCCTACGCCTACCTGATCATCCCCTCGCGGCGCAGTATGACGAGGGATGCTGTCAAGCGACTCGAGGCAATCGAGTCCATCGAGGAACTGGGTACCGGTTTTACGCTGGCAACGCATGATCTGGAAATTCGCGGTGCCGGTGAGCTGCTGGGTGAAGAACAGAGCGGCCAGATGTACGAGATCGGTTTCAGCCTCTACAGCGAAATGCTGGAACGCGCCGTCACCGCGCTCAAAGAAGGCAAGGAACCGGCGCTCGACAGGCCGCTGGGACATGGGACCGAGGTCGACCTGGGTTGTGCCGCCCTGATACCCGACGACTACCTGCCCGATGTGCACAGCCGCCTTATTATCTACAAGCGTATCGCCAGTGCCGCCAGCGAAGAGGAACTCGATGAGTTGCAGGTGGAGATGATCGACCGCTTCGGCCTGTTGCCGGAACAGACGAAAAATCTGTTCCGTGTGACCGGGCTTAAATTAAAGGCAACCCCGCTCGGCATTAAAAAGATCGAGGTGGGTGCCCGGGGTGGCCGGGTAAGCTTTGAGGCCGAACCGAATATCGATCCGATGCAGATCATCAACCTGATCCAGCAGCAACCGGACATCTACAAACTTGATGGCCAGGAGCGGCTGAGATTGATCACCGAATTGCCGGATCTCGAAGCACGCAGCCGTTTTGTCGAGCAGTTGCTGGCACAACTTGGCGGCCGGGATTAAACCGCCGCAGGATAGTTAAACGTACTTTTTGCGGTTTTTCCGCCCGCCGCCTGGGATTTTCTTCTCGGTTATGACGCCGCGAATGTTGTTTAAATCCGAAAACTCCTCGGTGGGGTAGTTTTCATTCAGCGCATGAAGAAACCATTTGTCGTCTCGCCGGATCAACTGGCGGAAGGTATACTCGTCATTGTGCTTGGCGACCACATAGGCGCCGTCACTGACCGCCAAGCCGGGCTGAATGACGATAATCTCCCCTTCATTGAATTCCGGCTGCATGCTGTCGCCGAGCACCATGAGTACAAACGGTTCGTTCTCCTCGCAGCCCGTGCCCATCGCATCGAGCGGATTGCCCGCCTCGTCAATCTTGCTTTCGTCTTTAATGGGAATGAACTTTTCAATCGTCATCGCATAGTTACCTGATTGTTGCCATCACTTTGCTTTGTACTCATATTGCAAAGCAAGTAAAATTCGAGCCCATGTTGCCGCGTGCATTCCCTACAAATCATGGGTGTTATCCTGAATGAAACGCTTTACCGACTTTATTGCCAGTTGCCTGACCGAGGTGAAAGAGCTCTTCCCCTGGGACCTGGCCGAGAAACTGGAGCAGGGCGAAAAACCACTGTTACTCGATGTGCGCGAACCCTACGAGTTCGACGCCCTGCACATCAAGGGTTCCATCAATGTGCCCCGCGGCATTCTCGAGACGGCCTGCGAATACGATTACGAGGAAACCGTTCCCGAACTGGCCGCTGCACGCGACAAGGAGATCGTCGTCATCTGTCGTTCCGGCAACCGTAGCGTTCTGGCTGCCCACACCATGCAGCAGATGGGCTACAAAAATGTCGCCTCCCTGAAAACAGGTGTTCGCGGCTGGAATGACTTCGAGCAGCCGCTTTTCGACCTGGAGGGCAGCGCCATAGACATCGATGATGCCGACGAGGAACTGGCACCCAACATCAGGCCCGAACAGAAAAGGCCCGAGTAAGCACCACCGACACTTGCCTATTCGCCCCGCTCGATCATCTCCCTGGAGCGGAACCAGTTCAGCTTGTCGTGCAGTTTCACCACATTGCCGACGATAATCAGCGTCGGCGGCTTGATGTCGGTCCCCTGAATCCGCTCCGGCATGGTCGCCAGGGTACCGGTAAAGACACGCTGGCGCGGTGTGGTGGCCTGCTACACCAGCGCGATGGGCAGCTCAGGCGGCAAGCCGTTTTCCATCAACTTCTCACAAATGATGGGCAAGCCCTTCAGCCCCATGTAGAACACAATAGTCTGATTCGGCTGCGCCAGTCCCTTCCAGTTGAGATTCATCGAACCGTCTTTCAGGTGACCGGTGACAAACACCACTGCCTGCGAATAGTCGCGGTGGGTCAACGGGATACCCGCATAGGACGAGGTGCCGAGTGCCGCGGTGATACCCGGGACCACCTGGAAGTTCACCCCGTTGGCGGTCAGGGTCTCGATCTCCTCGCCGCCGCGACCGAAGACGAAGGGATCGCCCCCCTTCAGCCGGCAAACCCGCTTGCCCTGCTTGGCCAGGTCGACCAGCAGCTGATTGATCTGGTCCTGTGGCACGGCGTGGTTATCACGCTCCTTGCCCACGTAGATGCGTTCGGCATCACGTCGAGTCAACGCCAGCACCTCCTTGGAGATCAGGCGGTCATGCACGATGACGTCGGCCTGTTGCATCAGTCGCAGGGCACGGAAGGTCAACAGATCCGGATCACCGGGCCCGCCGCCGATCAGATAGACCTCGCCCACGTTGGTCTCGACGCCCTCGGCTACCGCATGCTCCAGGGCCTTGCGTGCATCCTCGTCCTTGCCGGCAAAGACCATCTCCGCGATCCGCCCCTGCAGCACGTGCTCCCAGAAATTGCGCCGCGCATTCACGTCAGCGAAGCGGACCTTGACCTTCTCACGGAAGCCCTCGACCATCGCCGCCAGCCTGCCGTAGGCAGAGGGGATGGCCGACTCGAGCCGTGAACGCAGCAGGCGTGCCAGAACCGGCGAGGTGCCGCCGGTGGTGACGGCGATCTGCACCGGTGAGCGATCGATAATCGCCGGCATGATGAAGCTGCACAGTTCGGGGTTATCCACCACGTTGACCGGAATCCCCTGCTCCTGCGCCAGCTCCGAGACCTGTTTGTTGACTTCGCTGTCATCGGTGGCGGCAATGACCACGGTACAACCGTTCAGATCGGACGGTTCAAACGGACCCTGCCGATAGTCGACCTCACCCTGCTCGGCCTGTCTGGCCAGTGTCGCACCCAGTTCGGGAGAGACAATAGAGAGCGCCGCGCCGGCATCCAGCAACAGGCTGGCCTTGCGTGCAGCGATCTCGCCTCCACCTACCACCAGTGCACGGCGGCCACGAAGATTCATAAATATTGGTAAAAAATCCATAATACTCGTTCAGTCAGAGGGGCCGAATCGACCATCGGGCCGCCAAGTCTACATAAACAGTCTCTCCTCCCCCATTCCCCGTTGGAGATAGGTGTGGAAGAGACCTCTACCCGATATGGGTTCAACCGGCGGACGGTTCAATCACCTCGTTCCCCCCCATATAGGGCCTGAGAACATCGGGAATCACGATGGAACCGTCCTGTTGCTGGTAATTCTCCATCACCGCCACCAACGCCCGCCCGACAGCCAGTCCGGAGCCGTTGAGGGTATGCACCAGTTCAGGCTTCTTGGTCTCGGGATTACGCCAGCGCGCCTGCATGCGCCGGGCCTGGAAATCCTGAAAGTTGGAACAGGAGGATATCTCCCGATACTTCTGTTGCCCCGGCAGCCACACCTCCAGGTCGTAGGTCTTGGACGATGAGAAGCCGATATCGCCGGCACACAGATTGACCAAGCGGTAGGGCAGCTCAAGACGCCTGAGCACCTCCTCGGCATGGCCGGTCAACTGCTCCAGGGCGTCAAACGATTCTTCGGCACGGACAACCTGCACCAGTTCCACCTTCTCGAACTGATGCTGGCGGATCATACCGCGGGTATCCTTGCCGTAGGATCCCGCCTCACTGCGAAAACAGGGGGTGTGGGCCACGTAGCGGCGCGGCATGTATTCCGCCTCGATGATCTCATCGCGCACGATATTGGTGACCGGCACCTCGGCGGTGGGGATCAGATAAAGGCTGCGGTCGGTCGCCATATCCTCCCCGGCATCCGCTTCCATCCCCTCACGCGGGATCTTGAACAGGTCCTCCTCGAACTTGGGCAACTGGCCGGTACCACGCAGGCTGTCCGCATTGACCAGGTAGGGCACATAGGTTTCGGTATAGCCATGCTCACCCGTGTGCAGGTCCAGCATGAACTGGATCAATGCCCGGTGCATGCGCGCCAGCGGACCGCTCATCACGGTAAAACGCGAACCGGTCAGCTTTGCCGCCGTGTCGGAGTCGAGCATATCGAGACCCGCCCCGAGGTCGACATGGTCCTGCGGCTCAAAATCGAAGACCCGCGGCTCACCCCAGCGCCGGAGTTCAACGTTGTCGTCCTCGTCCTTGCCGTCGGGCACACTGTCGTGGGGGATGTTCGGCACCCCCATCAAAATGGCGTTCAATGTCTTCTGCAGTTCCGCCAGGCGTGCCTCCGCGGCCTTGAGCTTATCACCCAGATTGGCCACCGCATCGAGCAGCGGCTGGATATCCTCCCCGTTCGCCTTGGCCTTGCCGATGGCCTTGGAACTCTGGTTGCGCTCGTTTTGCAGATTCTGGGTATCGACCTGCAGTTGCTTGCGCTCCTGCTCCAGCTTTGAGATGGCATCGACATCGAGCTTGAAACCGCGGCGGGCCAGTTTCTCTGCGGTGGTTTCGATGTCGCTACGGAAAAGACGGGGATCCAGCATCAGTTACCTTCCAGTTCGTTCACCCAGGCCGTCCAGCAGAGCATATGGCCCGGTTTTATGGTTGATTCGAGATGTTCAATGATGGGGCTAATCTTATCGGGTCGGTCAAAAAACTCCACCACCAGCGGCAGATCAAGCGAGAGATCCAGCAGTTTCCCGGTATGAATCTGTCCCGAATCGCCAAAGCCGGCGATACCGCGGAACACACTCACCCCCTTTACCTTTTCCCAGTCGTGCAGGCGCTTCATCAGGTTCTCAAGCTGGGCATGCCCCTCACTCAGATAGATCCGTACCACGGTCACTTCTGTTCGTGTCATAACTCCCTCCCTACAAAAACACCAATCCAGGCAGCCCCGACGCACAGCACAACACTCAGCATCATATTCATCAGTGCCTTCAGCGGCTCACCGCTTTCCAGCAGATTCAGTGTCTCGATGGAAAAGGTGGAGAAGGTGGTAAAGGCCCCCAGGAAACCGACCAATAGCACCGCGCGCCACTCGGGCGCCAGCATCAGCCGCTCGACCAGCAGTACATAGCCGAGACCCATTAGCAGGGAACCGAGCACGTTGACCACCAGAGTTCCCACGGGAAACCCCCTCCCGGCCAATGCATAGACCCAGTTCGACACCCAGAACCGCATCAGGGCGCCCACGGCGCCGCCTCCTGCAATGGCGAGAATTTGATTCATGCTTTTGTCTGTCTGGCACTCGATAGGTTTTAAACGCCATTTTACCCGAGACAAAGACGGGGGGCACCTGATCTGGGTTAAACGATGCGCAAACGGCGCTGCAACAGCTTCGCATTAAACGGACTAAGTGGAATAGTCGGGGGGAATGCCCCGTATCAGCGGACCAGCGCCGCTTGTGTCAATTCATCCAACAGCGCGCTGCCGGGGAGCGGTTTACTGAAGCGGTAACCCTGAAAGATATGGCAGCCCTGCTGCTTGAGAAAGTGCAGCTGTTGCTCGGTCTCCACGCCCTCTGCCACCACCTCAAGACCAAGGTGTCGCGCCATCGATATGATGGTCTCGACAATCGCCGCATCGTTCGCATCGGATTCGATGTCACTGACGAAGGATTGATCAACCTTCAGCACATCCAGCGGCAGGCGCTTGAGGTAACTGAGCGAAGAGTATCCGGTACCGAAGTCATCCACGGCAAAGCGCACCCCCAGCTGTTGCAGTGCACCCATTTTGCTGATGGTGTCCTCGATATCCCCGAGCAGCATCCCCTCGGTCAATTCCAGTTCCAGCCTGTGCGGATTGGCACCGGTCTCATCCAGTATCGTTTTTACCGTTTCGACAAAGTCGACCAGGCGGAATTGCCGCGGGCTGACGTTCACGGCGATGCGCATTGCATCATTCGCCGTGCCGTCGAGTTGGGCAAGCATGGTACAGGCCGTGCGCATCACCCAGGCGCCCAGGGGTATGATCAGACCGGTCTCCTCCGCAACGGGAATGAATTCATCGGGCGGCACCCAGCCCTGGTGTGAACTGTTCCAGCGCAACAACGCCTCGGCGCCGACAATGTTATGCCTATTGTCGTATTGTGGCTGATAGTGCAGTTCCAGTGACTCGTTCTCGATGGCGCCGCGCAGTTCATGCTCCAGCACCAGACGCTCGGTTGCCGCCTGCTGCATGGTCGGCAGATAGAACTGGTAGGTGTTCTTGCCGCGCTCCTTGGCCTGGTACATGGCCACATCCGCGTACTTCAGCACATCGTCGGGGTCATCACTTTGCAGCGGGAACAGGATAATCCCGATGCTGGTGGTAATGTGCAGTTGATGCTGCTTGACCTTGATAAGCCGGCCGATGGCATCGATGACCTTTTCCGCCACCTCCTGGGTATGGCTTAGCGCGGTGTCTTCATCGTCGGACACCTCGGGCAGCAACAGCACAAATTCATCCCCCCCGAGACGGGCGGCCGTGTCCTCCTGGCGTATGGTCTGCGTCAGGCGGCTGGCGATCTCCTGCAACAGGGCGTCCCCGACCGGGTGACCGAGTGAATCGTTGATCGTTTTGAAGTGGTCCAGATCGAGAAACAGCAACGCACCGATATGACCGTGGCGTCGGGAGCGCACGATGGCCTGTTCCAGACGGTCCATCAGCAGGCGGCGATTGGGCAGATCGGTCAGCGCATCGTAGTAGGCCTGGTACTTGATCCTCGCCTCCGATGCCTTGCGCTCGGTGATATCGAGGAAACTGCCGACATAGTGCATGATCGCCCCGGCACTGTTTTTCACCGCGGTGATGGTCAGCCACTCCGGATAGATCTCGCCGTTCTTGCGCCGGTTCCAGATCTCCCCCTCCCAGAAGCCCTGCTCGCCGATGGTCTGCCACATCTGCCGGAAGAACGCCTTGTCATGCCGGCCAGAGTTCAGTATCTGTGGCGTCCGGCCCAGAACCTCGCCAGGCTCGTAGCCGGTTATGCGGGAAAAGGCGTGATTGACCTGCAAAATCCGCTCATCACTGCCGGTAATGACGATCGCCTCGGAAGTTTCCATGGCGATCGCCGCCAGGCGCAGCTGTTCCTCCGCCTGTTTCAGCTCATGCTCCTGGCGCTTGCGCTCACTGATGTCACGTATGATGCCCAGAAAGCCGATGACATGCCCCTCACCGTCACTGACCCGGGTGCCCAGGGTCTCGCCGATGAACTGCGAACCGTCCTTGCGCCGGTAGTGCATTTCGTAAATCGGTTGTTCAGTGTTGTCGGAAACGTTGTAACGCTGCCTGCCCTGTTCCGCATAATCGCTATCATCGGCATAGAGCATTTGACTGGTGTTGCCCGCCATCTCCTCAAAGCTATAACCGAACAGCTGCTCGGCGGCCGGATTGATGCGCAGGATCTCCCGTTCGGTATTGGTGAAAACAATGGCGTCGGAATTGGAGTTGAAAATCGCCTCGAACTCCGCGGTACGCTTGGTCAACTTCTCTTCGGCCGCCCTGCGCTCCGAGATATCGCGAAAGGTGATAACGGCTCCCTTTATATGTCCATCCTCGATAATCGGCGTACTGGCATACTCCACGGGAAAACAGGTGCCGTCCTTGCGCCACAGCACCTCATCGGTGACAAACTGCGCCTCGCCGCTGCGTATCGCATCGTACATGCGACATTCAACATCGGGGTAAGGGCTGCCGTCTTCATGGCTATGGTGGATCAGGTGGTGGTTGATCTCGCCAATCAGTTCAGTGGAATTGAAGCCCAGCAACGTCTGTGCCGCCTCGTTGACGAAGGTGGTGCGCCCTTGCAGATCGATACCGTAGATGCCTTCCGCAGCGGTATTCAGAATTGTCGACTGTTCCTGCTCCTGGCGGCTGATCTGCCTTAACGCCTCGTTAAGCTCATGGGTGCGCTCGACCACCCGATCCTCGAGATAATCACGCATCTCCTGCAGTTTGGCTTGTGAGTAGCGCAGCCGCTTGTTGAGTCGCGATACATTCAGTGTGGTGAAGGCCAGAATTACAAGCAGGGCGATAAAGCCCGCTATCCAGCGCCAGTACTGGCGCACGATGTCCTCGAGACGTATATCGCGCAGATAGGCATAGGGCCCGATCTTCAGTTCCTGCAATATCTGGTGGACCGACTGGTAGTTGTGCGGCACCGTCCAACCAAGATTTTTACCGGCGATCGCCGCCGGGCTATCGGGTGGCATGGAAAGCAGCGCGGAGGCGACCTGGTCACTCAGTGCATTGGAGGTAAACTGAAGTTTGGCAAAGGGCCACTCCGGATAGCGGCGGGTACTGATGGCAAAGGGGTAATCGACATAGGCTCTGGCATTGAGCACCTTCACCTCCGACAGCCCAATCTTGCCCTCCTGCGCCATGCGCTCCAGAGTATCGGTACGCACCGTACCGGCATCCACCTCACCGTTGAGTACTGCCTCCACCACCGAATCATGGGTGCCGGCAAAACGCAACTGGCTGAAATCATCCCGCTCAACGCCTAGCGACTTCAGTTCCCGCCATGCCATCTGGAAGCCCCCCAGCGAGGTCTCCTGCACGGCCGCAAAGCGTTTGCCCTTCAGGTCATACAACCGATTGATGGTTTGGTTGTCGGCACGGGTAAAAATCACCCCGCCAAAACTGGTAACGGGGATACCGTTGATGTTGTTTTTCAACGTCGCGATACGGCTGACGCCGAAACGCATCTCAAGCTCGACATAAAACGAGGGATTGGCCAGGACGAAATCGACCTCCTCACGCGCCACAGTGGGAATGATCGCCTCAAACGACAACGGGACAATGGTAAAGCGGGAGCCTGTAATCCGCTCGGAAAGGTAATCGGCCGTGGCCGACCATTTTTTCAATGTTGTCTCGGGGCCACGCTTCGCCAGCACACCGATTCTGACTTCAGTCTCGGAGGCCATCACAGGGGAGAAGGACAGAGCCAGGAAGAGGAACAATAGCGACAGCAACGGAAAACCGCCTAACCGTCGGCAACAACTCCCCCCATGAAGAAAATGACGCGGCATTACACTCTCTTTGCAGCTCACTTGATATAATATTATAAGTATCTGATAGTAAAAGATAATAGAGCAATACATCCCGTAAGGGAAATGCGTAATGCAGTCAGCCGACTGTGCTGGCGAAACATGTCAACAAACGCCGGCTACTCCTTATCCCCATGCTCCCTTGCCTGGCGGTCCAGGGTTTCCAGGTACTCAAGTTTTTCTCTGATCTTCTGCTCCAGTCCCCGTGGCACGGGGTGGTAGTAGCGCCGCTCTGCCATCTCGTCCGGAAAGTAATGTTCACCAGCGGCATAGGCCTCCGGTTCATCGTGGGCATAACGGTACTCCCTGCCGTAACCCAGCTCCTTCATCAGGCGGGTCGGTGCATTGCGCAGGTGGATCGGTACCTCGAGCGAGCCGTGCTCCCTGGCATCGGCCATGGCCGCCTTGTAGGCCATGTAGACCGCGTTGCTCTTGGGGGCGCTGGCCATGTAAACCAGCGCCTGGGCAATGGCCAGTTCTCCCTCCGGGCTGCCCAGCCGCTCCTGCACATCCCAGGCATTAAGCGCCAGTTCCAGGGCACGGGGATCGGCATTGCCGATATCCTCCGACGCCATGCGCACCGCGCGCCGGGCGATATAGAGCGGATCGCAGCCGCCGTCAATCATGCGTGCATACCAGTAAAGCACCGCATCAGGCGCCGAGCCGCGCACCGACTTGTGCAATGCCGATATCTGGTCGTAAAAGGCCTCGCCGCCCTTGTCAAAGCGGCGCACACCGCCGCTGACGACCTCATTGAACACCGCCTCGCTGATCACCTCCCTGCCGTCTTCCGGCTCGCACAGGTCGGCGGCGATCTCCAGCAGGTTCAACGCACGCCGGGCATCCCCGTCGGCCACCTCCGCCAGGCGATCACGCAGTGGCTCGGCCATGTGCAGATGCCGCGCACCCAGGCCGTGCTCCTCGTCAGTCAGGGCGCGGTCGACGATCTGCCTGATGTCGGCCGCTTCCAGCCCCTTTAGCACATAGACCCGTGCCCGTGACAGCAAGGCGTTGTTCAACTCAAAGGAGGGGTTTTCGGTAGTGGCGCCGATGAAGGTGACGGTACCGTCCTCGACATAGGGCAGGAAGGCATCCTGCTGCGCCTTGTTGAAGCGGTGCACCTCGTCGACGAACAGCACCGTGCCGCGCCCTTCGATAGCCTGAACCTGCTTGGCCTGCTCCACCGCAGCGCGTATATCCTTCACCCCCGCCAACACCGCCGAGAGCGTCAAAAACTGTGCGTTGACACGCTGCGCAATCATCAGTGCCAGCGTGGTCTTGCCGGTACCGGGGGGACCCCAGAAGATCATCGAGTGCAGATTGCCCGATTCGATCGCCAGGCGCAGCGGCTTGCCCTCGCCGAGCAGGTGCCCCTGACCAGCAAAGTCATCGAGCGTGGCCGGGCGCATTCGATCGGCCAGTGGCCGCAGTGCGCCGGCGCTATCCTGGCTAAAAAGATCGCTCACTCGACATCGCCAATCACATCGACCCCTGGCGGCGGTTCAAACACAAAAGCATCGTCTGCCAGAGGGGGATTGCGAATCACGCGGGTAAAATAGAGACGGGTTAGCTGGCCGAAGCTGTCAACCATCTCCATCGCGCGCAACACCCCCGGCTCCATGGCCAGTCTCAGGTAGGCGAAACTTGCATCCTTGCTCTTGGGTTTAAGCTTGAGCCAGTAAAATCCCTCATGCTCACCGAGCTCCTCGATGTCAAAATTGTCCTCCACCGGCTCGCTACCGCTCAGCAACATTGCCGGCGTAGTCCCCAGCGCCTCCCCCTGGCGTTTGACGGTGATCTGCTCAAGATCCCGGTCATACATCCAGATCTTTTCCCCATCGGCCACGTAGAGCTGCTCGTAGGGTTTTTTATATTCAAGCCGGAAACGCCCGGGACGGGCCAGGTGCAACACCCCGCTGCTCTCCTCCAGCAGTTTGTCGTTGGCATCGAGCAGGCTTTGAATAAAACCGGCCTCCATGGTATCGAGCCCGGCAAGGAAACGATCCAGGCGCGCCTTGCCCTCGCCGGCCGATACCGCGGCGGAGCACAGCATTAACAGCGATGCCAGGAGCAGTCGAGTCACATGCGATAAAACAGTCATACATTCAATCCTGTGGTGGTGGGGGGGCCAGCACTTCGCGGCTGCCGTTGGACTGCAGCGGGCTGACAATGCCGGCCTGTTCCATCTCCTCGACCATGCGTGCAGCCCGGTTATAGCCAATCTTCAGGCGGCGCTGGATCCCGGAGACCGAGGCGCGTCGTGTCTCGGTGACGATACGCACCGCCTCGTCATACAGCGGGTCGGCCTCGGCATCGTCACCGGATGACTCACCCGGCAGCAGACCGGCAGAACCGTCGGGCATGCCGTTGATGATCTCGTCGATATAACTGGGCTGGCCGCGTTTTTTCAGGTTATCGACCACGTTGTGCACCTCGTGGTCGGCGACAAAGGCACCGTGCACGCGTATCGGCACGCCGTGCCCCGGCGGCAGGTAGAGCATGTCACCGTGACCGAGCAGGGTTTCCGCCCCCATCTGATCCAGCACCGTGCGCGAGTCGACGCGCGAGGAGACCTGGAAGGCGATGCGTGTCGGGATATTGGCCTTGATAAGGCCGGTCAGCACGTCCACCGACGGGCGCTGGGTCGCCAGAATCAGGTGGATGCCCGCTGCCCGTGCCTTCTGCGCCAGGCGGGCGATCAGCTCCTCGACCTTCTTGCCGACCACCATCATCATGTCGGCCAGTTCATCAACCACCACTACGATATAGGGCAGTTCCTCCAGCATCGGCGCCTCGCCGGGCTCATCGGCTAGCGGGTCAGGTTGATACAGCGGATCGGGAATCGGCTGCTTGGCCGCGTTGGCCTCCTTCACCTTGCGGTTGAAACCGGCGATGTTGCGCACCCCCATCGCCGCCATCAGCTTGTAGCGGTGCTCCATCTCGGCCACACACCAGCGCAGGGCATTGGCCGCATCCTTCATATCGGTCACTACCGGCGCCAGCAGATGCGGGATCCCCTCGTACACCGACAGTTCCAGCATCTTCGGGTCGACCATGATCAGGCGCACCTCACGCGGCGTGGCGTTGTACAGCAGGCTGAGTATCATGGCGTTGATGGCCACCGACTTGCCCGATCCGGTGGTACCGGCAACCAGCAGATGGGGCATCTTGGCCAGATCGGCCACTACCGGCTCCCCGGCAATGTCCTTGCCCAGTGCCAGTGTCAGGGGCGAATGGGCCTTCTCGTAGACCTCGGACTTGAAGGTCTCGCTCAGCTGGACCGTTTCACGGTGTTCGTTGGGGATCTCCAGGCCGATGGTGGTCTTGCCGGGAATCACCTCGACCACGCGTACGCTGGTGGTCGACAGCGAGCGAGCCAGGTCCTTGGAGAGGTTGGTGATCTGGCTGACCTTCACGCCCGGGGCCGGCTGCAGCTCAAACCGGGTGATTACCGGTCCGGGGTGCACCTCCTCGACCTGCACCTCGATGCCGAAGTCCTGCAGCTTCATCTCCACCAGGCGGGAGACTGCCGCCAGTGCCTCCTTGGATATCTCATTGCCCGACTCCTTGATTTCATCGAGCAGCGACAGCGGCGGCAATGAGGCGTCTGCTGTCGGCTCAAACAGCGGCACCTGCTTCTCCTTCTGTTCCCGCTCGCTGGGCCGCTTGGGCTGTTTGATCACCGGTTCGATTCGCGGCGGCGGACGCTTCTCCGCCTTCTTGCGCGCCTTGGTGACCGTCTGTTCACGCTGCTGGCGTGCCTTGCGCGCCGCCAGGGCCTCACGCAGGTGGCCGACGCGCATCATGATCCATTCGTAGACATCCAGCACCCGGGCACCGGTGACATCCATCAGCCAGATCCAGGACAGGCCGGTAAACAACGTGACACCGGAGAGAAACAGCGCCAGCAAAAACAGGGTGGCGCCGAGGTAATTGAACGCCGCCACCAGGGCCGAGCCGATCAAATCCCCCAGGATGCCGCCGGCCCCCTGCGGCAGCGGCTGGGCCGACTGGAAGTGGAGATAGGCCAGGCCTGCACCGGCGCCAATCGTCAGGAACAGACCCAGGCCGCGCAGCAGGACCTGCAGGCCGTTCTGAGCATCCCTGCCATCGGTACCGCGATAGAGCAACCAGCCAACATAGGCCACCATCGCCGGGAACAGGTAGGCCATGGAACCGAGCAGATAGAGGAAGATGTCAGAGAACCAGGCACCGACACGCCCCCCGATATTGGAGACCGACAGGCCGGAACCGCTGTTGGACCAGCCGGGATCATTGGGGTGGTAGCTGAGCAGGGACATCAGCAGGTAGAAGGCGATGGCCCCGAACAGGATCAGCGCCCCTTCGCGCAGGCCACGATGCAGGTGGTGGCCGATAACCAGTTGCTGCTGTTCTTTTTTCTCGGATGCCTGTGGCAAGAATGTTATCCCTTTGCTCGAAGTTCTATAAATAACGCATTGTTATTATACGTATTTTTTATCATAAAACCACGGTTTCAATTCACCATTTTTAACTGAAAATTGCCAACCCGCCGGGTACTGTCCTGAAACACAGCAGGTGAAACGTGCAGCAGCATCCGACAGGGTGCGAATAGACCGTTTCACGTTTAATGACTCACGTTTGACGATTCACGCTCCTGCAGGGCCGGATGGACAATCGCCCCCGCCCTGACATTGATACCGCCGACCAGGGCCGGATCATCCTCCCAGTTCCCGCCTGCCAGCCTGAGCGCATAGGGTATCAGGGCCGCCGACAAGGCCTGTGAGGCGCTGCGCGGCACCGCCCCCGGCATGTTGGTTACACCGAAATGGATCACATCCTCCCAGGTAAAGGTCGGCTCGGCATAGGAGGTGGGACGGGTGGTCTCGATGCAGCCTCCCTGGTCGACGGCCACATCGACAATCACGCTGCCCGCCGCCATCTCCCGAACCGTATCGGCCGACACCAGGTGCGGCGCCCTGGCCCCCGGCACCAGGACGGCACCGATCAACAAGTCCGCACTCACCACCGCCTCATGCAGGCTTTCGGCATAGGGGTAGAGCCCGGTGACATTGGCGCCCAGCGCCCGCATTGCCGCCAGCTTGTCGCGATTGCGGTCAAACACCGTCACCCGCGCCCCCATGGCCGAGGCCATGACGGTGGCGTTGCCGCCCACGGTACCGGCACCGATGATCACCACATGGCCACGCTCGGCAGCGGGCAGGCCGCCAAGCAGGATGCCCTTGCCGCCCTCCGGCTGGTAGAGCAATCGCGCGCCGTACTGCACCGCCACACGACCCGCAATGTCACTCATCGGCGCCAGCAGCGGCAGCGCGCCCCGCTCTGCCACCGTCTCAAAACCGATGGCGGTCAGGCCGATATCCAGCAGGCCCTGCATGAGGGTCTGTTCGGCGGCCAAATGGAGGTAGCAGAACAGCAGCTGATCGGCACGCAACAGGGGCAACTCCTGCGGCTGCGGTTCCTTAACCTTGATGATCATCTGCGCCTCGCCATAGAGCGTTTGAGCATCGCTGACGATCTCCACGCCCGCGCTCTCGTATGCCCCGTCACTGTAACCGCTAAGGCGGCCGGCATCCGACTCCAACAACACCCGGTGGCCGGCCTTGACCAGCTCAGCCGCCGCGGCCGGGACCAGGCCGACACGCCCTTCCATAATCTTTACTTCTCGGGGGATACCGATAATCATTGCTGCTCCTTTACCAGTATGGGTGCATTCCGTAACATAGCGCCTCTCGAAGCACGTTGTTTTAGCTACGCGCCATCCCTATCTTAGAGACGGTTCTAAGATAAAACGGATATTAACCGGTTATACAATCGCATTCGTTATTGCCAGCAAACAGTTAATCGTTCGGAGTCTATCACATGAGTGAAACCAAGCATTGCCGCCTCCTAATCCTCGGTTCCGGTCCCGCCGGCTACACCGCCGCCGTCTACGCTGCGCGCGCCAACCTCAATCCTGTCATCGTCACCGGCATGCAGCAGGGCGGCCAGCTGACCACCACCACCGAGGTCGACAACTGGCCCGGTGGTCCTGAGGGGCTGACCGGTCCGCAGCTGATGCAGGACATGCTGGCCCACGCCGAACGTTTCAACACCGAAGTCATTTTCGACCATATCAACAAGGCCGACCTCTCCTCGCGTCCCTACCGCCTGACCGGCGACAGCGCCGAGTACACCTGCGATGCCCTGATCATCGCCACCGGCGCCTCCGCCATGTACCTGGGCCTCGACTCGGAAGAGAAGTTCAAGGGACGCGGTGTCTCCGGCTGCGCCACCTGTGACGGCTTCTTCTACCGCGGCCAGAAGGTGGGCGTGGTCGGCGGCGGCAACACCGCCGTGGAAGAGGCGCTCTATCTCTCCAACATTGCTGCCGAGGTTACCCTGATCCACCGTCGCGATACCTTCCGTGCCGAGAAGATCCTGATCGACCAGCTGATGGACAAGGTGGAGAACGGCAACATCAAACTGGAGCTGTTCAGCGAGGTGGACGAGGTACTGGGCGATGACAGCGGTGTGACCGGCGTACGTCTGAAAAACAACCAGGAAGACAGTACCAGGGAGGTTGAGCTGACCGGCCTGTTTATCGCCATCGGACATAAGCCCAACACTGACATCTTCGAGGGGCAGCTCGAACTGGACCACGGCTACATCAAGGTGCAGAAGGGCAGCGAGGCCAACGCCACCATGACCTCCGTCGAGGGCGTCTACGCTGCGGGTGACGTGGCCGATCCGATCTACAAGCAGGCCATCACCTCGGCCGCCGCCGGTTGCCAGGCCGCACTGGATGCCGAGCGCTACCTGGACAGTCTGGAGAAGTAATTCTGGGCACATTCTCCATGAACACCCCTGGCTCCGGTGGTGGAAGCAGAACCCTGCTCTACCACTGGGGCAAGGACTTTCAGCTCTGGTTCTACTTCACTCTTACCCTGCAGCTGTTCCGCCTGCTGCTCATCGGGCTGTTCGGCAACGAGGGATTCACCGAAGAGGGCATTCGCCCTGTTCTGGTGGTGATGGCCAATGGCCTGCGCTTTGATATCTCCACCGCCGCCCTCTGGATCGCACCGACCTTCCTGCTCAGTCTCTCCATCCCCTTTTACGAGTGGAGTGAGCGTTTAACGCGAATACGCCTGCGACTGGCACAACTGTTCGTTATCGCCGTGGTGATTATCGCCGGCATCGACCTGCTCTACTTCGAGGAGTACGGCGACCAGTTCAACCAGCACCTGTTCGGTATCGCCCACGATGACACCATTGCCATACTGATCACTATCTGGAAGGAGTACCACCCGCTCTGGTTCCTCACCATCACGGCATTGACCGTTTTCATCAAGCTGCGGCTGGTGCGCTACTGGATGCAGCTTACCCCGCATCCGGTGCGGTGGCTGGGCAGCATTGCCAGACCCGCCAGGAAGCTGGCCGGCGGCCTTATGCTCTTCTTTATATTCGTCGCCGCCGTGCGTGGCGGTACCCTCTGGGGCGAACCCATTCGCCTGAAACACGCCTTCGTGGTCAATGACCTGTTCCTCAACCGCACTGTGCTCAACCCCTTCTCAGCCCTGCGCTATACCCTCAAGGTCAAGCTGGAGCTGGAACGTGGCGCTGGGCTCGCCGGCATCTGGCCGGGTGCGGACATCGCCGAGGCACTGGCGCTCGAGAGCCAATCCCGCGGTCACGCCCTGGCACAAGCCGGCGATATCGATCGGGGTCTGCAGGTCACGGCGAAAGGGCGGGGGGGTGAAAAACCACGACACATTTTCATGCTGCTGATGGAGAGTCATAGCGGCTGGACCGTCATGCCGCAATACCGCCATGCGGGACTATCACCGAAATTCTCCGCACTGGCCGACAAGGGGATCTACTTCCCCAACTTCCTGCCCTCTGCCAGCGGCACCATCGGTTCAATGAATGCCATCATCACCGGGCTGCCCGATGCAGGGCTCAATATCAACTATGAAACGACAGCACTCAAACCCTACCCCTCCGCCATCGCCGAGACCTTCAGGCGTCTAGGCTACAGGACACGCTTTTTTTACGGCGGCTACCTGAGCTGGCAACGGCTCGACACCTTCGGTCACAGTCAGGGCTTTGACGAGGTCTACGGCGGCGGCAGTATGAGCGATGGTGTGGCAACCAATGAGTGGGGGGTCGATGACAAGTACCTATTCGATTTCATCCTCAAAACCGTGGACGATGAGACGCCCAGTTTTAACTTCATCCTCACCACCAGCAACCATCCGCCCTACGACCTGGATCTGGATGCGCTGGGCTTTCCGCTCAAAAAACTGCCCAGGCCGCTCAAGGCCACCAAGGCCGATACACTCAAAATACTGGGCCACCTCTGGTATGCCGAGCGGCAGGCCGGGGCATTTGTGGAACGGGCCGAACAACAGCTGAGCAAACCGCTGTTCGCCGTTAGCGGCGATCACACCGCCCGCCTGCAGATCCGCTTTCCCGGCGACAATGTGGTCGAGCAGTTCGCCGTACCGTTCATCCTCTACGGACCGACCGTGCTGGATGAGTCGGGGGTGGTGAAACTGACAGCCGGCAGCCATACCGATATCCCCGCCACCCTGATCGAGCTGGCTGCCGACGCAGGCTTTCCCTACACCAGCTTCGGTGAGAACATGCTCGACAAGCACTCCCCCAGCCTGGGGCTGGGTAACAATTTCTTCATCGGCGAGCACTATATCGCCAGCCACAGCAGTGAACCGAAGGTCTACAGCCTCGGTGACGGCACGCTGCCCGCCCCCTCGACGCTGAAGAGCGCTGCAAAACGGCTCAATGCATTAAAGGCGTTGAGCTGGTACCGGGTGAAAAAAGGCTCAACAATCACTTCACATTAACCGCACAGCGATTGCGGCGGCTGGAATTCCGCCGCACGCCGCCCCATATACTTTGAGTGGAAAGTGGTAACTGACGAGTGGTGAGGGACACGACGTTCCGGCCGTTTTGCAGATTTCTCTCCACGCATCACTCGATACATCCCAAACCGGGTTTCACATTGCACCGTGGCAGGCTTAGGCGCATACGCAACCGCAAGCCCTCGAATGGAATTTAAACTGGTACACAATCTGGATGAAATTTCCGCCGAGGCATGGAATGCGCTGAATGGCGGTATTCGCGACCCGTTTCTGCGCCATGAGTTTCTCGCGGGCCTGGAACAGCACGACTGTGTCGGCAGGCACTGGGGCTGGCTGCCGTATCACCTCACGCTGTTCGATGGCGACTGTCTTGTCGGTGCGGTACCGATGTATCTCAAATACAACTCCTACGGAGAACTGGTCTTTGACTGGGCCTGGGCCGATGCCTATCAGCGCGCCGGGCTGAAGTACTACCCCAAGCTGGTCTCCACCGTGCCCTACTCGCCGGTTACAGGCGCACGCCTGTTGCTAGCAAACGGCAGGGATCGCGAGGCCATCGCCACGCAGTTGATCGAACAGGCACTGGAACTGGCCAGAGAGCTGGGGGTATCGTCGCTGCACTGGCTATTCCCCGGCGGGGCCGATATGCAGCGTCTGCAGCGGCACGGTTTTTTGCGCCGCACCGGCACCCAGTTTCACTGGCACAACCGGGGCTACCGCAATTTTGATGATTATCTCGCCACCTTCTCTGCGCAGAAACGCAAAAAACTCAAACGCGAACGGCGCCGGGTGCAGGAACAGGGTGTCGAGATCGAGATACTCAACGGCCACAGCACAAGCCAGGAACAGTGGCGGATTTTTCACGGCTTCTACCGTGCCACCTTCGACAAGCGAGGCGGTTATCCCACGCTCAGCGAGGCCTTTTTCCAGCACCTCGGTGCCACCCTGCCCGACAGCGTGGTGCTGGCACTGGCCCGGCATGGGGGCCGCTATGTGGCGGGCGCCCTCTCCCTGCGCTCTGACGAGGCGCTCTACGGCCGTCACTGGGGCTGCGAGGAGGAGTTTCACAGCCTGCACTTCGAACTGTGCTACTACAGCGGAATCGAATACTGCATCAACGAAGGGCTGCAACGCTTCGAACCGGGCGCCCAGGGCGAACACAAGGTGGGCCGCGGCTTTGAACCGGTGCCCACCTGGTCTGCCCACTGGCTGGCCCACCCCGGCTTCAATGAGGCGATAAAGGATTACCTTGCCCGTGAACACGATGCGATGGAAGATTACATGCTGGAACTGGCAGGACACCTGCCCTTCAAACAGCCCGAGTAGATGATGAACGATGATTGAACCCGAAGGCCCCTACTGGCTCGATCCGCAAGGTGACCCACGCGTGTTCCCCGATCCGGCCCGGGCGCTGGTTGAACCCAACGGCCTGCTGGCGGTGGGCGGCGACCTCAGTGCGGAGCGGCTGCTCAATGCCTACAGCCTGGGCATCTTCCCCTGGTACAGTGACGGGCAGCCGATAATGTGGTGGAGCCCCAATCCACGCTCGGTGTTGTTCCCAAAGCGGCTCAAAATAAGCCGCAGCCTGCGCAAGACGCTACGCAAGGGACTGTTCGAGGTAAAACTGGACACCGCCTTCGCCTCGGTTATCGAGGCCTGCAGCGCACCTCGCAGCCAGGATGAGGGGGATGAGAGCGGCACCTGGATCACCGAGGAGATGAAAAGTGCCTACATCCACCTGCACGAACTGGGCTTCGCCCATTCGGCAGAGAGTTGGGCCGACGGCGAGCTGGTCGGTGGACTGTACGGCGTGGCCATCGGCGGCGTGTTCTTCGGCGAGTCGATGTTCACCCGCCGCAGTGACGCCTCGAAGGTGGCCTTCGTACACCTCGTCCGACAGCTTGAGCAGTGGGGCTTCGGCCTGATCGACTGCCAGATGAGCACCGCCCACCTGAACAGTCTGGGTGCGGTCGATATACCGCGTGAGGCATTTATGGAACTGCTGGAACGTAACTGCCGCAGCGGTATCAAAGCGCCGGGGTACTGGAGGCTGAATGAGGCGATTACGGATGTATGGAATACTGGTGGAAGGTAACGAGTGGTCAGTACCGAGGAACACGCTGGTACTGTGTAGCACAACCCAATTTTTCCCCTATCCACTCGCTACTCGCCACTATTCAGAAGACATACCAAACGGCTAGAATTGAACAACATGAGTCACCGCCTGCCACCTGAAATTGTCACCCTGCCGCCGGAGCTGGCCTTCTATGTCAGCCCACCCCACCCCTGCAGCTACCTTGACGGGAGGGAGTCGGTCACCCTGTTTGCCGACCCGCATGCCGAATTGAACACCGCTATCTACAGCGACCTGATTGAACTGGGATTTCGCAGAAGCGGCAACCACGTCTACCGCCCGAGGTGTCCCCGTTGCGATGCCTGTATTCCGGTGCGTATCCCCGTGGCCGAGTTCAGGCCCGACCGCAGCCAGCGGCGTACCCTGAAACGCAACAGCGACGTCACGGTCAGGATGCTGCCAGCCGAGTTCAATGAGGAGCACTACCGGCTCTATCGGCGCTATATGTCGAGCCGTCATGCTGGCGGTTCAATGGACGTGGACAGCCCGGAACAGTACAGCGATTTTCTCACCAGCCCCTGGTGTGACACACGCTTTGTGGAGTTTCGCCACGAGACTCAGTTACTGGCCGTGGCAGTCATAGACCTGCTGCGCAGCGGCCTGTCAGCCGTTTATACCTTTTTTGACCCGCAACACCAACACAGGGGCCTGGGCAACCTGGCGGTACTGTGGCAGGTCGAGGAGGCCAGGCGCCGGGGACTGCCCTGGGTCTATCTTGGCTACCTGATTCACGAATCTGCCAAAATGGCCTACAAGACCCGCTACCGACCACTGCAGCAGTTCCACCACGGTTATTGGCATACGGGGTAACACTCACAAATTATTATGTCCTTCATAAAGTTACCGCGACTAATTAAAGAAACTTGATAAGTTAAGAAAGTCATTTTTCGTGACAAATTGCCCAATTTTCGCAGCACGTTCACCGAAAATAGCCGTTTACGACTATACTGAGCGTTAAGGCAGAGCTGTTCTGCGTTACCCAAGTAAAGGGGGCTACGATGTTGAGCTTCATTTACCGGCTGGTTCATGAGTTTGAACGGGAACACGGAAGAACCCCTAACCTGCTTTTTATCAGTCCATTCCACCTCGATCACCTTCGAACACAACTCTCGCGCAAATACGCCACGCTGGAACTGCGCCATTTGTTGGGTATGGAGATCATCGTTGCGGATGACATCGTCCACCCGCACGTGGAGTGGCATCTGCACGGGAGGCAGAGAAAAGCGGGCTGATCCGTCCACCGCTTGCCGGACGTATCAGGCGGTTACCTCATCACCGCCGCCGCAGGCCCACTCTCCGCCAAATTTCTTTGATTATTTGCCCGAAATCAGGCAAACTTCGCCGCTATTTGGAACACTGCGTTCACTCCGACGATTATTTGTAACGAGAACCGAACTTTATGGCGAAAGAAGAAGGCATAGAAATGGAAGGCACGGTTGTTGAGACCCTTCCCAACACCACCTTCAGGGTAGAACTGGAAAACGGCCACATCGTAACCGCCCACATCTCCGGCAAGATGCGCAAGCACTACATCCGTATCCTGACCGGCGACAAGGTGACCGTCCAGCTGACCCCCTACGACCTGACCAAGGGCCGCATCACCTACCGCGCCCGCTGAACAAACCCCATACATGCAAAACGCCCGGCACCTCACAGTACCGGGCGTTTTAATTTCTGAGGGAGAAAAGGTCTGTCGCGTCCCCTAGTGGACGACGCTCTCCTCTTCTTCGAACTCAAACTGCAGCTCGCCATCCTCAGCGGTGATCAGTACATGACCGCCGTGCTCCAGACGGCCGAACAACAGCTCCTCGGCCAGCGGCTTTTTGATATGCTCCTTGATAATGCGCGCCATCGGACGGGCGCCCATCGACTCCTCGTAGCCGTGCTCGGCCAGCCAGCTGCGTGCTGACGGGTCGACATCGATGATGACCCCCTTCTCCTCCAGTTGCGCCTCGAGTTCCATGATGAACTTGTCGACCACATGGCCGATGGTGTCGGCTGCCAAGTGCTTGAACTGAACCACCGCATCGAGACGGTTGCGGAATTCCGGGCTGAACAGCTTCTTGATCACCTCCATGCTGTCGCTGCTGTGATCCTGCTTGGTGAAACCGATGGAGCGACGCGCCAGTTGGTCGGCACCGGCATTTGTCGTCATCACGATAATCACATTGCGAAAATCCGCCTTGCGCCCGTTGTTGTCGGTCAGGGTACCGTGGTCCATCACCTGCAACAGGATATTGAACAGCTCGGGATGGGCCTTTTCAATCTCGTCCAGCAACAACACCGCATGGGGATGTTTGTTGATCGCCTCGGTCAGCAGACCGCCCTGATCAAAACCGACGTAGCCGGGAGGGGCACCGATGAGGCGTGAGACGGTGTGGCGTTCCATGTACTCGGACATATCGAAACGAATCAATTCGATGCCCAGGGTCTTGGCCAGTTGCCGGGTTACCTCGGTCTTGCCGACACCGGTCGGGCCGGCAAACAGGAAGGAGCCGATCGGCTTCTGTTCAATGCCCAGTCCGGAGCGTGACATCTTGATGGCCGCTGAGAGCGTGCTAATGGCCTCGTCCTGACCGTAGATCATTAGTTTCAGATCGCGCTCCAGGTTGCGCAGGCTGTCCTTGTCGCTGCGCGAGACGCTCTTGGCGGGGATACGTGCGATCTTGGAAATGACATCCTCCACCTCTTTTACGCCGATGGTTTTCTTGCGCCTGGAAGCCGGTTTCAGGCGCTGGCTGGCACCGGCCTCGTCAATAACATCGATCGCCTTGTCCGGCATATGACGCTCGTTGATATAGCGCTCAGCCAGCTCAGAGGCGGTGCGCAGGGCCTGCCGGGTGTACTTGACCTCATGGTGCGCCTCGAAGCGGCTCTTCAGCCCCTCCAGGATGCGATAGGTCTCTTCCACACCGGGCTCGGGCACGTCGATCTTCTGGAAGCGCCGCGCCAGGGCATGGTCTTTCTCGAAAATACCCCGGTATTCCGCGTAGGTCGTCGATCCGATGCAGCGCATTTCGCCGTTCGCCAGCACCGGTTTAATAAGGTTACTCGCGTCCATGACACCGCCCGAG
>JBFEUI010000003.1:0-50554 GCA_041547565.1 Thiohalomonadaceae bacterium
GTTTTCGTTCGGTAATGTCCTCGAAGCCACCGAAGAGACGGTGATCGACATCCTGGTATTCCGATGCCACGACCCGGGAGAAGGCTCGAATCCAGCGTATGGAGCCGTCCTTGTGGATAATGCGCAGTTCACAGTTGCTGGTCTTGCCGGGGGAGAGGGCAGTGATCTGCTCGTCGACGATAGGCATATCATCGGGATGGACCAGGAACTTCCAGCAGCGCTGCTGCAGGATCTCCTCGGGCGTATAGCCCCAGATTCTCTCCACCGCCCCGGTGATCCAGTCGATGCCGTAATCGCCGCAGGCGAGTTTGGTGCATGAGTAGACAATACCCATGATCGTGTCAGAGATATACCGGTAGCGCTCCTCGCTGATCCTCAGGTCTTGCTCGGTTTGAGGCGCTGGCTGGATGTGATGATCGCCGCTCACACTTCTTGTGTTGCCCGTTAATTGGTGATTTTTTGATAATTATTAAGAAATTTGCACCAAAATGGCAAATCCCCTGCGACTTTGGCCGGGTTGGATAGGGTTTACCGTAGCAGTTGGATGTTCTATGATTCGAAATATGTCGAACTATAAAGCGAAGATTGATCGCCATGCGGCGATGTTCAAGGCGCTGAGTAATGTGCACCGCCTGGCCCTGTTTCACCGCCTGATGTGCTGTTGTGCACCGGGTACCGTGTGCAGTGTCGATGAGGCGGTGCGCTACAACGTCGGCGAGCTGGGTGAGGGGATGGATATTGCCCCCTCGACCCTCTCCCACCACCTGAAGGAACTGAACCGGGCCGGTCTGGTGCAGATGCAGCGGCGAGGCAAGCATGTGGAGTGCTGGGTCGAACCGCACATGTTGACCGAACTGGCCGCTTTTTTTAACGCTAACTGAACAAGCTCCAGGAGCAGAGTAATGAACGAACAGAACAGCGGCTGCTGCGGTCCCCAATCGGACTGTTGCGGCTCGGAGAGTATCCCCAGCCATGCCGAGCATGACAGCCACCGCCAGAGTGTGCGCGAGGCCTATAGCAGGGTGGCGCAGGCGGAAACCAATGGTGACTGTTGCGGTGTGGAGTCGAGCTGCTGCGGTGTGTCGGACGATGCGGCGATCAACACCCTGATTTCCACCCGCCTCGGTTACAGTGAGGCGGACCTGCTCAAGGCTCCTTCCGGGGCCGATATGGGTCTTGGTTGCGGCAATCCCAAGGCCATTGCTGCACTGCAGCCCGGCGAGGTGGTGGTGGACCTGGGTGCCGGTGGAGGTTTCGACTGTTTCCTTGCCGCCCATGAGGTCGGTGCAGATGGCCGGGTTATCGGCATAGACATGACGCCGGACATGCTCTCCAAGGCGCGCGCTAATGCCGAGAAGGGGCGCTTTTCCAATGTGGAGTTTCGACTCGGGGAGATCGAATTTCTGCCTGTCGCCAATGACACTGCGGATGTGATCATCTCCAACTGCGTGATCAATCTCTCGCCCGACAAGGCGCAGGTCTTCCGTGATGCCTTTCGGGTACTCAAGGCGGGTGGGCGCCTGGCCATCTCCGATGTGGTCGCCACGGTGGAACTGCCCGAGGAGATGCGCAACGATGAACAACTTATTGCCGGTTGCATGGGGAATGCCTCGTTAATCGAAGAACTCGATGGCTATATGCGTGAGGCCGGTTTCGTCGATATTCGCATTGAACCGAAGGACGAGTCGCGTGAATTTATTCGTGACTGGGCTCCCGGGCGAGGGGTGGAGGACTATGTTGTCTCCGCGACCATTGAGGCGGTTAAACCGGCCTGCGGCTGCGCGGGAGGGGTTTGCTGATAGAATTAAGCTTAGACGCAGTCAAAACAAAAAAGCGGTTTTCCCGGTAGGGGCGGCCGCTTTTTGTTTTTCGGGAGAGGGCTTTCTCGGGAAAATGCTTAAAATAAACACTGTGCGACGGCTGTCGTGGCAAATGGATGTGTAAAAATCGGGCGGCTGATATATCTTTAGGTTATTGGATTAAAAATAATTATCTCGCTCCTTATGGAAGGTATGCTAGGCAGAAGCATTGTATAGGGACTGTACAGCGTGCACCGGCCGACATGACGCAATGCAACATCTGATACTGTACAAACGCTATTGGCTTATCCCGCTTGCCTTCTGGACGTTACTCGTCATCGTCTCTCTGATCTGGAATCTGGATGTCGCCAGGCACCATGCCCATGAGCTGGCGGTGGAACGGGGACGCTTCATATTTCAGATGGTTGAAACGTTTCGCCTTTGGAATGCCCGTCACGGCGGTGTCTATGCCCTGATCACGGAAGACAACAAACCGAATCCTTATCTTGAGGTCGAGGAGCGTGAGATTGTCTCCGCCGCCGGCAGGCGCTTCACCATGCTCAATCCCGCCTACATGACCCGCCAGTTGTCGGAGGTTATCAGGGAAAAAAACGGCTTTATCATGCGTATCACCAGTCTCAATCCGATCAATCCGACAAATAAGGCATTACCCTGGGAGGCCACAGCGCTCAGTTTGTTCGAGCGGGACCGGCAGGTAAAGGAGTGGTCGGGTGTTATCGGCAGTGGTGCGGCACGAACGTTTCGCTATATCGGGGCTCTGGAAACCAAGGAGGCATGCTTGAAATGCCATGAGAAGCAGGGCTACAAACTGGGGGATATTCGCGGTGGGATTAGTGTCTCCTTCCCTGCTGCGCCGTTTCTCGAGTCTGAGCGGGCACACATTCAAAATTCGTTGCTGCTCCACGCCATTGTCTGGCTCCTGCTGATAGGTCTGACGCTGTTCGCCCAGATCCGTTTCCGGCGTCAGATGCTGAGCCTGATCGAGACCAAAAATAATCAGGAACTGCTGGTCGAAAAGCGGACCCAGGAACTGCACGAGGAGATGCAGGAGCGCCGCCAGGCCGAGGCGCAGCTGCGCCTGTTTATCGAATCATCGGCCGAGGCGATCCTGGTGATAGACGAGGAGGGGCGCTGTCGCCTTTGTAACCCCGTGGCGCTGCAGCTACTGGGCTACCGTAACGAAGCGGAGATCCTCGGGCGCAAGGCGCATGAGCTGCTACGCGGTCCGGACGAGGTGGGGGTGGCGGAGGATGAGTGTGATATCTACAAGGCCTATCATGAAGGCACGGTGATACATGTAGAAGATGCCACCTTCGTCTGTGCCGACGGTAGCAGTTTCCCTGTTGAGTTTCGTTCCAGCCCGATCATAGAGGGGAGTGAAGTGCTGGGGGCGGTCGTTACCTTCTCCGACATAACCCAGCGTAAGGCGCTGGAGGCGGAGCACTGGCGGCAGGCCAACTTCGACAGCCTGACCGGCCTGGTTAATCGAAGCCTGTTTTTCGAGCGGTTAAACCAGTTTATCGCCACCAGTGCGCGTTATGGACACCACTTTGCGCTGCTGTTTATCGACCTGGACGGTTTCAAGGAGGTGAATGATACCCTTGGCCATGACAGCGGTGATGTGTTGTTGACGGAGGCGGCCCAGCGCTTGAGCGAGTGTGTGCGTGATGCCGATACCGTGGCACGGCTGGGAGGCGATGAGTTCACCGTGATTTTGAGTGAAATTGCAGCCAGAGAAGATGTCGAGCGGGTGGCGCAGATGATAATTGAGCGAATCGCCAGCCCCTTTATGATCAAGGGCGGGACCGTGCACATCTCCGCGTCAATCGGGATCGCCCTTTACCCCGATGATAATGATAGCGGTGAGGGGTTGCTGAACAATGCGGATGCTGCAATGTATCAATCGAAAAAGGCAGGGAAGAACCGTTTTACTTTTTTCACTAGCGAGAGCTAGAACAGGCGGCTCCCTGGGTGGCAGTCTGACACCCGGTGATCAGAGCCGGTTGGTTGACATATTTCAGGAGGCGGCATGCCTCCTTACAGATTGGAGGGACTAGGGCTATGCAGGTACCACTTCAGGTTAGTTTTCGTCACATGGACCACTCTGATGCGGTGGAAGCGGACATTCGTGAAAAGGCGGCAAAGCTGGAGCAGTTTCACCACCAGCTTATCAGTTGCCGTGTCGTGGTTGAGCCGGCCCATAAGCACAAGCACAAGGGCAACCTCTATCAGGTGCACATCGATGTGCGGGTGCCGGGCAAGGAGATCGTGGTGAGCCGTGAACCGGACCTGAACCATGCGCACGAGGACCCCTATGTTTCGATTCGTGACGCCTTTGATGCGGTGCGCCGCCAACTGGACGACTACTCGCGGGTGCAGAGCAACAAGGTCAAGACCCATGAAGTGATGCCCCATGGTCGTATCTCGGAGCTGGTGCCGAGCCAGGACTATGGCCGGATCATCACCATGGACGGTCGTGAGATCTACTTTCACCGCAACAGTGTTCTGGGCGCCGAACTCGACAAACTGGAGATCGGTGACGAGGTCACATTTTCCGAAGAGATGGGGGATGAGGGGCCGCAGGCCAGTACGGTACACGTCACTGGCAAGCACCATATCGTCGGCTGAATGCGCTGCGGGCTACGACTGCTCCAGCCCCAGTGCCTTCAGGCAATTGCTCCGTGCCTGTTCCAGTTCCAGGCGCAGCGTGCTCCAGCTTGCGGTGTCGAGCTGTTGCAGGTAGTGGGACAGGCTCAGCGAGACGCTTTGGTGATAATCCTCGACGGCCTTCATGACCGCTGAGGCGGCAACGGACTGCGGTGCAGGCGTTTCGCCGCCCGGTGCACCGTTTTCGCTGATGGTGACAAGCGCCGAGCGGGGTATCATGCGCTGGTTGCCTGCATCGACGTTTTGCGCGATGAGCGGGCTGGTTTTTACATAGGTCGTTCCCTGAAAGTCAAACTGCTCGCCCAGGCCAAGTTGCGAGAATCGTGTCTGTTTCATGGTTCTGTTCGACTGTGTGAGGTTTTTTCGCATCTTAATCCATTTGCACCTTGTCGGGCGATAGTGACCGCGACAGCCACTGCAACGGGCCTTGGTAGTGGCGTCGGAATCCCCGCGGTGGATTGATGAAAAGCATGCCGCAGCCGTTAAAGCCGCCGTAGCTGGCATTCTGTAGCCAGTGAAACCGCAGTTGCCGGTATTGCCTGTCGCGCTGCAAAAAGCGCTGCCAGTGTGTGTCAATCGGCAGCGGGTACCAGATGGCCAGGCTGAGCGTGTCGTTGATGCCGATGCGCTCAAGGGTGTCGACCAGCTGTATATACTCGGTCCCCCGGGTGCAGGGTGGGTCGATGAATAGCAATTGCCGTACCGCAGGCGCCGGCGTTATCCGCTGCAGCCAGGTGTAGGCGTCATCACCGTCGATCATGACCTGTCCGGCCGCTGCAAATTGACCGTTGAGCTGCTGCCGGCAGGCGGGGGCCCGATCATTCAGGTAAAGGTGGTCTGTCGGTCGCATCAGTTGATGGAGCAGGAGCGGTGAGCCGGGGTAGTGCTGCAGTGCAGTCGGGTTGAGGGTGTTGATGAGCTGGAAGTAGGGCGTTAGGGCCGAGGGATAGTCTGTTGCGGACCACAGCCGGCCTATGCCGTACCTGTATTCTCCGTTTGACTGTTGTCCGAGCGGATAGAGCCCGCTGCCGGCATGGCTGTCATAACAGTGCAGTGCCGTGCTGTCACGCTGCAGTGCCTGAACCAGTATGCACAGCAGGCTGTGCTTGACGGCATCGGCAAAATTACCGGCATGATTGAGATGGTTGTAGTTGGGCATCTTTACAGGCTCAGTCATGTTGCCGCCAGGGTCTCGGATGTGCGCTGTCGGGGCTAGTGTGCGGTGAATGGGGGGCACCTGCAAATCCTCGTGACATAGTTGTAACAATCGGACTGTGTTCTCTGTGGCTGCATCCACCGGGGGATCGGCGCAACGGACGCGCTGCGAAGAATATGCGGCAAACGGTTGAATAGTTGGCCAGAACAGGGCTGAATAGGGGACAATGGTTTCAATGGCGACATACTGACAACAATATAGAGAGTGGTGCCATGTACAGTTCGACCGATTTTGGCGCGGGGATAATCGGCCATTTCCGCATTGAAGGGGCGATGATGCGCTACAGCGTTTTTGTCCCAAAACTCTATAACCTGTGCAAATCGCTGGGCTTCGAGCCGGGCAAAATCATGCCATCGCGTGCATTCTGCTCGGATGAGAACCAGGGCTTTCCCATTATCCTGATCACCAAGCACTTCGGAACATTTCCCTTTAACCACGGCATGGTCGGTGGCGTGGTGGCGACTGATCGCCACGGGCCCCATGCCCATCACGGCAAGGACATGGTGATCATTCAGGCCAGTCATGTCGGTTACGACCCGCAGCTCAAACAGTTTGGCAGCTACAAGCGCCTGCAGACCGAGGATCTTGGGGAAACACCGACCTGCGGTAAGCTGTGTGCGGTGAGCGACTGGTATCAGCAGGAGTACCACTTTGCCCGCAACAATATACGACTCTCCCGTGATGGCGAGCGCTACCTGGTCACTATCGACAACCAGTTGACCCATGAGGAGCGGGAGGAGGGACTCATCCTGCGGCTGGAAAAGCTGATCAAGCGGGACGGGGGTGGTCATGCACCGGTGCGCTCCTTCAGTACCTCGAAAAGCTTCGAGGCGGCCGATGAGTTTGTCGAACGTACCCCGCCCGCTATCTGGGGCAGTGATCGTGGCACCCTGATCGGTGATGCCCTGTCCCCCGATATGTTTTTTTATCGGCGCGAGGTTGACGAGAAGGATGAGGGGCAGCGGCACCTGGAGAAACAGTTGCAGAATGTCATGCCACTGATTGTGACCTCACACCAGCCGCCCCTGACCGCAGCCATGATCAATACCCAGGTTGAGTTTGACCGCACCTTCCGCTCACTGGTGCGGGAAAGGGCCTATCGCGGCAAGCGTCTGTTTTTTGTATCAGGGCTGAATATCGATATCTCGCCGCAACCCGGGCAGCTGTTCCCTCTGACAAAATTCATTCCCTGGGCCGCCTACTACCAGGATGCAGCGGGAAATACCGAGCTTTGGGAACAACGCGAACTGTTTGATAAAATACATGCTCAAAGTGAGGATAACCGGGATCAGATAGACCTTGAGGACGCCATCCAGTCGATGCGGGATGCCGAAGAGGTCAAGCTTGTGCTGTAACCAGACAGACGTGAACATCAATAACAGGGTAGAGGGATGAATCGCAACAAGGAAAGAGTGTTTCAGGTTTACGCCAAATTTATCGGTGCCATGTGCCTGTTGATCTGGAGCGTGGCAACCTATCAGGGTATCTATATTTACGGGGGGCTGACCCCCTCTTTCTATGTCGTTCCGACGGTTGTCGCCATTATCATTGGCAGTTTGCTGGGCCATGCCTCCGTACTCGGTGCACGCCTCAAATACAAAAGCGAGCAGTTTCGCGCCATTGCCGACCTGGCGCTGGAGTTTACCTATTACCGCACTGTTAATGGCGTGTATGAGTATGTCTCCCCCTCCTGCGAGGAGATAACCGGTTACCCTCCGGAGGCGTTTTACAACGAGCCGAATATGATGGACACACTGATCCATCCGGAGGATGCCGAACAGTGGATGGGGCACCTGCACAAAATCAATGACGGGGGCATGCCGGAGACGCTGGATATACGCATTGTCTCAAAACACGGTGACATTCTATGGATCAGTCATCTGTGTGCACCTGTTTATGATAAGCGTGGTGTTCAGGTCGGCGTGCGTTCGACCAACCTGGATATTACCGAAAGAAAACTGTTCGAGGAGCAGGTCAAGCAGATGGCGTTCTTCGACCCGTTGACCAACCTGCCGAACAGGCGGTCGTTGAGACGGGAGATCGAAAGGAATATCGAGGCGTGCGGAGAGGACGGCAGCTTTGCGCTGTTTTTTCTCGATTTAAGCCGCTTCAAGAATATCAACGACAGTTTCGGCCACTCGTTTGGTGACCGCTTGCTGGTAAAGGTGGCCGAGCGCCTCAACGGCTTCCGGGACTGGATCTATGTCAGTCGTTTTGGCGGTGATGAATTTGTGCTGCTTGTTCCCGGCGTGTCCGATGAGGAAGAGGCCCGTCTTAACGCCAAGGTCATTATCGCAGCGCTGGAGGTGCCTGTTGAAATCGACGGCATCAAGCTTCACCTTACCGGAAGTATCGGTATTGCCTTCTATCCGCGTGATGGCGATCACCCGGACGCCCTGATCAGCAACTCGGATGCGGCAATGTACAAGATGAAAGATGCGGTGCTGGGTGATGCTGAAATCTATACCGGTACCATGGGTGATCAGGCTTCCCAATTTTTCTCCACGGAAAACATGATTCACCAGGGAATCGAGCGGGATGAGTTTGTCGCCTACTACCAGCCCAAGGTAAATACGGCCACCGGGGCGATTGTCGGCCTCGAGGCGTTGATCAGGTGGCAGCACCCGCAGGAGGGACTCATTTCGCCGGCGAGGTTTATTTCCGTGGCAGAGGAGACCGGTCAGATAACCCGGCTTGGGCGCGGAGTGCTGGAACAGGCGTTGGCTGATTTGCAACGTTGGCAACGGCAAGGGATTGCGGTACCGATTGCGATCAATTTCTCCGCGCGGCAGTTCATGAGCCAGGCCTACTGCGAGCAGTGCATCGACATGCTGCAGAAGGCCGATATTGACCCGGCAATGATTGAACTGGAGATCACCGAACAGGTGTTTCTGGGTGATGTGGAGCGTGCCAGTGATCGCCTGGAAACCTTCCGGGCCGCAGGTGTGACTATCGCCCTGGATGATTTTGGCACCGGCTACTCTTCATTCAACTATCTGCGGCAGTTGCCCATCGATACGCTGAAAATCGATCGTTCATTTATCCGGGACATCGACACTGACGATCGCTCCCGAGCCATCCTCAAGGGCATGCTGGGCCTGAGCCGCGACCTGGAACTGCAGGCCGTTGCCGAGGGTGTCGAGACGCAGGAACAGCGGCGCATTTTGCGTGAAATGGGCTGCCAGGTGTCCCAGGGGTTTCTCTTCTACCGGCCCATGCCGGGCGATGAGCTTGCGGCGTTGCTCACAGGGCAGGCAGGCAATACGCTGACGGTGTTATAATGCGCACTTGTCGTACTTGAGCGTGCCTGGGAGCTGTTATGGGTGGATGGGGCTGTCCTCACGAGTCCAGGGGTAAGTGTACCCGTGTCAATGATGAACCGTGCGATCCGGGGATGAAAGGGTGCATTCTGTTCGGTCGC
The DNA here is from genome assembly GCA_041547565.1 of Thiohalomonadaceae bacterium. Lineage (GTDB taxonomy): Bacteria > Pseudomonadota > Gammaproteobacteria > Thiohalomonadales > Thiohalomonadaceae > JBFEUI01. The sequence continues at coordinate 9,125 of JBFEUI010000003.1, forward strand.
TTTGTCTTCAGTAATGATGAGAAGAATCGGCCGGGCGGGCCAAGGAAGCGCGATTATTCAAAAAAGAACGCCAAGTAGACCGCACATCCGGTGAATTGCTGCATCGCTGCAGGTGATTTGCCTAATATCTTCTCGTAGCCTTGTTGTGATATCGGCGCAAGGTAAATTAAATAAACCTCTTATTGTCGGCCATGCGATAACCATGTATCTATAGTGGTTACAGAGGCATCTTGTTTCATGCGCAGATAAGGAAGCAGAGGGAGGGTTGCGATGGAATGTAGCGGAGATACCTGTGGCTTCAGGGACCTGGAGAGAAAGAGTGCCGTGGGCTGCGATTTGTGCAAGGATGGCGCCCCATCAAGGCGGTATTTTATCGTGTTGCCCGAACACGGCGTACAGTACCACCCGATTATGACCGGCTTCGCAACAATAGGCGCGGCTATTGAACGACTCAGGCAGATGAGACGCGGTTGTCCAGACTTGACGCTGCTGGAGTGGCGGGAAGAGTCCAGGGCCTATCTGCCCGCCCACATGTGACGGGCCTGTACATGCGCTTCTGTTATGCCCGGTTGCTGCCCCTCAGCCACAGGGGATAACGCTAACGACCACCTTACGCTCTTTTCTGGGGCCGTCAAATTCGCACAGAAAGATATTCTGCCAGCGTGACAATCCCGCCTTGCCGTTGATGACCGGCACTGTCTCGGATGGCCCCACCAGTCCCGATTTTAGGTGCGAATCGCCGTTGCCGTCCTGCCTGTCGTGCAGCCAGACACCCCGTGGTATCAACTTGGCCAGCATCTCAATCACGTCGGTCTGCACACTCTCGTCCCAGTTCTCCTGGATCATGATGGCGGCGGTCGCCCCCTGCGCGTAGATGGAGACGAGTCCCTGGTTTATGCGGCTTTGCGCAACCACGCTGTTGACCTGTTGTGTGATGTCTACAAGTTGCTCGCGCCTGTCGGTGCTTACTGTAAGAGTGTGTTGCATCATTATCCTCCCCCTGTCCCTCCAGGTTAAAGGTAGTTGCAACAGCACCTGGCAGCCAACCGGATACGCCGGTCGCGTATAATGGAGACGATTTCACGAAACGGACAGCCATGAGCCAGACAAAAAACTGCCTGCCTGCGGCATTTATTGAGCGTCTTACGCACATCGTGCCGGCTGCACAACTGGACAGCGTGCTTGCGAGTATGCAGCATCCGCGACGTACCGCGTTTCGCATCAATACCCTGATGGATGAGGCGGCGCGGGTGCTGCCCGCACTGCAGCAGGCCGGTTTTCGCCTCGAGCCGCTGAACCGGATGGCGGGCGCCTACAGCGTCCCTGCCGGGCAGCGTCGGGCACTGACCGAATCGGAGCCCTACCATCGCGGTGCGATCTATATACAGAACCCAGCCAGCATGTTGCCGCCGCTGCTGTTGCAGCCGCAGCCCGGAGAACGCGTGCTGGATCTGGCTGCTGCGCCGGGGAGTAAGACGCTGCAGCTTGCCGCCATGATGGACAACCGCGGCTGGATCTCGGCGGTGGAGGTGGTCAGGGAGCGTTTCTTTCGCCTGAGGCGCAACCTGGACAAACACGGCGCGCAGATCGTCCATACCTACAACAAGGACGGCAGCCGTGTCTGGCGCCAGGTGGCCGAGCAGTTTGACAGGGTGCTGCTCGATGCGCCCTGCTCCTCCGAGGGGCAGTTTACCACCCTGGAGCCGGAGAGCTTTCGCTACTGGAGCAGGAAAAAAATCAAGGAGATGTCGCGTAAGCAGAAGCGCCTGCTCTATTCGGCGATCCAGTGCGTCAAACCGGGCGGACTGGTGCTTTACTCCACCTGTACCTTCGCGCCGGAGGAGAACGAGGCCATCGTTAGCAAAATGCTGCGCAAGTTCAGCGGCAGGCTGGAGGTTGTACCCGTTGAGGTGGCACTGGAAAATTCGGTGCCCGGACTGAGCGGATGGAACGGTCGGCGTTACGCGCCCGAACTGCAACAGGCGCTACGCATACTGCCCAACGAACTAATGGAAGGCTTTTTCGTCTGCCTGCTGCGCAAGACAGGCTCGACCATGGGTGATGATTAACGCTCGAACTCCAGCTGTATTGTCAGCCTGCCCTCGAATACACTGTCCAGGCGAAGCCAGCCGTGCTGCCGCGTCAGTTTCACCCCGGTTTGTGGCGGCGGGGTGATAGCGGTGAGTTCCACTTCCTCGGCCGGATACGCCAGCTCGATGGTCACCCGCATCGGGTAGTAACCGTCGAGGAATTTCCGGTGGTAGGGGCCGCTGCTGAGGGTGTAATGCCCGTCCCTGTCTTCTCTGAGTATGTTGACCTCGGCCTCGATGCACAGTGCGGCGTCATGTTCGACCTGCTGCATCTGCACCGACCGATTCTCAATCCACGTCTTGGCGATATGGCGCGTGGAGACAATACGCAGCCCGCGCATGGCGTGATAGCGGTAGACGATCTGGCTTGCCGGTACGGCATCGAGGTGTTCGTGGCACTGCCGCAGGGCAACCCATCCGCGCTGCAACGATGCCGTGTCGATGGTAAAGCGGTTGTGGATGTGGTGGACCGGGGGTGAGGGCGGGTGCGGCAGAAAGCGCAGTTCCCCTTCACTGACCTGTGAGGTGTCATCATCGGTCTCAAGCCAGGCGCGCTCTTCGGCGCTCAGCTCGTCTGTCCGGGCTCCCCCGCTTGCCCCAAGCAGCACAAACAGCAGCAACAGTGGCGGCCGATAGATTCCACCATTCATTCCGCCAGCAGTTCCGGCCGCAGCATCCAGCACAGGTGCCAGTCGTGCTCCTCCTCGCGCTCCAGGCAGACGATGCTGCCGGGGCGGTAGTCGACCAGTTGTTCACCGCCGTCGCCGGTGAGCAGGTGTGTGACGAGTCGCGCCATGAAGGGGAGGTGACCGACGATGAGTGTGTCATCGACCCAGGCGTCCATCTGCCACACAAAGGGGCCGGGCGGGTCGTTGGGATTGATGATATCGACGATCTCCGGCACCGTCTCCGGGGCCAGGGTTGCGGCCAGCAGCACGGCGGTCTGTTCGGCGCGCAGCTTACCGCTGTGTATCACCCGGCTGGCATGGATACCGGCCCGCTGCAGGAAGGCCGCCATGCGTGCCGCATCACGTTGGCCACGCGCACTCAACGGCCGTTGCGGATCCTCGTCCTTGGTCATGGCATCGCCATGTTGCACCAGATAGAGCTTCATCGTTACGCCCCGCCTATCGATAGCGCGCAAAACTGCCTTTCCCTATGCCTCCACCAGTTCGTCCAGTTCATCGTCCATATGCAGCATGGTCAGTTCGTTAAAGCCGCCGATCCATTTACCGTCAATGGCAATCTGCGGTACGGTGCGAGCATGGTTGGTGAGTTCCAGCATTTCACGCAGGCCGTCACGGTCGCTATCGACCATGACTTCACTATAAGGAATAGACCATTTTTGCAGCAGGGTCTTGGTCTTCTCGCAAATGGGGCAGGTATGGGTGCTGTAAACGGTCACGCGTGCCATGATGCTCTCCTAGTTTGGGAAATCCCGCAGTGTACAGCATGGGCGGGCAGAGGGTCTTGCCCCGGCGGTGCGCTTCGGGTGTGTAGGCGCTACGCTTCAGGGTGCCGGAGGCTAATATGATTCAGATAATGCGGGCGGATATTACCACCGTTGAGGTCGATGCCATCGTCAATGCCGCCAACAATTCGCTGCTCGGCGGCGGCGGTGTGGACGGCGCCATCCATCGTGCTGCCGGCCCGGAACTGCTTGCCGCCTGTCGCCCCCTGAACGGCTGTAAAACGGGCGAGGCGAAAATCACCCCCGGCTTCCGCCTGCCCGCGCGTTTCGTGATACACACGGTGGGGCCGGTGTGGCAGGGTGGTGCCAGCGGTGAGGCGCAACGGCTGGAGAGCTGCTACCGGCAGTCGCTGCAACTGGCACTTGCGCACGGTGTGCACAGCATCGCCTTTCCGGCCATCAGCACCGGTGTCTATGGCTACCCGAAATGTGAGGCGGCGCATATCGCCTTGCGTACGATGATGGCGTTTGAGGGGGAGTTTGAGCGGATTGTCGCCTGTGTCCATAGCAGCGATGATGAGCGGCTCTACCGCTCGGTGATGGAGAAACTGCAGTGAGCAGGCAGGCGCTGCCGGATTAAATGCCGGGAAGGGTTTTTCCCGGGTTCAGGATGTTGTTGGGATCGAACAGCCGTTTGAGTTGCTGCATCAGTTCGAGTGAGGCCGCATCCAGTTCACGGCCGACAAACTCCCTTTTTACCAGTCCGATGCCGTGTTCGCCGGAGAGTGTGCCGTCCAGTTGCAGCACCAGTGTGAAGACCTCATCAAGGCAGTTGTCAGCCGCGGCCATCTGTTGTGGATCATCCGGGTCGACCAGCAGGTTGACATGGATGTTGCCATTGCCGGCGTGACCGAAATTGACGATGGAAATGGCGTATTTATCCGCAAGTGCCGTGAGACCGTTGACCAGTTCGGGCAGGCGTGAAACCGGTACCACCACATCCTCGTTGATCTTTTTTGGCGCAACCTTGCGCAGTGCCGGTGACAGGGCCTTGCGCGTGCTCCACAACGCCTTTACCTCATCCTCGCTGGCCGCTTCGCGCAGTTCCAGGCAACCGCTGTTGCGCGCCACGGCGGCGATTTTCTCGGCACTGTGGGCGATGCATTCGGCAGGGCCGTCGACCTCGATCATCAGCAGGGCGCCTGCCTGCAGCGGCAGGTCGACGCGGCTGTCATCGCGGATCATGTCGATGGCCGCGTTATCCATGAATTCCAGTGCCGAAGGGGTCACAGGCTGGGCCATGATGGCCGAGATGGCGCGTGCCGCACTCTCTGTGTCACGGTAGATGGCGCGCAGCGTGCGTTTGTCCTCGGGCAATGGGGTGAGCTTGAGGGTCGCCTCGGTGATCACCGCCAGCGTGCCTTCCGAACCGATCAGCAGCCGGGTCAGATCGTAGCCGACCACCCCCTTGGTGGTGTAAACCCCGGTGTTGAGCAGGCTGCCCGTGGCGGTGACAAACTGCAGCCCCAGCACGTTGTCCCTGGGGGTACCGTATTTCACCGCCCTGGGTCCGGCGGCATTGCAGGCCAGGTTGCCGCCCACGGTGCAGACGGCCATGCTGGTCGGATCGGGCGGCCAGAAAAAGCCATGCTCCGCGGCAGCCTGCTGCACCGCCTGGTTGGTGACGCCGGGCTGGACAGTCATGACCCGGTTGTCCGGATCGATGCCGAGGATGCGGTTCATGTGCTCCATGGAGAGCGACACGCCGCCCGGCGGCGGCACCGCGGCCCCGGCGGTGCCGGTGCCGTGGCCCCTGGCAGTGAGCGGAATTTTATACGTGTTGCACAGTGCGATGATGTCGCTGACCTGCCGGGCATCGTGCGGCAGCAAGACCACGCCGGGTTGCTGTTGCTGCCGGCTGTTGTCATAGCTGTAGGCCCAGCGTTCAGACGCGGCCGCCAGGATTTGCTGCGGCGTCAGGATCTGTTTGACGCGTTGGAGAAAGTCGGGATGAGCGGCGCTGATGTCAGCGTCTTTAATCGACATACTCGAAGACTTTCACAACCCGGGCAACGCTGCGGGTGTCGCGGGCGATCTCGGCGGCGGTGTGTCCCTGTTCGCGGCTCACCAGTCCCATCAGGAAGACTGTGGCATTTTCGGTTACCACCTTGACCTGGCTGCCCTTGACCACCTTGTCGCCGAACAGCTTCGATTTGACCTTGGTGGTGATCCAGGTGTCCGTGCTGCGTGAGGTAAAATTACTCGGTTCGGCAACGAGCAACTCGTTCTGTACATGCCGGACCTGGGGTATCTCTTTAACGATGGCTGCTGCGCGCTCACGCAGTCCTTCACTGACGGCCTCGCCGGTCAGCAACACGACACCATTGAAACTGGTGATATTGATGTGGCAGTTTTCCTTCAGTCCGGCATCGGCGTGAATCCGGCTGGATGCCTTAATCTCGATGCCCTCATCGTCCACCATGGTACCGGCGCTGCGCTGATCGGTGGCAACCACCGCGCCGCCGGCCGCCGCCGCACCGATAACCACCGGTGGGGCGCAGGCCGATAGCAGGGAAACAACAAGTACTGCGGCACTAATACGTAACATCATGATGATTTATTCCTGGCCAAAGAGTTGGGTGTCGATCAAATCGCAGAGGCAGTGGATCACCAGCAGGTGAACCTCCTGGGTGCGTGCGGTCGAATCCGAGGGCACGCGAATCTCGATATCGCCGTCCCGCAGTTGCGTGGCGATCTTGCCGCCGTTTTTGCCGGTGAGTGCGATGATCCGCATCTCCTTGTCGTGGGCCGCGGCGATGGTGCTGACCACATTGGCGGAGTTGCCGCTGGTCGAGATGGCCAGCAGGATGTCACCGGCCTGGCCCAGTGCGCGGATCTGCTTGGCAAATACCTCGTCGTAGCTGTAGTCATTGGCAATGGAGGTGAGGGTCGAGGTGTCGGTGGTCAGTGCGATGGCGGGCAGGGCGGGGCGTTCACGCTCAAAGCGGTTGAGCATCTCCGAGGAGAAGTGCTGGGCATCGCCGGCTGAACCGCCGTTACCGCAGCTGAGTACCTTTTGCCCCTTGATCAGTTGGTTGCTGATAAGTTCGGCGGCACGCACTATTTCGTCAGCGAGCTGTGACATGGCCATCTGCTTGACCTGTATGCTTTCGCTGAACTGCGTTTTGACGCGCTCTAACATATCTTGTGTACCTTTAACTCAATTCGATCACGTTGCTAAGCCACTGCAGTTCGTCGGAACCCGATATGGCGATGACATCAAAACGGCACGGAGTGTCCTGTCGATGACGGCGCTGCAGGTAGTGCTGTGCCGTGGCGACAAGTTTACGCTGCTTGGCATGGTTAATTGAAGCGACTGCGCCGCCGAACCGCTCACTGCTGCGGTAGCGTACCTCAACGAACACAAGCGTATCATCATCCTGCATGATGAGGTCCAGTTCACCATGACGGGTCAGGTAGTTGCGCTCCAGCAGCCGCATCCCCCTGTTTTGCAAAAAGCGGCAGGCGATATCTTCAGCGTACTGCCCTTTTGCCTGCGTCGTTACTCGCGTTTTCCTGTTCACCTGTCTGCTGTTTCTCCATCCTTGGTTGCAGGCGCGGTTTTCCCCAGCTCACTATGGCGTGGTCCAGTTCCCGCTCGATGATCCTGTCTTCATTCATGCTCAGACCACCGGTGACACCGGTGAAGACTTCATTCGGATAGCTTTCCAGCCGCTTGACCTCGGCGACCAGTTGATAGGCATCGATGCCAAAGGCCACCAGTCGCTGCAGGGCCCCTGCATGTTTTTCCAGTAGTGCGGCTTCCGCCTGGCCGACGTATTGTGCACGCCTGGCCTGATCGAGCGTCCAGGGCATATCCACGAACATCGTGTTATCCAGGTCACGGTCCTTCTTCACATCGACCTCACCCGAGAAAACGTGTGACGTGGCGTACACCGGCAACTGCTTGGCATAGTGAAACTTGAGTTGCGGCTTGATCAGCCGTGCCTGCAGTGGCTGTGCCAGCACGAAGATAAAGTCGATATCCTGGCGCCGCCGCGGGGTGAATTCCAGTCGGGTGCCGATCAGGTTGGCGATGTTACGTCGGCGTGCCTTGCTGTTGTCGACAGCGAGCATCCGTGTGATGGGCTGGGAAAAATCATTTTTTCCCGGGTCATAGTAGGACTCCGCCACGACGGTGCCGCCCAGCTCTTCCCAGTAACGGTTGAAGCTGCTGGCTACCCTGCGCCCCAGGGTATTGTCGGGAACCAGTACGGTGGCGCGGCGGTGGCCATCATACCACGCCCAGTTCGCGGCCTGTCTGGCCTCACCTTCCGGGGCAAGACTGAACTGGTAAAGGTTGTCCGGCGGTGTGATGTCATAACGGTTCAGGGCCAGGGTCGCAACAGGCAACTGAAAGCGCCTTGTCAGCATGGCGACCGCCTGCTTATCCAGCGGTCCGACGACAAATCCGGCGCCCTCCTCGATGGCTTGCTCATACAGGGTAACGGCCTGTTGCGGGTCACTGGCGGTATCATAGAGGCGCAGTATGGGGCGCCGCTCAACACCGGCATCGGCATAACGTGCGGCCAGAAAGCCGTCACGTATGGCCTCCGCGGCCCTGGCGTAACGCCCGCTGAAGGGGAGCAGCAGGGCGACCTGCTCCGGTCGCTCGACGAAGGTCTGCTTGGTGTTCAGCCACTGCCGCTCGAGTGTGTACAACAGGGGGTGATGCGGGTAATGCCGGTGCCACTGTGTCAGGCGTTCCTCGGTTTGCCAGACATTAAGATTGTTATCCCGCATAATAAGGGCCAACTCGATCCAGCCGCTGAGCAGGTCGGGCGGTGGACTGGTGTGCAGCCGTTCGAGTGCCTCGCTGGAGAGGTTGGACAGCGACAGCCAGATAGCGCTCTGGTTGTCCTGCACCTTGTCGGGACTCTCGAGATATATCTCGCGCAGGATGTACTCCCTGACACTCTCCAGGTGGTTCCCCACCTGTGTATAGGCCAGGGCACGGACGCGGTGAAATTCTGCCAGCAGGCCCAGCCTGGTGATGGTATGCTCGGCCGCGACCGGGGTGGCCAATACCTCAAGGGCCTGGTCCGGATCATGGCGCAAAATCAGCTCGGCCGTCATTACCTGGTGCTGCAGTGCCTGCTCGTCGGTCAGAGGGAACAGGGTCATCCGCTCCAGGCCGCTTTCGGCCTGCTCGGTCTGTCCCGCCGTGATCATTGTGCGGACGGCAAGAAGGTGAAAGTCGATGCTGCGCGGGAGCGGGTGCTCGGCCGCCAGTTGCTGATACAAAGAGATGGCCAGGGCGTAGTTGCCCTCCTCGATAGCGGCCAGGGCCTCGATCTCCTGCTGGCTCATGGGCGCCTCGGCGCCCGGCTCAGGCTCGGGTTCGGTGACGCGTTCGGGGGTCGGTGCACAGGCGGCAAGCGCCATGCCCAGCGCCAGGACGAGCAGGTATCTGCAATGATTCGGGTATCGGGACACAGTCAGTAATCAGGTTGTATAGTGTAAACGCACAGTATCTTGTTGGGGTCTATACGTGTCAATTGAAGCCGGTTCTCTATATATCGTCGCCACGCCCATCGGCAATCTCGGCGATATGTCGCCAAGGGCGATCGAGGTGCTGCAAGGCGTCGATCATATCGCAGCAGAGGATACCCGTCATAGTGCGCCTTTGCTACGCCATTTTGGCATTAGCACGCCGATGCTGGCCCTGCACGATCACAATGAACGCCAGATCAGCAAAACGGTGATCGACCGCCTGCTTGCGGGGGAGCGTATTGCCCTGATCTCCGATGCCGGCACGCCGCTGATCTCCGACCCCGGCTTTCACCTCGCGCGTCTCGCCCACCAGGCCGGCGTTAAAGTAGTGCCCATTCCCGGCCCAAGCGCCCTGATTGCCGCCCTCTCTGCAGCGGGCCTGCCGACCGACAGCTTTGTCTTCGAAGGCTTTCTGCCGGCAAAGCGGGTGGCCCGGCGCAAACAGCTTGAGCGGTTGGTCGAAGAGGTGCGCACGCTTGCCTTTTATGAGTCGCCCCATCGCATTGTGGAGTGCCTGGAGGACATGCGTGAGGTGTTCGGGGCACAACGCGAAGCGGTGCTTGCACGTGAGTTGACCAAGAAATTTGAAACCATCAAGTCCGCCTCTCTTGAAACACTGTTTGCGTTTGTGCGTTCCGACAGCAATCAGCAGAAGGGTGAGTTTGTGCTGCTGGTTGCCGGTGCAGCCGCGGCGGGCAAGAGTGAACTGTCTGCCGAGACATGCCGTATCGCACGACTGCTTGGCGCGGAACTGCCGCTCAAGCAGGCCGCCTCGCTGGCGGCGCAGATAACCGGTGCGAAAAAAAATGCGCTGTACAAGTACCTGCTGGGTGAGTCTGCGGACTAAGCGGTGTACGAGCATAGTGATTTTGCTAAAGGACAGCATGGCTCACCGGCTATCCCGGGTTAGCGGACCCATTTTCCAGTTCTCGTTTGCAGTGGATCGAAATTGAAACGGCATACATGGTGTTCCCGGTATCAGGTTGCGCCACAGCATAGCCCTCCCTGTTCCGCCAAATGAGTGAGCCCGTCACAGTTCGCCTGCGATGCCCGGCGCATAAACAGAAGGAAATATTTCATCTAATAGCACGGCGATACTTGTAACCGACGCCCGCTGTCATTACCTTATATACACGGGAGTCGGCCGGACAGTCGCTGTGCCGCAAGGCATGGAGGAAAGTCCGGGCTCCGCAGGGCAGGGTGCCAGGTAACGCCTGGGCGGCGAGAGCCGACGGAAAGTGCAGCAGAAAAGATACCGCCTAAGCACACGCGTTGTGCCGGTAAGGGTGAAATGGTGCGGTAAGAGCGCACCGCGCGGGTGGTAACACGCCGCGGCATGGTAAACCCCACCTGGAGCAAGACCAAATAGGGGAACAGGCGGCCTCGGCCGCCGCGTGTGGCCCACACGGTTCCCGGGTAGGTCGCATGAGGTATGCGGTGACGCATATCCCAGATGAATGACTGTCCCCGACAGAACCCGGCTTATAGGCCGGCTCCCCCTTCCTTATCTTTCCAAACTTAAGAAATCACTTTAGGTTTTCAATCCAACATTTTGATTGGATTTTATATCTTCCGTGGACATTTTTTGTCACCTCGTCCCACCTCCTCCCACTTTCTGTAAGTTGTTGTCTTATAAGCAGGAATTTGCCTTTCCCATAAGTGGATTTTGCTTGACACGGGGTCTTTGGGCTACCTATAGTGTAACAATGTGGGAAAAAGTGGATCATAGTGGGATAAGGTAGTCCCAGGGGGAGAAGAATAATTGTTCCGGGGAGTCACAGAGCTCAACCTTGATAGCAAGGGTCGCATGGCCATGCCGATGCGCTATCGCGAACGCCTGATTGAGCGTAGCGAGGGGCGCCTTGTCGTGACCATCGATACCGATGAGCGCTGCCTGCTGCTCTACCCCCTGCCCGAGTGGGAAAATATCGAACGCAAGCTTGATGCATTGCCGAGCTTTAATGCCCAGGCGCGCCGCGTACAGCGTCTGTTGATGGGGCACGCCACCGATGCCGAGATGGACAGTCACGGCCGCATCCTGCTCTCTCCCCCCCTGCGTCAGTACGCCCAGATGGACAAGCGGGTGGTGCTGATCGGTCAGGGCAAGAAATTCGAGCTGTGGGATGAGGCGCAGTGGAGCGCGAAGCGTGACCAGTGGCTGGCCGAGGAGACCGTCGGCGATGAAACACTGCCCGCGGAACTGCAGAGCCTGTCCCTGTAACGATGAGCGTGGAAGCGGAACATCAGCCGGTACTGTTTGACGAGGTGCTGGCGGCCCTCCAGGTGCAGGCGGACGGCATCTATCTGGACGGCACCTTCGGCCGGGGCGGACACGCCGCTGCCGTGCTGGAGAGGCTGGGTGAACACGGTCGCATGCTGGCCATGGACAAGGACCCGGAAGCCGTGCGTTGCGCCAGGGAGCGATTTGGAGACGATCCGCGCTTTACGATAGTACAGGGGAGTTTTGCCATGCTCGGTAGCGAGGTGAGACAACGCGGTTGGGAGGGACAGGTCAACGGGATCCTGCTGGACCTGGGGGTCTCCTCTCCGCAACTGGATACCCCCGAGCGTGGTTTCAGCTTTCTGCGCGACGGTCCCCTCGATATGCGCATGGATACCGATTCAGGGCAAAGCGCCGCAGAGTGGCTGGCCGGCGCGGAGGAGCGGGAAATCGCCCAGGTACTGAAAGAGTACGGTGAAGAGCGTTTTGCCAAACGTATCGCCCGGGCGATCGTCAGCCACTGCCGGGAAGAAGGTCCGATCAGGACCACGGGCGAACTGGCCGAGGTGGTGGCTGCAGCCAATCCCCGCTGGGAGCGTGACAAGCATCCGGCGACACGCAGCTTTCAGGCGATACGCATCTATATCAACCGCGAACTGGAGGACCTGGAGCGTTTTCTCGAGGAGGCGGTTGAACTGTTGGCCCCGGCCGGGCGTCTGGCCATTATCAGTTTTCACTCCCTGGAAGACCGCCGGGTAAAGCGCTTTATGCGCAAACAGTCGCGCGGCGATGAGTTTCCGCCCGATCTGCCGGTGAGGCAGGCTCAACTCAGTCCCCATCTGCGCCTGGTGGGCAAGGCGATACGTGCCGGTGAGGCGGAACTGGCGCAAAACCCGCGTGCCCGCAGTGCGGTGCTGCGTGTGGCGGAGCGTGTGGCATGAGCGGCCGCTTCAGCCTGGCGGTGCTGGCTCTGGCGGTTTTCGTTACTGCGCTGGCGGTGGTCTACAGCAAGCACCAGTCGCGCAAGCTGTTTGTGCAACTGCAGGGTTTGAATGAGACAAGGGATGAGTTGAACGTGAACTGGGGCCAGTTGCAACTGGAGCAGAGCACCTGGGCCACCCACGGCCGAATTGAAAAGCTGGCGCGTAGCCGGCTGAATATGCGCATCCCCACTCCCGGAGAAGTGGTGATAGTGAAACCATGAGTAGCGGCAAACAACAACCGGTTTACCAGGGACGGCTGAGTTTTGTGCTGGCAGTGCTGCTGCTCGCCACCGCTGCGCTGTTCTGGCGCATGGTGGATCTGCATGTCTTCGACCAGCCCTTCCTGAAGCACCAGGGGGACGCCCGTCACCTGCGCGTGGTCAGTGTCGCGGCACACCGGGGCATGTTGACCGACCGCCACGGGGAGCCGCTGGCGATGAGTACACCGGTCGAGTCGGTGTGGGCGCATCCCGCTGAACTGCTGGCCGAGCGGGAGCGTTGGGCGGAACTGGCGTCCTTGATCGACGTCCCTTCCGGCCGGCTCGAACAGTTGCTGGTGCAACGCAAGGACAGGGAATTTGTCTACCTGCGCCGTCATATCAGCCCCCAGCTTGCCGAGAAGATCATGAACCTGGGTATCGAGGGGGTCTCCATTCAGCGCGAGTACCGTCGCTATTACCCGACCGGCGAGGTCTCGGCACACGTGGTCGGCTTTACCAATATCGATGATGCCGGCCAGGAGGGCGTGGAACTGATGCTGGATGAGGTGCTGCGCGGCGTACCCGGCAGCAAACGCGTCATCAAGGACCGCCTGGGGCGCATCGTCGAGAATGTCGAACTGATTAAACCGGCACGCCCGGGCGCGGATGTGGCGTTGAGCATCGACCGGCGCATCCAGTATCTGGCCTACCGTGAGCTGAAGGCGGCGGTAAAGCGCAACCGGGCGCGTTCCGGTTCGCTTGTGGTTCTCGATGTGCGTAGCGGCGAGGTGCTGGCGATGGTGAATCAGCCGGCCTATAACCCCAACAACCGCCACAACCTCAAGGGGGGACGTTATCGCAACCGGGCGGTGACCGATGTGTTCGAGCCAGGCTCGACCATCAAGCCTTTCACTGTGGCGGCGGCCCTGGAAAGTGGCCGTTTCAACCCGAATACGCTGATTGACACCTCACCAGGCAGTCTGCGCCTGGCCGGATACACCATCCGTGACAGCCGCGACCACGGTACGATCGATGTGGCGACCGTGATCAAAAAGTCGAGCAATGTCGGCGCGAGCCGCATCGCACTGGGGCTCGAGCCGCAACGCTTGTGGGATACCTTCAGCGATGTCGGTTTCGGTTATGACAGCGGCAGTGGATTCCCGGGTGAGTCCTCCGGATTGCTCAAGCATTTCTACGACTGGCGTGAAGTCGAGCGGGCTACCCTCAGCTACGGTTACGGGCTGTCGGTGACACCGCTGCAACTGGCCCAGGCGTATGCCGCGCTGGCCGGTGACGGCCGACTGCGTGCGGCCTCCTTCCTGCGTCTTGACGAGACGCAGTGGCCGGAGGGCGAGAAGGCCATGAGTCCGCGCACCGCCAGGGCGGTGCGCCAGATGTTGGAGAGCGTGGTAAACGCCGGCACCGGTACCCTGGCGGCGGTACCGGGCTATCGTGTGGCAGGCAAGACCGGCACGGCGCGCAAGGCCGGTGCCCGCGGCTATGACGAGGAGCACTATCGTGCGGTATTTGCCGGCATGGCGCCGGCCAGCCGGCCACGCCTGGCAATGGTGGTCATGATCGACGAGCCGAATGCCGGGGAGTACTACGGCGGCAGGGTGGCGGCACCGGTCTTTGCCCGCGTCATGGACGGTGCACTGCGCCTGATGGATATCCCGCCGGATAACCTTGAGTCGCTTGGCGTGCAGATCGCCATGACAGGAGGTGCGCGGTGATGGCGGCGGCAGTAAACCGTCAGGCACCGGCCATGCTGGGTCAACTCGTAGCGGGGCTGGCCGATGCCGGTGCTGCCGCTGCCCTTGAGATCGATGCACTGACGCTGGATAGCCGCAAGGTGACCGAAGGCAGTCTGTTTCTGGCCTGCGCCGGCAGCCGGGAGCATGGTGCAGCCTATATAGACATGGCCCTGGAAAAGGGTGCGGCGGCGGTACTGGTCGAACCGGGAAGCGGTATCGGTCAGCTGCCGGTCGAACTGTTGCAGCAGGGGCGCGATGTGCCGATCATTCCGGTGGCTGACCTGCGGCGCCGTGCCGGTGAGATCGCCGAGCGCTTCTACCAGCACCCCTCCAGGGCGCTGACCATGATTGGCGTGACCGGCACCAACGGCAAGACCTCGGTGTCCCATTTTATCGCCCAGGCGCTAAGTGGTCCCGCCCCCTGTGGTGTCATCGGCACCCTTGGCAGCGGGCTGTTCGGTGCGCTTGAAAGTGCCGGCGGTCGTACCACGCCCGATCCCGTCACGCTGCATGCCGAGCTGGCAGCGATGCGTGATGCCGGTGCCAAACAGGCGGTGATGGAGGTCTCCTCGCACGGTCTGGACCAGGGCCGGGTCTCCGGTGTGAGTTTTGATGTGGCGGTGTTTACCAATCTCTCCCACGAACACCTGGACTACCACGGTGATATGCACAGTTATGCCGCAGTCAAGCGTGCCCTGTTCCAGTGGCCGGGCCTGAAATCGGCAGTCATCAATCTGGATGATGAATACGGCAGGGCGTGGCTCAAAGACCTGCCGGAGGGGTGTTCCGCCATCGGCTACAGCCTGGAGGGGGGGAGCACCGGTTACGGCATTAACGAGTTGAAATGCGATGACCTGC
Organism: Thiohalomonadaceae bacterium; assembly: GCA_041547565.1. Classification (GTDB taxonomy): domain Bacteria; phylum Pseudomonadota; class Gammaproteobacteria; order Thiohalomonadales; family Thiohalomonadaceae; genus JBFEUI01. Next base: position 24,195 of record JBFEUI010000003.1, read on the forward strand.
TGCTCAGCGATGAGGGGATCAGCTTCCGTATCCGTTCCCCCTTCGGCAGCGGCCGGCTGGAAAGCACCCTGCTGGGCCGTTTCAATGCGGCCAATCTGCTGGCGGCGCTGGGCGCCCTGCTTGCCGTGGGTATCCCGTTCGATAAGGCGGTAGAGCGGCTGTCCGCCGTGTCCACCGTGCCGGGGCGGATGGAACGTTACGGCGGCGGCGAGGGGCAGCCGATGGTGGTCGTCGACTACGCCCACACCCCAGATGCCCTGGAGCATGTGCTCAAGGCGCTGGCCGAACACTGCAGCGGACAACTGTGGTGTGTCTTCGGCTGTGGCGGTGAGCGCGACCAGGCCAAGCGCCCGATGATGGGGCGGGTGGCCGAGCGTTACGCCGACCATGTGATCGTGACCAATGACAACCCCCGCGGTGAGGACCCCTTCACCATCCTCGAGCAGATCCTGGCGGGGGTGGAAGAGCCCGATGCGGTTTATGTGCTCTACGACCGGGCCGAGGCGATCGAGCGTGCGATAAAATTGGCGGCCGCGGACGATGTGGTGCTGATCGCCGGCAAGGGCCACGAGAGTGAACAGTGTGTCGGCGATACCTGCATCCCGTTCAGCGACCGGGAGCAGGTCGCCAGGGCGCTGGGCGGGGAGGTGCGCAATGGCTGAAGCGCTGTTCTCCCTGCAACAGGCCGCCGACTGGCTGGATGCGCCGCTGCACGGCAGCAATATGCCGGTGAGCGGTGTGAGCACCGATAGCCGCACGCTGCAGGCGCAGGCGCTGTTTGTCGCCCTGCGCGGTCCCAACCACGACGGTCATGACCACCTGGAGGCCGCGCTACAGGCCGGCGCGGCAGGGGCAGTGGTCGATCATACGCTACAGGCGGAGCTGTCCCAGATAGTGGTGCAGGATACCCGCCTGGCCCTGGGGCGTCTGGCCGCGAAGTGGCGTGAAAAACTGGCGCTGCCCCTGGTGGCGGTGACCGGCAGCAACGGCAAGACCACGGTCAAGGAGATGATCGCCTCGATTCTCGCGCAGGAAGGTGAGGTACTGGCGACCCGGGGCAATCTGAACAATGACATCGGAGTGCCGCTTACCCTGTTGAGCATCACGCCGCGGCACCGTTTTGCCGTGGTCGAGATGGGTGCGAACCATGCCGGTGAGATCGATTATCTGACAAATCTCGCGCGTCCCGATGTGGCGATCATCACCAATGCTGCCGCCGCCCACCTCGAGGGTTTCGGCTCACTGGAGGGTGTGGCGCGCGCCAAGGGGGAGATCTATCGGGGGCTGGCACACAACGGTACGGCAGTCATCAATGCCGATGACAGGCAGGCGCCGTTGTGGCGTGAGCTTGCCGCGGCACACCGCGTCATGACCTTCGGCCTGGAGCAAGCGGCGGATGTCAGCGGTCAGTGGCAACCCGATGCACGGGGCGGCGAGTTGAGTGTCCGCTACGAGGGCAAACGCCTGCGCATCCGACTGTCGCTGCTGGGACGGCACAATGCGATGAATGCGCTGGCCGCGGTGGCGGCGACCCTGGCGCTGCAGGTGGACACCCGTTCCATCGTTCGCGGCCTGGAGGCGATGCAACCTGTCGCCGGCCGGCTGCAGTCACGCAGGGGGCTTAACGGTTCACGCATTATCGACGACAGTTACAATGCCAACCCGGCCTCGCTGAAGGCCGGTATCGCGGTGCTGGCCGGCTGCGACGGAAGACGCCTGCTCGCCCTGGGGGACATGGGGGAACTGGGCGCTGAGGCCGCACAACTCCACGCCGAGGCGGGGCGCCAGGCCAGAGAGGCCGGTATCGAGGGCCTCTATGCATCGGGTGAGATGAGCCGCCTGGCCGCCGAAAGTTTTGGGCAGAATGCGAATTACTTTATCGACAAGGAGGCGTTGATAGATGCACTTAAGACCGAGCTGTCCGAGGATGTGACGCTCCTGGTCAAAGGCTCCAGGAGCAGTCATATGGAACAGGTGGTGAATGCACTGACGGCAGGGGGGAACGGCTGACCATGTTGCTCTATCTTGCCGAATACCTCAGCCAGTACCACAGCGGCTTTAATGTGTTTCAGTACCTGACCCTGCGCTCCATTCTCAGCGTGTTGAGTGCGCTGCTGATCTCGCTGCTGCTGGGGCCGTACCTTATTCGCCACCTGAGCGTGAAGCAGATCGGGCAGTATGTGCGAAATGACGGGCCCGAGAGCCACCTGAACAAGGCCGGAACACCGACCATGGGTGGTGCACTGATTCTCGCCGCCATCGCCATCAGTACCCTGTTGTGGGCCGACCTTACAAACCGCTATGTCTGGGTGGTGCTGGCGGTGACCCTGTTGTTTGGCGCCGTGGGATGGGTTGATGATTACAAAAAATTGATCAAGCGCCAGTCGGAGGGGCTCAAGGCGCGCCACAAGTATTTCTGGCAGACGGTGTTCGGGCTTGGCGCGGCCGTTGTCCTCTACTATACCGCCACCCAACCGAACGAGACGCAGCTTATCGTGCCGTTTTTCAAAAATGTGGCTATCCCGCTGGGCGGTTTCTACATCGTGCTGACCTATTTCGTCATCGTCGGTTCCAGCAATGCGGTGAATCTGACCGACGGGCTCGATGGGCTGGCGATACTGCCCACGGTGATGGTGGGCGGTGCCCTTGCCGTGTTTGCCTACGTCACGGGTAACGTGAACTTTTCCGCCTATCTCGGCATCCCCTATGTCCCCGGTGTGGGTGAGGTGATCGTCTTCTGCGGGGCGCTGGTCGGGGCGGGCCTGGGCTTTCTCTGGTTCAACACCTATCCGGCCCAGGTGTTCATGGGGGATGTAGGCGCACTGGGGCTTGGCGCGGCGCTGGGCGTGATCGCAGTCATCGTACGGCAGGAACTGGTGCTGTTTATCATGGGCGGCGTGTTTGTCATGGAGACGGTGTCGGTCATCCTGCAGGTGGCCTCCTACAAGCTGACCGGACGGCGCATCTTCCGCATGGCGCCGCTGCACCACCATTTTGAATTAAAGGGGTGGCCCGAACCGCGGGTCATCGTACGTTTCTGGATCATCACCGTCATTTTGGTGCTGATCGGGCTGGCAACACTGAAGATTCGCTAGGGCGTAATGGCATTGGCAATGGCTAAAACGGACAGGCAATTAAGCAGGGAACATACCCTGGTCGTCGGTATGGGACTGACCGGTATGGCCTGTGTGCGCTTCCTTGCCGCAAGGGGGAAACCCTTTGCCGTGGCCGACAGCCGTACGGCGCCGCCAGCGCTCGATAGCCTTGGCCGGGAGTATCCCGGTGTCGACTATTTCCTGGGAACATTCGACAGCGAACTGTTCTGTTCGGTGGGAACGCTGCTGGTGAGCCCCGGTCTGCCGCTGGATGATCCGGCGATCAGTGCGGCCCGGGATGCCGGCGTCGAGGTGATTGGCGATATCGAACTGTTTGCCCGACATGCCGATGCACCGGTGGTGGCGATAACCGGTTCGAACGGCAAGAGCACCGTGACCACGCTGGTCGCTGAAATGGCGAAACAGGCGGGCAGGGATGTGCGGGTCGGGGGCAATATCGGAACACCGGCGTTGGACCTGCTGCAGGAGCGTGCGCCGGACCTGTACGTGCTTGAGCTGTCCAGTTTCCAGCTGGAACTGACCCGCTCACTCAACGCCGCGGCTGCCGTAGTGCTGAACATCAGCGACGACCACCTGGACCGCCACGGTTCGCTTGAGCACTACACGGCGCTCAAGCAACGGGTCTATCACGGTGACGGGGCTATGATCATCAACCGGGACGACCCGCGCGTTGCGCTGATGGCCGAATCGTCGCGGCGCCTTGTCTATTTCGGGATGCAGCCGCCGCTGGCGGAGGGCGACTACGGACTGATTCGGCAACAGAATACTAGTTATCTGGTCCGCGGCAGCGAACGGCTGATCGCGGTTGATGAAATGAAACTGCCGGGTGCCCACAACCACGCCAATGCCCTGGCGGCCCTCGCACTGGGTGAGGCGTTAGGGCTCGACCGGGCGGCAATGCTGGAGGCATTGCGCGTCTTTGCGGGGCTGCCGCACCGTTGTCAGTGGATTGCCGAGCACAACCAGGTCAATTTCTACAACGACTCCAAGGGGACCAATGTCGGCGCCACGCTGGCGGCGATCGAAGGGATGCCGGGCGAGAAGGTGGTGCTGATAGCCGGCGGCGAAGGCAAGGGTGCCGATTTTTCACCGCTGAGGGAGGCGTTGATACGCAGGGGGCGCGCCGTGGTGCTGATTGGGCGGGATGCCGAACTTATCGCGCAGGCCTGGCACGATACCGTCCCGCTGCAACGTGCCGAGTCGATGGAAAATGCGGTGAGAACGGCGGCTGCGCTGGCCAGGCCGGGTGATTCGGTGCTGCTGTCCCCGGCCTGTGCCAGTTTCGATATGTTTGCCAACTATCAACAGCGTGGCGAAGTCTTTGCCGCTGCGGTAAGGGGGCTGACATGAGTCTGCAGGCATCGGCAATGAATCCCGGTGTTTCTCGCGCCGCGCGCAGTACAGCCAGGGCCGCTGCCATCGATATGCCACTGCTGCTGACCGCCCTGGTTCTGCTCGGACTGGGTTTGGTCATGATTGCCTCGGCATCCATCGGCATTGCCGAACGACAGGCAGGCGAGCCGTTCTACTATTTCTACCGCCAGGGGCTGTTTGTGGTGATGGGGTTGATTGCGGCGTTTGTCGTGGCGCAACTGCCCAGCGATATCTGGCGCCAGATGGGACCGCTGCTGGTTCTGGTGTCGCTGCTGCTGCTTGCCACGCTGCTGATTCCGGGTGTAGGACGTACGGTCAACGGCAGTACCCGTTGGCTGGCGCTGGGCGTATTCAATCTGCAGGTCTCCGAGTTTGTCAAACTGGCTGTGGTGATCTATCTCGCCGGCTATCTGGTGCGCCACGGGGAGGCGGTCAGGCAGACCGCCGGCGGTTTTCTCAAACCGATGGCCCTGGTCAGCCTGTTTGCCGTGCTGCTGCTGGCGCAGCCGGACTTTGGTGCCGCTTCGGTATTGTTGGCCACGGCGCTGGGAATGATGTTCCTCGGGGGTGTCAGACTGTGGCTGTTCGGGCTGCTGGTGATGCTGGCGCTGGGCTCGCTGGCCCTGCTGGCGATCTCCTCACCCTATCGCCTGGAGCGCCTGACCACCTTCCTCAATCCCTGGGCCGACCCCTTCAACAGCGGCTTCCAGCTGACCCAGGCGTTGATTGCCTTCGGTCGCGGGGAGTGGCTGGGTGTCGGACTGGGGGGCAGTGTGCAGAAGCTGTTCTACCTGCCCGAGGCGCACACCGATTTTGTCTATGCCGTGCTGGCCGAGGAGCTGGGTCTGGTGGGTGCCGCCCTGGTGGTGGTGCTGTTTGCGCTGCTTATCTGGCGCATTTTCCGCATCGGACGCCAGGCTGCCCTTGCCGGGAACTTCTTTGGCAGTCACCTTGCCTACGGCGTGGCACTGTGGCTGGCGATGCAGGCCTTTATCAATATGGGCGTGAACATGGGGCTGTTGCCGACCAAGGGGCTGACCCTGCCGCTTGTCAGTTACGGCGGCAGCAGTATGCTGGTGACCTGCGTGGCCATCGCCCTGACGCTGCGTGTCGGCTACGAGTGCAATGCCATGCAGGGCAAGGGCCGGGGAGGCAAGCGATGAGCGGGCCGCATGTGGTGATCATGGCTGGCGGTACCGGCGGGCATGTCTTTCCGGCGCTGGCCGTTGCGCGCGAGCTGGTCGACCGCGGTGCCTCGGTAAGCTGGCTGGGTACGCGTGCCGGCCTGGAGGCCCAACTGGTTCCCGAGGCCGGCTTCCCGATCGATTACATCAGTATTGCCGGTTTGCGCGGCAAGGGGGCGCTGGGCTGGTTGATGGCACCGCTGCGCATTTCCCTGGCCTTGCTGCAGGCTCTGACGATCATTATCAGGCGCCGGGCAGATGTGGTGCTTGGCATGGGCGGTTTTGTCACCGGCCCCGGCGGTGTGGCGGCGCGCCTCAGCGGACGGCCGCTGCTGATTCACGAGCAGAATGCCATCCCCGGCCTGACCAATCGCCTGCTGTCACGCATTGCCAGCCTGGTGATGGAGGCGTTCCCTGCCACCTTTAGTGACAAAACAGGCGTTGAACAGACCGGCAATCCGGTACGACAGGCGATCATCGGCATGTCTGAACCGGCAACACGTTATGCCCGGCACGAAGGCCCGATTCGCCTGCTGGTGGTCGGTGGCAGCCTCGGGGCAAAGGTGCTGAATGAGATGGTCCCCTGCGCGCTCGAGCAGATGGCACACGAGCTGCGACCCACGGTTATTCACCAGGCCGGAAAGAGCAATATCGATGAGGCGGCCGCCAACTACCGCAAGGCCGATGTTGAGGCCGATGTGCGTCCCTTCATCGACGATATGGCCGAGGCCTACGAATGGGCTGACCTGGTGCTCTGCCGTGCTGGCGCGCTGACCGTCAGCGAGCTTGCCGTGGCCGGCCTGCCCGGTTTGCTGGTGCCCTTCCCCTATGCCGTTGATGATCACCAGACTGCCAACGCCGAATATCTGGTCAGGGCCGGCGCCGCGCGCCTGTTGCAGCAAGATGGCCTGACCTGTAGCCGTTTGGCTCAACTGCTGGAGGATTTCTGCCGGGAGCCGGTCGAGGGGCGGCAACAACTGTTAGCGATGGCAAACGCGGCACGCCGGGTTGCCGTAACCGATGCGGCGCAACGTGTCAGTGCACGGTGTCTTGATGCGGCGGCCGGTCGCCTCGGGGAGGTAGAGCCATGAGCGAAAGCAGCAAGACGCGTACCTCGCACAACGGCATGGGACGCATTCGCCGTATCCATATGGTCGGTATCGGTGGTTCGGGGATGGGCGGTATTGCCGAGGTGCTGCTTAACCTGGGCTACCAGGTCAGCGGTTCAGACCTGCGGGAGAATGCCGTGACCCGGCACCTTATCGGGCAGGGCGCACAGGTTCACTATGGACATGAGGCGGGTTACGTCGAAGGCTGTGATGTGGTGGTGATCTCCTCTGCGGTGACCGATGACAACCCGGAGGTCAGGGCCGCGCGTGCCGCCCGTATTCCCGTGGTGCCCCGTGCCGAGATGCTGGCGGAACTGATGCGCTTCCGTCACGGCATTGCGGTGGCCGGTACCCACGGCAAGACCACGACCACCAGTCTCATTGCCAGCCTCATGGCCGAGGGCGGACTGGATCCGACCTTTGTTATCGGTGGTCGTCTCAATAGTGCCGGCACCAATGCCCGTCTGGGCGAGGGGCACTACCTGGTGGCCGAGGCGGACGAGAGCGATGCCTCATTCCTCTACCTGCAGCCGATGACCGCGGTGGTGACCAATATCGAGGCCGATCACATGGGTACCTACGGCGGGGACTTCGGGCGTCTGCGTCAAACCTTTATCGAGTTTCTGCACCACCTCCCGTTCTACGGCATGGCCGTAATGTGCCTCGACGACCCGGAGGTACGGGCGCTGCTGCCCGATGTGACCCGCCGGGTGGTGACCTATGGAATCGACAGCGATGCGGATTTTCGTGCCACCGACATTCGCCAGCAGGGGGTCTACACCCACTTTCGCGTTTCCCGGCGCGACTGCAAGGAGTGGCTCGAGGTGACGCTGCACATGCCGGGGCGTCACAACGTACTCAATGCCCTGGCGGCCATCGTGGTCGCCCATGAAGCCGGGGTTGCAGACGAGGCAATTTGCAGCGGTCTGGAAAGCTTCCAGGGTATTGGCCGGCGTTTTCAGCTCAACGGCGAGGTGGAGACTGCCAACGGCCGCGTGCTGCTGGTGGACGATTACGGGCACCACCCCAGCGAGGTGGCCGCCACGCTCAGGGCGGCGCGTGCCGCATGGCCGGAACGGCGCCTGGTGGTGGCCTTTCAGCCGCACCGCTACAGCCGCACCCGCGATCTGTTTGAAGATTTTACCGAGGTGCTGACCGAGGCCGATGTGTTGCTGCTGCTCGAGGTCTATGCAGCGGGTGAGTCACCCATTGCCGGGGCCGATGCGCGCACCCTGTGTCGTGCCATACGCACACGAGGGCAGGTTGACCCGATCTTCGTCGCCTCAGCGGAGCAACTGGCCGCAACCCTCTCCGGTGTCATTCAGGACGGTGATGTGGTGCTGACGCTGGGTGCCGGGGATATCGGCGCGGCTGCGGGCAGGTTGGCGCAGCTACTGACCGGGGAGCGGGACTCATGAATGCCGTGGCGCTGGACGGGCTGCGCGGCAGACTGCTCGAACACGAGCCGATGGCGCGCCACACCACCTGGCGTGTGGGCGGCGAGGCCGACCGCTATTACCAGCCGGCGGATGTCGAGGATCTGGCGGCGTTCCTGGAACGCCTGCCTGCCAATGAACCGATCTACTGGCTGGGGCTGGGCAGCAACCTGCTGGTGCGTGATGGCGGTATCCGTGGCACGGTCATTGCCACCAACGGCATGCTAAACGAGATAGCGCGCACCGCTGAGGCACAGGTGCGGGCAGAGGCCGGCGTACCCTGTGCCCACGTGGCGCGCTACTGCACCCGTGCCGGCCTGGCGGGCGCGGAGTTTCTGTCGGGCATTCCGGGCACCTTTGGCGGGGCGCTGGCGATGAATGCCGGGTGCTTCGGTTCGGAGATCTGGGAGCTGGTGCAGCAGGTGGAGACACTGGACCGCCGGGGCGGACGCCATGTGCGCACGCCCTCTGACTACCGTGTCGGCTATCGACAGGTGTCAGGTCCGGAGAATGAATGGTTCGTCGCGGCCACCATCCACCTGACCGTGGGGGAGAGCGAGGCGCTGGCCCTGCGTGTACGCGAGCTGCTCGAGCGCCGCAGTGCCACTCAGCCTACACGGCAACCCAATGCCGGGTCCGTGTTCCGCAATCCGGCGGGTGACCACGCAGCCAGGTTGATCGAGAGCGCGGGGCTGAAGGGGCACTGCATCGGCCAGGCCTGTGTGTCGGAGTTGCATGCCAACTTCATCGTCAATACCGGCGGTGCGAAGGCCGCTGATATCGAGGCGTTGATCGCCGAGGTGGCCGAGACGGTAAAACGGATCCACGGCGTGGCGCTGCAACGTGAGGTCCATATCATTGGCGAGGTGGCGCTATGAGCAGGCGTATCGCTGACCCGAAATCGTTCGGCCGTGTTGCCGTGCTGATGGGCGGCACCTCCGCAGAGCGCGAGGTATCGCTGAAAAGCGGTGCGGCGGTGCACGCGGCCCTGGAACGCCGTGGCGTTGAAACGGTGGCCATTGATGCCGGTGAGCAGGTGATCCGCCAGATCGAGCAGAGCGGTTGTGACCGGGTGTTTATTGCCCTGCATGGCCGCGGCGGTGAGGACGGTGTGATTCAGGGTGCCCTGGAGACGATGGGAATGCCCTATACCGGCAGCGGTGTGCTGGCCTCGGCACTGGGCATGGACAAGCTGCGTACCAAGCGCATCTGGCAGGGTGCCGGTCTGCCCACGCCTGATTGCGCGCAGCTGAATGACGGCTTTGATGCGGAGGATATCGTGGCCCGGCTGGGGCTGCCGTTGATCATCAAGCCGGTACACGAGGGCTCGAGTATCGGCATGTCGAAGGTCGACACGGCCGATGCGCTTGAGACGGCCTGGCGGCAGGCGGCCCGCTACGACAGCGAGGTCATCGCCGAGCAGTGGATCGACGGCAATGAGTACACCGTGGCGATTGTTGCGGCCGAGGCCTTGCCGGCCATCTGCCTGCAGACGCCGCACAGTTTTTATGACTATGCGGCCAAGTACCAGGCCGACACCACCGAATACCTTTGCCCGTGTGGCCTGGGCCAGGGGGATGAGCAGATGTTGCAGCGGCTGGCCCAGCAGGCATTCGACGCCGTTGGCGCGTGGGGCTGGGGCCGGGTGGATGCGATGCGTGACCGGCACGGGCAGTACTGGCTGATTGAGGTCAATACCATTCCGGGCATGACCGATCACAGCCTGGTGCCAATGGCGGCGCGTGCTGCGGGCATCGATTTCGACGAACTGGTGTGGCGCATTCTGGAGAGTTCCTATGGGCAGGAATAAGGGCGCGACAAAGAAACAGTCTGAGCCCAGGCAGATCGCCTGGTTGCGTCCTGTGCTGCGCGTGGTGGTGGGCGTGGCGCTGCTGGCCACCGTTGTTGCCGCTGGCGACTGGCTGTTGCAGCCGGAGAACCTGCCGCTCAATTCGGTACGCATTCTGGGCAAGGTGCAGTACCTGGAGCGTGACGATTTGCATGAGGCAATCGCGCCGCATGCGCAAAACGGCTTTTTGCGCGTGGATATTGCGGCGTTGCAAAACGCTATCGAGTCTCTGCCCTGGGTGGACCGTGCCAGGGTGCGTCGCAGTTGGCCCGATGTGCTGGTTGTCACGATAAGCGAACAGCGCCCATTGGCGCGCTGGGGCAGCTTGGGGTTGGTTAATGACAGGGGGGATTTTTTCCCCGTCGCACGGCCTGCGGCGTTTGCCCAGTTGCCCCTGTTGCGTGGACCTGACGGCCGTCATGGCATGGTGGTCGAGCGTTACTTGAAAATGCGGCGGATGTTGGAGCCGGCCGGTCTTGAGATCAAAACGCTGGTGATGGACGAGCGCCGTGCCATGACCGTGGGATTGAACAACGACATCGATTTGCTGCTGGGGCGTGACGATGCGTACCCGCGCCTGCTGCGCTTCGTGCGGGTCTATTCCGGGGTGTTCGCTGCCCGGCAGGAGGCGATTGATAGGATCGATTTGCGTTATACCAACGGCCTGGCGGTGCGTTGGCGTGAGGAGAGGGTGGACGAAACCGTTTAGGTCTCGGAGAGAGTTATGTCTAAAAAGACGGAAAAAAATCTGATTGTCGCTCTGGATATTGGCACCTCGAAAGTGGTGGCGATCGTCGGTGAGGTGAATCATGAGAACGGGATCGAAATCATCGGTATCGGCTCTCATCCCTCGCGCGGCCTGAAAAAGGGCGTCGTCGTCAATATCGAGTCGACCGTGGAGTCGATTCAGCGTGCCGTTGAAGAGGCCGAGTTGATGGCCGGCTGCCAGATACACTCGGTATATGCGGGCATCGCCGGCAGCCATATCAAGAGCCTCAATTCGCACGGCATTGTCGCCATTCGCGACAAGGAGGTCAGCCATGGGGATGTGGAGCGGGTGATAGATGCGGCGCGCGCGGTGGCCATTCCGGCCGACCAGAAAATCCTGCACGTGCTGCCGCAGGAATTCATCATCGACAATCAGGAAGGCATCCGCGAGCCGGTCGGCATGTCGGGTGTGCGGCTGGAGGCGAAGGTGCATCTTGTTACCGGTGCGGTGAGCGCGGCACAGAATATCATCAAGTGCGTGCGCCGCTGTGACCTGGAGGTGGATGACATCATTCTCGAACAACTTGCATCCAGTCACTCGGTGCTGAGCGAGGATGAGCGTGAACTGGGGGTGTGCCTGGTTGATATCGGTGGCGGCACCACCGATATGGCGGTCTTCACCGAGGGAGCGATTCGCCACACGGCGGTGATTCCGATTGCCGGCGATCAGGTGACCAATGATATTGCGGTGGCGCTGCGGACACCGACCCAACATGCCGAGGATATCAAGATCAAATATGCCTGCGCGCTGACGCAGTTGGCCAATGCCGATGAAACCATCGAGGTGCCCAGTGTGGGCGATCGGCCGCCGCGCAGGCTGGCCCGTCAGACTCTGGCCGAGGTGGTCGAACCGCGTTATGAAGAGTTGTTCACCCTGGTGCAGGCCGAGTTGCGCCGCAGCGGCTTCGAGGAGCTGTGCGCGGCGGGTATCGTGCTGACCGGCGGTACGGCAAAGATGGAAGGCGTGGTTGATCTGGCCGAGGAGATATTCCACATGCCGGTACGGCTTGGCTTGCCGCAGGGGGTCAGCGGGCTGGTTGATGTGGTGCGCAACCCGATCTATTCAACCGGGGTGGGGCTGTTGATCTTCGGCCAGCACAACCGGGGTGCGGGACTTGCGGAGATGGGTGGCGGTGCCGGAATGAAAGGCGTCATGCAACGGATGAAAAGCTGGTTTCAGGGTAATTTTTAACGGTTTTAAGTTTTGGTTGGGGGCAACCCCGTCCACTATACGAGGAGGTGAAACATGTTCGAGCTGATGGATACTCAGACACAAAGTGCGGTGATCAAGGTGGTTGGCGTCGGTGGTGGCGGCGGCAATGCTGTTGAGCATATGGTTTGTGAAAGCGTCGAGGGCGTGGATTTTATCTGTGCCAATACCGACGCCCAGGCCCTGGAAAAAGCGAGCACGCGGACGGTGCTGCAGATAGGCACCAATATCACAAAAGGACTGGGGGCAGGCGCCAATCCGGATGTGGGACGCCAGGCCGCCCTGGAGGACAGGGATCGTATTCATGAGGTTATTGATGGTGCGGATATGGTCTTTATCACAGCCGGTATGGGTGGCGGTACCGGTACCGGTGGTGCCCCCATTGTTGCCCAGGTGGCCAAGGAACTGGGCATACTCACCGTGGCCGTGGTGACCCGTCCGTTTCCGTTTGAAGGAAAGAAGCGCATGGAAGTGGCGCATGCGGGGATTGAGGAACTGAAGCAGTATGTCGATTCGCTGATCACCATACCCAATGAAAAACTGCTGAGCGTGCTGGGCAAAAACATGACCCTGCTCGATGCCTTCAAGGCGGCAAACAATGTGTTGCTTGGTGCGGTACAGGGCATTGCCGATCTGATCACGCGTCCCGGTTTGATTAACGTTGACTTTGCCGATGTACGTACCGTCATGTCGGAGATGGGCATGGCGATGATGGGAACCGGCTATGCCAGCGGTGAGAACCGTGCGCGTGAAGCGGCCGAGGCGGCAGTCTCCAGCCCGCTGCTTGAGGACGTCAACCTCTCCGGTGCCCGCGGCATTCTGGTCAACGTCACCGCCGGCCTGGATATGTCCATCGGTGAGTTTGAAGAGGTGGGCAATACCATCAAGGAGTTTGCCTCTGAAAATGCGACAGTGGTTGTCGGTACCGTGATTGACCCGGAGATGAGCGATGAACTGCGTGTCACCGTGGTGGCAACCGGGCTTGGCCAGGGCGACAAGGTCGAGGACCAGCCGGTGAAACTCGTGGTCAACAAGAGTAAAAACGGTGAGGTCGACTACGAGGCGCTGGACCGTCCGACAGTGTTGCGCAACAAGCCGGAGAAAGAGCACGCTGCGGAAAATAAAGGTGACATGGAGTATCTGGATATCCCGGCGTTCCTGCGGCGACAGGCGGATTGACTGCCCGTTGCCGCTGCGATTGAACTGTGAACCCGTTCTCTAGGCAGGGTTTTGCAACTGTGCTATTATGCGCGCAACATATATCAATCTGCCCTGAAAAATCAGAGGGTTACGCAAAAAATGATCCGTCAAAGGACACTTAAAAACGTTATTCGTGCCACGGGTGTCGGTCTGCATACCGGGGAGAAGGTCTATCTCACCCTGCGTCCTGCACCCGTCGATAGCGGTATCATTTTCCGCCGTATTGACCTCGATGAATCGGTTGAGGTGGTCGCCAAGGCAGAAAACGTGGGTGACACCACCCTGTCATCGACGCTTGCCAATGGTGATGTGCGGATCTCTACGGTAGAGCATCTGCTTTCCGCCCTCGCCGGACTGGGTATTGACAATGCCTATGTCGATCTCAGTGCCGCCGAAGTGCCGATTATGGATGGCAGTGCCGGACCGTTTGTATTCTTGATCCAGTCGGCAGGCATCGAGGAGCAGGCGGCGGCCAAGAAGTTCATCCGCATCAAGCGGGAAGTGCAGGTCGAGGACGGCGACAAGTGGGTGCGTTTCGAACCCTTTGATGGCTTTAAGGTCAGCATGTCCATCGACTTTGACCACCCGGTGTTTCAGGGGCGAACTCAGACGGCTGAAATCGATTTTTCCACCACCTCCTTCGTGAAAGAAGTCAGCCGTGCACGCACCTTCGGGTTTATGAGTCAGCTGGAAATGTTGCGCGCCAGAAATCTGGCACTCGGCGGCAGTCTGGACAACGCCATTGTTGTAGACGATTACCGCGTTCTGAACGAAGATGGCTTGCGCTACGAGGATGAGTTCGTCAAGCACAAGGTGCTTGACGCCATCGGCGACCTCTATCTGCTGGGGCACAGCCTGATTGGTGCATTCAGCGGCTATAAGTCGGGCCACGCGCTCAACAATCAGCTGCTCAGGACACTGCTGGCCAATGAGGATGCATGGGAACTGGTGACCTTTGATGATCCGAAAGAGGCACCCATCTCCTACATTCAACCTGTTCCAGTAGGCTAGGGAACAAACCGGTTAGCGATGGATTCAACGCTTGGCATGGCGTACAAGTTTACGCAATGCGGCGCTGAGTCTTTTGTCGTCTATGGATGAGGCGGCTGAATTGATGACCTCAGCACTTTTGAGTGTTAGTTTAAGCGGAGGGCGCTGGCGGTGACGCTGACGTGACTCTGGTAATACGACCAGGCGAATCTCCTTGAGATGATGAAAGCGCCGGTGACGTTTCAGCTGGCGCAACAGCTGTGGCAACTGGTAGCGCAGGCGACTGGCCCAGACATTACTGGTAACGGCGAGGGTTAAAACATCGTCCTGTACATTGGCGAGTCGGCAGTGCGGCGCGATCTCGATGGGCAGCAAAGCCTTGATACCGTGCTCAAGTTGCAGCAGATGACGGGAATGTTTTAGGGTCTTGCCAAGCGCGCCGTTGCGAGCAGAAAGCAGTGATGCGATGGATTTGGGCTTTTTCATATTTAAGTCAGTAGTATAGTTGACCGAAATAATAACTGGGAACACTGGGATTTACGATGAATATCCTGCTGATCACAAAAAAAATCGGCTGCTCTAGATGTATCTCATTTGGGCAACGTTCGGCCGTAGGACTCGCTCTTGCGGTCTTTATTGTGTTGCCTGCCCTGAGTGTCTTTCTGGGTTATCGGATGGCTCTTCCTGAGGGCGGTGGCCCCGAGGCATTGTCGACTGCCTGGGAGCAGGAAATGGCCATGCAACGCTCCGAGATTCTGGAGGCAAGACGGGTCGCCGAGGAAAACCTCAACGCGCTTACCCTGAGACTGGGCCAGATGCAGGCGCATGTCATCAGGCTGGATGCGCTGGGACAGCGTCTGACCCAGATGGCGGGCCTGGATAAAGGGGAGTTCAACTTTGATAACCCCCCTGCACAGGGCGGACCCGAGAGCAGTAATGAACTCGCCTCGATCGAAGTTCCCGATTTTCTGGCTCAAATCGAGACTGTGACCCGCCAGCTTGAGGACAGGGAGCAGCAGCTGGACGTCCTTGAGACCATGCTGATGAACCGCAACCTGCAGGCAGAGGTTCTCCCTACCGGGCGGCCGATAAAGAAGGGCTGGCTTTCGTCAAAGTACGGCATGCGCACCGATCCGTTCTCCGGCAAGCAGGAATTTCACAAGGGTGTAGACCTGGCCGGCAAGGAGGGCTCGGATGTGATCTCCGTTGCTGCCGGCGTTGTGACCTGGGCAGGCAAGCGTTACGGTTACGGCAATATGATTGAGGTGAACCACGGCAAAGGCTATGTCACCCGCTACGGTCACAACAAAGAAATTGCGGTGAAGGTTGGTGAGACCGTGAAAAAGGGCCAGACGATTGGCCTGATGGGCTCCACCGGTCGTTCAACCGGTCCGCACGTCCATTTTGAGGTGTGGCGCAACGGCAAGATCGTCAACCCGACCAAGTATCTGTACGCAGCAAAATAAGCGCTAGCTGGACATCAATTCGGTGAATAAACGAAATGCCATGTGATGCAAGTCGCATGGCATTTTTTCTATCTAACGTGGACAAGCGAATCAATCTCAAACTCGGTGTGTTGCTCCTGGTGCTGCTGGCAAACGGCTGTGCTGTTGCCCCCGACAAGCCGCAAACAGTGGTTGAACAGGAGCCGCTCATTACACAGGCTGATGAACAGCCCGTGCTGGCCGAGCCTGTAAAACCGCTGCCCAATATCACGATTGCTGCGGTCGGTGACATCATGCTCGGCACCGACTTTCCCGATAACCGGTTACCCCCCGGTGATGGCCGACATTTACTGGATGGCGTTACGGATACGCTAAACGGCGTTGATGTCGCCTTTGGCAATCTCGAAGGGGGGCTGTTTGATGGCGGTGAGCCATTTAAGAAATGCAGCAACCCGTCGCTCTGCTACCTGTTTCGTTCACCAGCCCGCTATGTAGAGAACTTGAAACGGGCGGGGTTTGATGTTGTCAGCCTGGCGAATAACCATGCACGCGATTTTGGCGAGGCCGGGCGCAGTGCGACGATGGCGACCCTCGATGCTGCCGGTATCCTGCACTCGGGCAGAGCCGGTGATGTGGCCAGCTGGCAGGTTAACGGTGTGCGGGTAGGCCTTATTGCCTTTGCCCCGTTTGCCGGATCACACGATATGCTCAATACCCCCGAAGCCGTGCGCCTGATAACGGCTTTCGCGCAACAGCACGATGTTACCCTGGTGTCGGTACATGCGGGAGCGGAGGGTCGTGATGCATTGCATCTTCCATTCAGCAAAGAGGCCTATCACGGCGAGAACCGGGGTGACGTGGTCAAGTTCGCACACCTGGCCGTGGATGCCGGTGCCGACATAGTGATCGGTCACGGCCCGCATGTGCCGCGGGCAATCGAGCTATACCGTGACCGGCTGATTGCCTACAGTCTGGGCAATTTTGCCACCTACCGTGGATTTCGCATTAGCGGTGAAAATGGACTGGCGCCCATACTGCTTGCCGAGCTGGGGTCGGATGGGCGGTTTGTCGCCGGCAGGGTGGTGTCCGCCCGCCAGTACAGGCCGGATGGTACCCGGATCGATCCCAGGGGACGCGCCGCCCGCCTGATGCAGCAGTTGACCGCGTCCGACTTCCCGGAAGGTGTGCTTGACATCAAGAAGGACGGTACGATTATTTACAAGCAGAAACAGGTTGTTACGAAATAAATCCGCAAGTCATCAATGCCTTGGTAGACAACCTGGTAGCGCCAGGTGATTCCGAATGTCATTACGTGAATTTAGCCTGTATTCGGGCTAGAATGTCACGCTTTAGTAGCACTATCGCTTAATGGGCTTGTATAAACCGGCGGCCCGCCAAAGGACAACAGTTATTCATGGTTACAAAAATTCTGAGCAAGATTTTCGGCAGCCGTAATGATCGTATGGTCAAGCGGTTGCGCCGTAGAGTAGAGCAGATCAATGCGCTGGAGCCGGAACTCGAGCAATTGAGCGATGAGGAACTGCGGGCCAGGACAGACAATTTTCGCCAGCGCCTGGCGGACGGTGCAAGCCTGGACGAGCTTCTGCCGGAAGCGTTCGCTGTTGTCCGCGAGGCAGGCAAGCGTGTCTTCGGGATGCGTCACTACGATGTGCAGATGATAGGTGGCATGGTCCTGCACCAGGGCAAGATCGCAGAAATGCGCACCGGTGAAGGCAAAACCCTGGTGGCAACACTCGCCGCTTATCTCAATGCCTTGAGCGGTAAAGGGGTGCACGTCATTACCGTTAACGATTACCTCGCCAGGCGTGATGCGGAGTGGATGGGCAAACTGTACCGTTTCCTGGGATTGACGACCGGCGTGATTGTCGGCGGCCTGGAGAACGAGGCGCGCCGCGAGGCCTATGCGGCCGATATCACTTACGGCACCAACAATGAATTTGGCTTTGACTATCTGCGCGACAACATGGCCTTCAGCGTGGAAGAGAAAGTACAGCGCGGACTCAACTTTGCCATCATCGATGAGGTTGATTCGATACTGATCGATGAGGCGCGTACGCCGCTCATTATCTCCGGTCCAACCGAGGACAGTACCGAACTCTATTACAAAATCAACCAGTTGGTGCCCAGTCTGGAACGTCAGCAGGAGGAAGAGGGCCCGGGTGATTTTTCTGTCGATGAGAAGGCCAAACAGATCTACCTGACCGAAGAGGGGCATCAGCGGGTTGAGGAAATGATGACCGAAGCCGGTCTGCTGAGTGAGGGGGAGAGCCTGTACGATGCGGCCAACATCGGACTGATGCATCATCTCAATGCCGCGCTGCGTGCCCATGTGTTGTACCAGCGTGATGTGGATTACATCGTGCAGGACAACCAGATTGTCATCGTCGATGAGTTCACCGGACGGACGATGCCGGGACGGCGTTGGTCCGATGGTCTGCACCAGGCGGTCGAGGCCAAGGAGGGCGTTACGATCCAGAACGAGAACCAGACCCTGGCCTCGATCACCTTTCAGAACTACTTCCGTCTTTACGAACGCCTCTCGGGCATGACCGGTACAGCGGATACCGAGGCCTATGAGTTGCAGCAGATCTACAACCTGGAGGTAGTGGTCATCCCGACGCACAAGCCGATGGTGCGCAACGACATGGGCGATCTGATCTATCTGACTACCCAGGAAAAATTCAACGCCATTATTGATGACATCAAGGACTGTAATCGGCGCGGCCAACCGGTGCTGGTCGGTACCACCTCTATCGAGGCCTCGGAGTACCTGTCCGAGAAACTGAAAAAGTCCAAGATCCAGCACGAGGTGCTGAATGCCAAGCAGCATGAGCGCGAGGCCGAGATTGTGGTGCAGGCCGGTCAGCCCGGTGCCGTGACGATTGCGACCAATATGGCCGGTCGCGGCACCGATATCGTGCTGGGCGGTAATTTCCAGCCCGAAATCGATGCCCTGGGCGAGGATGCCGATGAGGTGGCCAGGCAGGAGGTGATGGATGCATGGCGACAGCGCCATGAGCAGGTTCTCGAGGCGGGCGGCCTGCATATTGTTGGCACCGAGCGCCACGAGTCACGGCGTATCGACAACCAGCTGCGTGGCCGTTCCGGCCGTCAGGGCGATCCCGGTTCAACCCGTTTCTATCTGTCGCTGGAAGACAATCTGATGCGCATCTTCGCCTCCGATCGGGTGGCCGGCATTATGCAGAAACTGGGCATGCAGGAAGGCGAGGCAATTGAACATCCGTGGGTATCGCGTGCAATAGAGAATGCTCAGCGCAAGGTCGAGGGGCACAACTTCGATATCCGGAAGCAGTTGCTCGAATACGACGATGTCGCCAACGACCAGCGCAAGGTGATCTACGAGCAGCGCAATGAACTGATGGCCGAGGATGACATCTCCGATATTATCAAGGCCATACGCCATGATGTGCTGAATGACTTTATCGACGGTTACATCGCGCCTCAGAGCATGGAGGAGCAGTGGGATGTTTCCGGTCTGTGCGAGGGGCTGGAACACGAATTTGCATTGCAACTCGATATCCAGGCTTGGCTCGATGCGGATGACAACCTGCACGAGGAGACACTGAGAGAGCGTATCGTCGAGGAGGCCGAGAAGGCCTACGCTGAAAAAGAGGCGCTGACCAGCAGCGAAACGCTACGTCACTTCGAGAAGGCCATCATGCTGCAGGTGCTCGATGGCCTGTGGAAGGAACACCTTGCTGCGATGGATCATTTGCGACAGGGCATTCACCTGCGTGGCTATGCCCAGAAGAATCCCAAGCAGGAGTACAAGCGTGAGGCGTTTGAGCTGTTTAGCGACCTGCTGGAGCGCATCAAGCAGGAAGTGATCAAGGTGTTGTCAAAGGTGCAGGTCAGGGCGGAGGAGGATGTGCAGGCTGTTGAAGAGCAGCGCCGTCACCAGGTGCCTGTCGAGTATCAGCATGAAGAGGTCTCTGTCATGGGCGGGGGAGACAGCCAGGAGGAGGAACATACCCCGTTTGTACGCGAGGGTCGCAAGGTCGGCAGGAATGAGCCCTGCCCCTGTGGTTCCGGCAAGAAATTCAAGCAGTGCCACGGTAAGCTCGCCTGATGCTAGAGCAGACTGTAAAGAGGGTTAACGCATGGCGGTAGGTACTGGTGTGCTGCCGCGACTGTTGCCCGTGTCCGGTATTCGTATCGGTGTTGCAGAGGCCGGGATCAAGTATGAGGGACGGCGTGATCTGGTGGTGTTCGAGCTGGCCGCAGGCAGCCATGTCGCCGGTGTGTTTACCCGCAATGCATTCTGTGCCGCCCCCGTTACCCTGGCAAAGGCGCATCTGGAGACGGGTGCGCCGCGTTATATGCTAATCAACACCGGTAATGCGAATGCGGGTACCGGGGAGCAGGGCATGAAGGATGCGGTTGCTACCTGCCAGGCACTTGCTGATCACGTCGACGCTGCAGTTGAAAAGGTTCTGCCCTTTTCCACCGGGGTGATCGGTGAAACACTGCCTGTGGATAAAATCATTGCCGCCATTCCAACCGCCTGTGAACGCCTCGCTGAAGATAACTGGGAGGCGGCCGCCCACGGCATACTCACTACCGATACGGTACCCAAGGGTGTTACGCGTCAGCTGGAGATAGAGGGGCGGAGCATCACCGTGACCGGCATTGCCAAGGGCTCGGGAATGATTCGCCCTGACATGGCCACCATGCTGGCCTATGTGGCAACCGATGCGCAAGTGGAGCAGTCTGTGCTGCAGGAGGTATTGGCACGGGCCGTATCACATTCATTCAACCGCACCAGCGTGGATGGCGATACCTCGACCAACGATGCCTGCATGCTTGTCGCGAGCGGGCAAAGCGGTGTTTCTATTACGGCCGCCAGCCCCGCGTTTGAGGCATTTCAACAGGTTATCAGCGAGGTTTGTGAGGCACTGGCGCAGGCGATAGTGCGTGATGGCGAGGGGGCTACAAAACTGATCACGGTCGAGGTGAGCGGCGGCAGGGATGAGCATGAGTGCGAGCAGGTGGCGTTCACCATTGCGCATTCGCCACTGGTTAAAACGGCGTTCTTCGCCAGCGATCCGAACTGGGGGCGCATCCTCGCGGCCGTCGGGCGTGCAGGTGTCGAGCAGCTTGATCTTAATGCAGTCACTATTCATCTCGGCGATGTCTGCATTGTGCGTGACGGCGGCCGTTCCGGCGACTACCGCGAAGAGCTGGGGCAGGCGGTGATGGATCAGGATGAAATTACGGTACGGGTTGATCTGGCGCGTGGTGCGGCTGCGGTGAAGGTCTGGACCTGTGATTTCTCCTACGATTATGTGCGCATTAATGCCGAATACCGGACGTGAAACAAGGGGAACGGGTGAGTCGGTAAATTGATGCGTTTAGGTATATCGATGAATTGGTGTTAGCGTTCTGGCCATTCACCCATCCACCTATCCACCCATCCACACACTAATCCTCTCACCCATTTATCCTATGCCTTCTTACCCCGATCATCTTCATGTCGCGGTGGCGGTTATTTTCAATGACCGGGGAGAGGTGTTGATTGCCAGGCGTGCCGAGCATCTACACCAGGGCGGGTTGTGGGAGTTTCCCGGCGGCAAGGTTGAAGCGCTGGAGTCGGTACAGCAGGCGCTGCGGCGCGAACTGGACGAGGAACTGGGCATTACCCCCTGCGAGGCCCGTCCGCTGATACGAATCCCCTATCAATACCCCGATCGCAAGGTGCTACTCGATGTCTGGCGCGTAACGCGGTTTGACGGTGAGGCTCACGGCAGGGAGGGGCAGGCGGTTGCCTGGGTGAAGCCGGAAGCATTACCGAACTACGCCTTTCCAGCCGCCAACCACCCCATCATGACTGCCGCACGGCTTCCTGATCGTTATCTGATTACCCCTGAGCCGGGCCCCAGGAAAAACTGGCGGGACTTTCTTCTATCCCTGGAACGTTCGCTCGATAGCGGGATCCGGTTGGTTCAGTACCGCGCCAAGGGTCTGGCCGTGGTGGATTACACTGACCTGGCCAGGGAGGTCGTGAGCCTGTGCCGGGAAAGGGAGACGCATGTACTACTCAATAGTGAGCCGGAGCGTGTGCTGGAACTGGGTGCTGACGGCGTGCATCTTACCGGCACTCGACTCGGTTCGCTAACAGAGCGGCCGCTGCCGAAGGAGTTCTGGGTGGCGGCCTCCTGCCATACTGAAGCGGATCTGGCACTGGCAGCTGCACTTAGTGTCGATTTTGCAGTGCTGTCGCCGGTTAAATGGACCGCGTCCCACCCGGAGTCCGAGCCTATGGGGTGGGAACGGTTTCATGCGCTGACAGATAAAGCTGGCTTGCCGGTATTTGCGCTGGGCGGTGTCTCACCGGATGACCTTGAGGAAGCCTGGGTGCATGGCGCGCAGGGGATTTCGGCGATACGCGGGCTGTGGAAGAGTCGCCGTTAGTTACCGCTGTCCTCGTCCTCTTTGGTCCAGGGATTGACCGGCTGACCGGGTATGCGGTGATTGCCCTCTGCCCATTCGCCCAGATCGATCAGTTTGCAACGTTCGCTGCAAAAGGGGCGCCAGGGATTCTTCGCTGACCATTCGACCGCCTTGTTGCATGTCGGACAATTGACCACCTTTTTTTTATTCATAGACTGCAACAGCTTAACTTGAAGTGAACATCGTCGGGTGTCTGCACGGGGCGACCTTCGCTGGTTTCCAGGAAACGGATGGTGAAGCGGTGTTTGCCGCCGCTGATTTCAGCGTAGTAGCTGGCTTCATGGGACAGGGCGATACGGATCATGTGATAAGGGATCGCGGCATCCAGGTTTTGCTGATAACCGCCGCCTTGCGCGGTTACTTGTCTGGGTTCGGCGCTGTTGCGGATTAACTTCAAAAGCAGTTCAACCGCCTGCCTTATCGCATCCAGTGAATTATACCAGCGGCTGATGTCCTCGTTTCGCCGCTCCGCATTCTGGTGCAGCCACTGGTGAAAAGCGGGCAGGTCGAAGTCACAGGTCCCGCCTGGTATGGCGCTTCGCTGGCGGATAGCGCCTAGAAAGTCATCATCACGCAGTGACTGGCCTAGCTGCCCTTTCAGTTCATGCAGTGATTTGGTCACGCTTTCCAGTGCACGCAGAATCGATTTGAGACGTTCGTGATCGACGCCTGGATGTTGCATGTGCTGGGAGAGGTTTGAGATGGCACGCTCAGACTCTTTAATCAGTTCTGTTTTCAGATCGCCCCGTGAAAACAGGTCAAGGATGTCCATCAGTGTGGTGACAAATACGCGACTGTCCCAGACCGAGGCCTGACCGCTTTTGAAGTGGCGCATTTGCTCGAAAAGATGCTCCAGGCGCATCAGTGTGCGCACCCTTTCATTCAACGGGTGTTCGTAAATGACAGGTTTGGACACGGCACCTCCCTCGCTATTAATCCATATTGTCGTAGAAGAGGGGGAATATGACAACGTTCCGGCTGGAATCGTTATTCGGCCAAACAGTTCAGGCGCATTCAGCTGTTGGAGGCCAACTCGATGTATTGCCGATGCAGTGCGTCGACGCGGGTCAGCAACTCATCGGGATCGCCAGTGTTTTCAATGATGTCATCCGCGGCAGAAATGCGTCTTGCTCGATCGAACTGGGTTGCCATGATGGCCAGAATTTCATTTTCACTCAGGCCGCTGCGGGCTACGGTTCGTGTAATCTGTTGTTCGGGCGTGCAGTCGATTACCAGCACGCGGTCGACGAGTCTGCCCCAACCCTGCTCGTATAGCAGCGGGATTGCAAAGATACAGTAGGGTGCATCGTGTGCCTTTTCCGCACGCTCAAGCATCTCCTGTTTTATCAGGGGGTGGAGGATGCTCTCAAGGCGTTCCCGTGCGGCAGCATCGGCAAATACGTGCGAGCGCAATTTCGCCCGATCCAGGCAGCCATCAGGCTGAATGAAGTCTTCGCCAAACGTGGCTTTAATGCTAGCCAGGGCCTGCTGACCGGGCCGTACCAGTTCATGTGCAATCGTATCGGTGTCGATAACGGGAATGCCAAGTTCGGCAAAGAGATTACCTACCGTGCTTTTACCGCAGCCGATTCCACCTGTAAGTCCGATCTTCAGCATTGGGAGATTGCGGTTCGTGGTCCACCACGAAAGAGTGGATCAGGCCGGTGTGATCCAGTTGATGTAAGCACTGACAATGGCATCACCCCAGAGCAGTGCAATCCAGCCGGCGGCCGCCAGATAGGGACCGAAAGGGATGGGGATATTGCGGTCGCGCCCACGAAACAGAATCAGGCTGACACCTACGACGGCCCCGACAATGGATGAGAGGATGATGACCAGGGGCAGCTGTTGCCACCCCATCCAGGCACCGAGCAGTGCGAGCAGCTTGAAGTCGCCGTAACCCATGCCCTCTTTGCCGGTTAATAGTTTGAAGACATGGTAGACCAGCCACAGTGACAGGTATCCGGCAACCGCCCCAATCACACTCGCCTGGATGTCCACGTAGACAGCGCTAAGGCCGAGCAGGATGCCCAGCCACAAAAAGGGCAGGGTGATGTCATCGGGCAGCAAGGTGGTGTCAAAGTCGATCATGCTGAGCGTGATGAGTGCCCAGGTGAGTAAAACAGCAAACAGCGCCTGTTCGCTGACACCGAAACGCCAGGCAACGACGACACTGAGCAGCGCGGTTACAGATTCAATGATGGGGTAACGGGGGGATATCGGCTCACCGCAATGCTTGCAGCGGCCCTTCTGCAGCAAATAGCTGATGACCGGTATATTCTCCAGTGCGCCGATAGGATGCTTGCAGTGGGGGCAGCGCGAGCGCGGGGCGATCAGGTTAAGTGTTTCGCTATCCACCGGCGCATCGAGTTCCAGGATTTCAGAGCACTGCTGCTTCCAGGAACGCTGCATCATCAGCGGCAGACGATGGATGACAACGTTGAGGAAGCTGCCAATGGCTAGCGACAGGACAAAAACCGATAAAAGGTAAAAGGCTGTGTTCTGTTGCAGAACAGTGAGGATGTTCTCGAGCACGATATCTTCTCGTTGTTGTTGATTAAACCACCTGACCCATCTTGAATATCGGCAGGTACATGGCGATAACAAGCGTGCCCACCAGGCCGCCCAGAACGGCCATGATCAGGGGTTCCAGCAGGCTGCTCAGGGCATCGACCGCATCGTCCACCTCCGCCTCGTAGAAGTCGGCAACCTTGCCGAGCATGGTATCGAGGGAGCCAGCCTCTTCACCGATAGCCACCATCTGTATAACCATATTGGGAAAGACGTTCGTGTGTTGCATTGAGTCGGTCAACGATGTACCGGTGGAGACCTCGTCGCGCATGGTCAGGATAGCCGAACCATAGACGATGTTGCCCACGGCACCGGCAACCGATTCCAGTGCCTCGACAAGGGGAACACCCGCTGCAAACATCGTCGCAGTCGTTCTGGCATAGCGTGCCAGTGCGGCCTTGGTAAGTATGTCGCCGATGACAGGAATTTTCAGGGAGAAGCGGTCAAGGGCATGCTGCATTGGCACGGAACGTTTCTTCGCTTCGAGAAATGCGTATATGCCCAGTCCTAGGCCGCCAAAGATGGCCCACCACCATTCCTGGAATATTTGGGAAAGAGCGATGACTGCCAGTGTAAGGGCGGGCAGGTCTGCGCCGAAACCCGCAAAAAGCGTTTGAAACTGTGGAATAACAAATATCAGGAGGATGGCGGAAATGATAAATGCAACGACCAGTACGGCGGTAGGGTAGAATAACGCTTTTTTAACCTTTGACTTGATGGCCTCGGTCTTTTCCTTGTAGCTGGCGATCTTGTCCAGCAGCGTCTCGAGAATACCCGCCTGCTCACCGGCATGGACCAGATTGCACGTGAGCTGATCAAATTGTAGAGGGTGCTTGCGCATGGCGTCGGCCAGGGTACTTCCCCCTTCAACACTGGCCTTAACGGCAGTCACCAGTTCACGCATGCTCGGATTGTCGTGGCCCTTGGCAATGATCTCGAAGGATTGGACCAGTGGCACGCCCGAAGACATCATGGTGGCCATTTGACGCGAGAAAACAGCGATATCCTTTGGTGTGATCTTCTGTTTTCTTTTACCGAACAACGGCTTGGGCTTTTTCTTTACCTTCAGCGGGTTGATGCCCTGCCTGCGCAATTCGGCCTTCACCATGGAGACATTCTGCCCGGCGAGTTCCCCCTTGACACGTTGTCCCTTTTTATTCGTTCCTTCCCACGTAAAGGTATCTTGTTTTGCCGCCTTTTCCGCCATTGTTAATCCTTGGTTACACGGTTCATCTCTTCGAGACTGACTATTCCATCTTTCACTTTTTTCAGTGCTGAATCGCGGAGGTCCGGAATACCTTCTTTCTTGGCCTGATCGGCTAGATCGATTGCCGTGCCGTTTTGCATGATAATGCGTCCCATCTCTTCAGATACGGGCATAACCTGGTAGATACCGACACGGCCTTTATAGCCACTTGCACACTGATCGCAACCAACCGCCTTATAGATTTTAAGGCCTGGAATCTCCTCTTCTGTGAATCCTTCCTCAATTAGCGCCTCTTTTGGAATATCTTCAGGCGCCTTGCAGTTGTTGCACAGGCGGCGAGCAAGTCGCTGCGCGATAATAATCGTGACCGCAGAGGCGATATTGTAGGGGGCGACGCCAATGTTCATCA
>JBFEUI010000004.1:0-49578 GCA_041547565.1 Thiohalomonadaceae bacterium
ACCCGACTTAGCAGGGTGGCGGCAGATTCTAGAACACCAGATTCATCATCACCATCGACACCGCCAAAAACAGCACCGTCATCACACCACCAGCGCGCATGAAATCGGGGACACGGTATCCGGCGGGCCCCATGATCAGGGCATTCACCTGGTGGGTGGGGATCAAAAATGAATTTGAAGTGGCGATGGCAACCGTCAGCGCAAACACGGCCGGGTCGGCACCCACGCCTATCGCGATATTCACCGCCAGCGGCACTAGCAGCACGGTCGCACCCACGTTGGACATCACCAGCGTGAAGAAGGTGGACAACACCGCAACGGCCGTCTGGATCACCCATATCGGCATGTGACCGACAACCGACAGGGTCTGTTCGGCGATCCATTTCGCCGTACCGGAAGTCTCCACCGCCAGACCGAGCGGGATCAACGAGGCGAGCAAGAACACGGTTTTCCAACTCACCGCCTCGTAGGCCTCCTCGATGGATAGCACGCCGGAGAGCACCATGCCCATGGCGCCGGTCAGCAGCGCAATAGACAGGCGAATATCCGTGAACAACACCATGCACAGTGCAATGGTAAAAAACAGCAGTGCCCAGTTCAGCTTGTGCGGTCGCAGTTCCTCGTGCGGATACTCGGAGGTCACCACCACAAAATTCCTGTCCTTCTCCAGGCGTGCCAGCGCATCCCAGGTGGTATGCACCACCATGGTGTCTCCCGCCACCAGCGGCATATCGCGTATTCCCTCACCCTCGCGCAGAGTCTCGCCCTCGCGGTGCAGTGCCACCATGGCGATGCCGTAAGTTTTACGCATCCAGACATCCCGCGCCGATTTCCCAACAAGGCTTGAACCGGGTGGAATGACGATCTCGGCAATACCCGCCTTGGACGGTGACAACGAATCGGTAAAGGTCTCGATATCGTTGCGCAGTTCCAGTCCGAACTGACTGACAAACCGCTCCAGGTGCTCGGGCGCGGCAAGGATACCGAGCACCGTCCCCGCCTCGATACCCACGTCACGCGCCAGACTCCCCGGACCGACGCGCAAATCATCACTGCCGCGCAATGCCGCAATGATCCGAATGCAGCCACGGTGTTCGATGTCATCAAACATCTTTCCGATCAGCGTGCTGGAGGCGGGCACCTTCACCTCGTACAGACTGTAGTCGATACTGTAGACGTCATTGAAATACTGCATGGTTTCACCGCCGGCAGTACCACTTTCATCCCCCTTGGCGGCAGGCAGCACCAGGCGTCCCGCCAGCACAAAATAGACGATACCCGTGGCCACCAGCGCCAGGCCAATGGGTGTTACCGCAAACAGTGACCAGGTATCCATCTGCTGTGCCTGCGGCAGGGCCTTGTTGGAGGTCAGTATCAGGTCATTGAGCAGGATCAGGGGGCTGGATCCGACCATGGTTACTGTGCCCCCGAGTATCGCGCAGAAGCCCATCGGCATCAGCAGCCGTGACATAGGGATGCCGGAGCGTACAGAGATGCGCGAGACAACCGGGATAAACAGAGCGGCGGCACCGACATTCTGCATAAAGCTGGAGATGATACCGACAGTGCCGGAGATGATCGGAATAATACGCGTCTCACCCGAACCACCGGCATTCAGAATAAATGTGGCCACCTTGCCCATGATGCCGGTCTTGTCCAGACCGGCACCGATGATCATCACGGCAATAATAGAAACCACGGCATTACTGGCAAAGCCATCGAACAGGTGGCGGTTATCGACCAGCCCCTGCTCCAGCCCCATCACCGGTGCCAGCAGGCTGCTCAGCCCCAGCAACACCATGACCGTCGCTGCCGCCACATCGACACCCACAACCTCAAAGGCAAACAGATAGATGGTCAGCGCCAGAATGGCACAGACCCAGGCGATCTCTATCGTGGGTACGATGGAGGCCATGTAGATTGCGGCCACAACAAACACTGCCGCCGCCATCCACTGCCTGGTATTTAACTTTCCGGTCTGCGGTATTACCTGTTCTTCATCTGCGAGGGTGGTCACTGTCCTACTCCTATAACTTGTTCAACTGCGGTTACTCATCCGTCCCTTTCACCGGCGTCTGCTTGCACTCAAGAAAAATCCGCTTCTCGCAGGTGCTGCAGATCGATTTGTCCAGCTTCTGATAGATGCCGCGGATGGCGGCGGTCTTTGACTGAAACACGTTGCGCGCACCGGTCACATCCAGGCAGCCATAGCGTTCCAGCGCATTCCACAGCCCCTGCTTCACATTGATGAGATAGAGGTCGCCACCTTCCGACTTGCGGCGTTTGGCCTCCGTTGCCAGGGCATCACCACCTTGCATGTCAACAAAGTTGATCCCCTGCGCGACAATGGCCATGTGCTTCTGCCCCGGACAACTGCTGCGGATCTTTTCGAACGTCTCCTGCACATGGTTTACCGAACCGAAAAACAGCGAACCGTCGATACGCAGCAGCTTCAACTGCGGACATTCGGACAACTCCTCATCGGAGGTAAAGGCGCGCTTGTAGGCCCTGGGATCGGGCGCCCGGGTGAGAATCCGGGGGCGTGAGACACGCTCCAGGTACAGCACCAGAGACAGCAGCACGCCGGCGAAGATCGCCAATTCCAGTTCCAGGAACAGGGCCCCGAAGAAGGTCACCGCCAGTACCCCGGTCTCACGCTTGCTGCTTTTCAGGATGTGGGCCATCTCGTGAAAGTCGATCAGGCCCCAGGCAACCAGAAACAGGATCCCCGCCATTGCGGCATTGGGCAGATAGGCCGCCAGGGGCGCGATCATGATCACAATCCCCATCAACAGCACGCCTGCCAGCACAGCTGCCAGCGGTGTCCGTGCCCCGGCCTGGTAATTCAGCGCCGAACGGTTAAACGAGCCGGTTGCCACGTAGCCGGAGAAAAAAGATCCGACGATATTCGACAGCCCCTGGCCGATAAACTCCTGATTGCCGTTAATCCGCTGACCACTCTTTGCCGCCAACGAGCGGCCAATCGACACCGCCTCGGTCAGGGCAAACAGGCTGACAGCCAGTGCACCCGATGCCAGGTTACGGATTGTATCGAAGGAGAAATCAGGCGAAGAGAGCGGCGGGAGATGCCGTGGCAGCGCGCCGACCGTCTCTATACCGGTTTGCGCCTCACCAAGCCACTGGTTCAGCAGCCATGCCACCAGTGTACCGGTCAGCATGGCGACGATCATGTAGGGGATTCTCGGCAACCACCTTTTTACCGCGACACCGCTGACCAGCGTGGCCACCGCCACGGCCGTTACCCAGGGATTGATATCACCCAATTGCTGGGAAAACTGAATCAAAATGTCATGCAGGTGGCCACCGCGTGCGATCTCCACGCCGAAGAAATGCTTCAACTGCTTGGCCGCGATGAGTATCGCCGCACCGGCAGTAAAACCCACTATGACCGAATGGGAAATAAAATTTACCAGGGCCCCCATCCTTGCCAACCCAAGGATCAGCTCGATGATACCCACCATGAAGGTAAGCGTAAGGGCGAGCGTCACGTAGTCGGCGGACCCTGGCTCGGCATAAACACTCAGTACCGAAAAGAGCACAATCGAAGCGGCAGTGGTCGGCCCTGAGACCAGATGGCGAGACGACCCAAACAGCGCAGCCACTATCGCCGGGACCATACCGGCGTATAACCCGTATTCCGGCGGCATGCCTGCGATGCTTGCAAAGGCGACGCCCTGGGGCAGCACCACAATGGCCCCGGTCAGTCCGGCCAGCAGATCAGCCCTGGCATCAAGGCGTTTGAGGGCAGGCAGCCACGACAGAAAAGGCAGTAACCACTGCCAGGAGTGCATTGTTGCAGAACGACTCATTGTTGCCCCCCTCACACGGCCGGGGCATTGACAAGCTGTCCACCGACAACCCTTTCATCGATAAGGACGACTGGCACGGGCAGTTTCCCGTCATTGACTGACTCTATTGTTTCAATCAGATGCTCAACACCCGCTTTGCCCTTCTGCACTACAACAAACGCCAGCGAGGGGTGCTTGTTGATGTAGTCCTCAAGTGCATCGTTGATGCTGCCCATAATCGTCACCAGTTGATAGGTGATGCGCTCCGAGCGCAGCTGGGCCTCCAGTTCCTTGCGCACCCGTCCCTTCACCTCGCAACAGACCAGCAGGTCCAGCTGCGCATCCAGTCGCCGACTCTGCTCAACGGCATACGCCAGTACCTCCTGCGACACCTTCTTGTAGGCCAGCAGCGCGATCTTTTTTGTCTTTTTCTTCCCTGTCACCCCTGAGCCAACGTAGGGATAGGTGGTGTACATGTAGGGGGATTGCGCGGCCGCTTGCTCGTCCAGACAGCGCAGCTTCTCCCGTCTTGAGAGAAAATCTCCTGCATTTTGATAGGTCAGACCGGCCATGGCGCGTTTTAGATCACTTGCAATTTTCTTCACTCTCATAACTCCTTACACATTTATTAGGTAAGGAATCGCAAGTGTCATGCCAGCTTCGTAACTCTGTAACTTATTGATTTAACAACGAGTTATGGCATCCCAACAGAGTGCGGTTGTTGCAACATGCAACACAAATTTTCTGTTGGCGTGAAACATGCCCACCAGGGTATTGCCACGCAGCTTTAATTGGTGTTACTTTTTGCAACATTGTTTTGCAAACTGCAACACAGGAGCCGGGCACCATGTCGAGTATCCGTGGAAAGATCAGGGTCGCCTATACCAGCCTGGCTTTCATGGTGCTGCTGCTGTGCGGTATTGCGGTGTTTGACCTGCTCTATCTGGAAAGTCAGGTACAGGAGGGCGTAACCGTCTCGGAGTTGTACGATGCGGTCTCGGAGATGCGCCGACAGGAAAAGAACCTGTTTCTCTACGACGACCGCAGCGCACTGCTGGAAGCCGAACGACTGGCCGCCAGCGCCCTGGAGCTGCTCAGTGCCAGGCAGGAGACGGTCATAACCATCGGCTC
The DNA here is from genome assembly GCA_041547565.1 of Thiohalomonadaceae bacterium. Taxonomy (GTDB): domain Bacteria; phylum Pseudomonadota; class Gammaproteobacteria; order Thiohalomonadales; family Thiohalomonadaceae; genus JBFEUI01. Next base: position 4,941 of record JBFEUI010000004.1, read on the forward strand.
GGCAGAGGAGTTCACCCGCCTGCACCGGGCGCTGCAGCAATACCGCCAATTGCTCGCAGGCTGGCAAATGGGAGCCCCCGCCACACGGCTTGAATCCGCCATTCGCGACCAGGGCCACGGGATTTCAACCGCCGTCATTCGCTATACCCAGCAGGAGCGTGAGCTGCTGGCCGCCTCCGTACGCTGGTCACGCTGGTGGCTGCTCCTTTCCATCCTCATCATCGGTATTCTGGTCTATCTGGTGGGAAGACGGCTGTCGCATGCCGTTGTCAGCCCGATACGCGAACTGGAATCACGCATGATGCCGATTGCAGAGGGACGCTTTGATCACCTCGAGGTCAACTCCCAGGACCGGGAATTCATTGCCTTCACCGAGGCCTTCAACCGCATGCTCAAGGAGCTTGAGAGTCGCCGCAAGCGCCTGCAACAATCCGAGAAACTGGCCTCACTCGGCACCCTGGTGGCGGGCGTGGCTCACGAACTCAACAACCCCCTGTCCAATATCTCCTCCTCCTGCCAGCTGCTGCTCGAAGAGCTCGATTCCGCCGAACCCGAACAGCTCAACCGCTGGCTCAAGCAGATCGACCAGGAGACCGACCGCGCCCGCAACATTGTGCTGGCCCTGCTCGAGTACGGGCGCCAGCGTGAACCGCAAAAAGAACAGGTGCGGCTCACCGAGATCATCGACAAAACCCGTACCCTGGCCAGCAGTACGCTGCGCAAAAACAGTGCGCAACTGGAGGTCCAGCTGCCACAGACGCTCAGCCTGAGCGTCGACCCGCACCGCCTGCAACAGGTTTTCATCAACCTGCTGCGCAACGCGGTCGACTCCGGCGGCAAGGGCGTACGAATATCCATCACCGCCAGTGCCTGTGGCGAACAGGCGGCACAGCTGCCCGATGACGCCGTTATCGTGGGTGAGCCGCTGTGCAACAGGGACAGTGAGGCGGCCATGACCGAGATCATCATTGACGATAACGGCCCCGGCATCCCCGCGGAGGTGCTGCCGCATATCTTCGAGCCGTTTTATACCACGCGTGAACCGGGGCATGGTATGGGGCTGGGCCTCTATATCATCCAGGAGATCATTCGTGAAAACGACGGTTGCATCGCCGTCGTCTCCCGCCCCGGCCGGGGCACCCGTATCATCCTGCGCCTGCCCTGCCATGAGGAGGATTAATGGACGTTGAAACTCCCCTTCAGGGCAAGCTGTTGATCATTGACGATGAGGTTGTTGCAGTTGAGAACCTGACCCATGCCTTCACCAAAGCCGGCTACGAAGTCACCGCCCGTACCACCGGACCGGGCGGCATCGACGCCCTGATGAGTGGCAGTTTTGATGTGGTGCTGACGGACCTGCGCATGGAGCGGGCTGACGGCATGGACATACTGCGACGTGCGATCGAGCTCGACCCGGATATCGCCGTCATCATGATCACCGGCTACGCCACCATCGAATCGGCCATCGAGGCAACCAAGGCCGGTGCCTACCAGTATATCGCCAAACCCTTTCGCCTGGATGATGTGCGCACCATTGTTGCCAACGCCATGGAGCGGGTACGCCTCAAACGGGAAAACCGCCAGCTGCGCAACCAGGTGCAAGAGCACGCCCAGGAGAGCAGGATCATCACCCAGGATGCGGCGATGCGCCGGCTGCTGGACACAGCACGCCAGGCCGCCCTGTCCGACTCGAACGTATTCATTACCGGGGAAAGCGGCACCGGCAAGGAACTGCTTGCCCGCTATATACATGATCACAGCGAGCGCGGGGAGGCGGCATTCGTTGCCGTCAACTGCGGTGCACTGCAGGAGGACCTGCTGGCCAACGAACTGTTCGGCCATGAAAAGGGGGCCTACACGGGCGCTGTCGAGGCGCATGCCGGTCTCATCGAGGCGGCCGAAGGGGGCACCCTGTTTCTCGATGAAATCGCCGAGATGTCGCTGGCGATGCAGGTCAAGTTCCTGCGTGTGATTCAGGAGCGCGAGGTACAGCGGATCGGCAGCACGAAACCCATCTCCGTCGACGTCCGTTTTATCGCCGCCACCAACCGCGATCTGCGCAATGATGTCGCCTCGGGCCGCTTCCGCCAGGACCTCTACTATCGCCTGGATGTGGTGGCGCTGCACCTGCCGCCGCTGGCCGAACGCCGTGATGACATCCCGCTGCTGGCCTACTACTTTCTGAAAAAGATCGCACTGCGTATGGGACGCGAGGTTGAAGAGATATCATCCGATGCCATGGATATCCTGTGTGAACACGACTATCCCGGCAACATCCGCGAACTGGAAAACCTGATTGAACGCGGCGTCGCCTTGGCGGACAGCCCAATGCTGACCGTCAAACAGCTGCCCCCCATTCTGGCGGAACGCTCGGTGCATGTGGTACGCAAGCGGGGTGAGAACCTGCCAACACTGGAACAACGCGAGCGCGAATACATCCAGTGGGTGTTGAATTATACCGGCGGCAACCGCAGCAAGGCCGCCGAAATACTGGGTATCGACCGCGTTTCACTGTGGCGCAAATTGAAAAAATAAGTGAAGCGGGCGTTTCATTGACAGACCGTCCAGCCACCTCCCATCACGCCTCGCTCACCTCGGGCAGGGTGGCACTATAGGTAGCCGCCAGCAGGGAGACGACACCGAGCAGCAACAGTACTGCCGTCACGCCCAGCCAGTCACCGAGCAGACCGATTAGACCGGCAAACAGCATCAACACGCCAATCAGGGTATTGGACACCGCCACGTAGGCGGCACGCTTGTCGCTGCCGGCCATGTCGACAAGGTAGACCTTGCGTCCCAGGCGCACGCCCCCGTGCATGACATTCAGCACCAGAAAGATCACCGCCATGCCCAGTTCGCCCGTGGCCCAGCCCCAGCCGAAAAACACCGCACTGGAGGTGAATAGGCCCAGCAGGCCCGCCCCCGTTGCCGCAATAGCCATCACACGACGGCTGGACCTGTCGCCCATGTAGCCCCAAAACGGTGCCGAGACGCTCGACGCCAGGCCGTTGGCAATGATCAGGCCGCCCAGTCCAAGCAGGCTGGTTTGCGCCTGCGACTGCGCCACAAGCACGTAGAACGGCGGCGCCAGGGCCACCGACAGCAGCAGGGCGCGTGCCAGCACAAAATGGCGGAACGGCACATCGCTGCTCAGGATGCGCAGTTGCTGCAAGGCCACGCTCAGGGCATTGCCGCCCCCCTCCGTGGCGCCGGGCTGCTCCTGGATCGCGGCGAAAAAGAGCGCCGCCAGCAGCCACAACACACCCCCGGTGATCAACAAGCCGGCGAACAGCCTCAGACCGGAGGTTTCCAGCCCGGCACTCCCCAGCCACAGGCCGACAGCCAGCACCGCCACACCCGACAGGCTCGCACTCCAGCCCATCAACGCACCGCGACGGCTTTTCGAGACCGTCTTGCCCAGCACATCCTTGGCCGATACCGAACACAGGCCGCGGGCCAGGCTGAACAGCACCAGCATCGTCAGTATCACGATGCCGGCAGCGCTGCCGTCCAGCCCCACCGTGGCGGCCGCCATGCCGAACAGGCTGACTGCCGAGAGCAGCGCGCCGAGCAGCCACACCCACTTGCGGATCGGCATATGGCGCACCGCCGCCGCCACCAGCAACTGCGGCAGCAGCACACCGGCCTCGCGCACCGGAACCAGAAAGCCGGTAAAGGCAGCCGGCACACCGAGCAGCCCGAACAGCCACGGTATCACCAGTTTGGCGCTGGCGATCTCATCGGCGACCTTGCCGAGAAGGTTGGCGAACAGGTAGGAGAAAAAGTTACGCGGCTGGTCACGGCAGGCAGACTCCGGGATATCCTTGCACACCCGTGCATCTTCATCACCCGTCACCCGGTTATAGAGCTGTTCCAGGCTGTCGTTTACTTTCCGTTTCAGCATGCAGGCCGTCCCGCTGCGGACAGTGAAACACGTTCAATCCCGACTGCCGATCAAATCAAGGCAGTGCGGCTGCCGCCCTGCCCCGACCTACTCCACCGTCACCGACTTGGCGAGGTTGCGCGGCTGGTCTACATCGGTGCCCTTGATCACGGCGACATGATAGGCGAGCAACTGCAGCGGCACCGAATAGACGATCGGCGAGATCGCCTTGTCGGTCGGTGCGATATCGAGCACCGTCATCCCCTCGGCCGGTGCGATACCGGACTCGACATCGGCAAACACAAACAGTTCGCCGCCGCGTGCGCGCACTTCCTGCAGGTTCGATTTGAGCTTGTCGAGCAGTGCATCGTTGGGCGCCACCGCCACGATAGGCACCTCCTCGTCGACCAGTGCCAGCGGACCGTGCTTGAGTTCCCCGGCCGGGTAACCTTCGGCATGGATGTAGGAGATCTCCTTGAGCTTGAGTGCCCCCTCCAGCGCCACCGGGTAGTGCACACCGCGCCCGAGAAACAGGGCATTGTGCTTGCGCCCGAAGCGCGAGGCCAACTGCGCGATCTGCGTATCCAGTTCCAGCGCGTGCTCGATCATCAACGGCAACTGGCGCAGCTGTTCCACGATATTGGCTTCACGCTCGGCGGTAAGCGCATGACGCCGTCCCAGCACCACGATCAGCAGCAACAGCGCCACCAGTTGCGTGGTGAAGGCCTTGGTGGAGGCAACGCCGATCTCCGGCCCGGCGCGGGTCATCAGCACCAGGTCGGACTCGCGCACCAGCGAGCTCTCCGGCACATTGCAGATGGCCAGGGTGTGCGCATAACCGCGCTCTTTTGCCGTACGCAGCGCGGCCAGGGTATCGGCCGTCTCTCCCGACTGGGAAATGGTCACAAACAGCGTGTTGGCCTGCACCACCGGCTTGCGGTAGCGGAACTCGCTGGCAACCTCCACGTGACAGGGCAGGCCGGCCAGCGTCTCGAAGCCGTAACAGGCCAGCAGACCGGCATGGTAACTGGTACCGCAGGCGACGATCTTCACCTGCTCAATAGTGTCGAAAATGGCCGCGGCCGCGGGACCAAAGCTCTCTTCCAGCACGCGATTATCCCCGATGCGCCCCTCCAGCGTCTCGGCGACGGCGGCCGGCTGCTCATAGATCTCCTTGAGCATGTAGTGGGCATATTCACCGCGTTCCACGGCATCGGCGCTCAACTCGCTGTGGTGCACGGGGCGTTCGACCGGCTCACCGTGTTCATCCAGTATCGTCACGCCCGCAGGCGTGATTTCGGCAATGTCGCCCTCCTCCAGGTAGATGAAACGCTGCGTGACGTGAATCAGTGCCGCCACATCGGAGGCGATGTAGTTGCCGCTCTCGGCAAGGCCGATCACCAGTGGACTGCCGCGGCGTGCGGCAATCAGCCGGTCTTTGTCCTCGGTGCTGATCACGCCCAGGGCGTAGGCGCCCTCAAGATCGGCCACGGTACGGCGCACCGCCTGCAGCAGGCCGTCGCTCTCATCCAGATAGCGGTGCAGTTGATGAACGATCACCTCGGTATCGGTTTCAGAGGTAAAGGCGTAACCCGCCTCGCACTGCGCCGCTTTCAGCGCCTCGTAATTTTCGATAATGCCGTTATGCACCACCGCGACGCTGTTCTGGCAGACGTGGGGGTGGGCATTGTTTTCAACCGGAACACCATGGGTGGCCCAGCGTGTATGGGCAATGCCGATCACCCCTTCTGCCGGTTGGGCGGCAAGCGCCTCCTGCAGCACCTGTATCTTGCCGGGCCGGCGCACACGATTGATACAGCCGTGGCTGTCGAGCACCGCAATACCCGCAGAATCGTAGCCACGATACTCCAGGCGCCGCAGCCCCTCGAGCAGGGTTTCCACCACGTCCGTTCCGGCTGCCGCGCCAACAATGCCACACATAGAAAGATCCTAAAACGAAATTCGTAAAGCGTGAATCGTAAAACGAAAACCGCGAGCTTTCACGTCTTACGTCTCACTTTTCACGTTTTTTAATCGGCCGCGTCCAGCCCTTTATCGAATGCTGTTTACTGCGACTGATGCTCAACTCGCCTGCCGGCGCATGGTGGGTGATGGTGGAGCCGGCACCGATGGTGGCATCCTCGCCGACCTCGACAGGTGCAACCAGCTGGCTGTCGGAGCCGATGAAGGCACGATCGCCGATCACCGTGCGATGCTTGTTAGCGCCGTCGTAATTGCAGGTGATGGTACCGGCACCGATGTTGACCTGGTTGCCCATGGTGGTATCACCCACATAACTGAGGTGGTTGATCTTGGAGCCCTCGCCAATGGTGCTCTTTTTCACCTCGACGAAGTTGCCGACCTTGGCCCGTGCGGCCAACTCGGTACCGGGACGCAGCCTCGCATAGGGACCAACCTCACAGCCCTCGCCCACCACGCTGCTCTCCAGCACGCTCATGGGGTGCACCACGGTGCCATCACCCAGGGAGACATTGCGCAGCACGCAGTTGGCCCCGATGCGCACCCGGTTACCGAGCGTCACCCTGCCCTCGATCACCACGTTGATATCGATGCTGACATCCTGGCCGTGTTCCAGGCTGCCGCGTAATTCAAAACGTGCCGGGTCGGCCAGGGTCACACCGGCGCGCATCAGGCGTTCGGCCTGACGCTGCTGATAGACCCGCTCCAGGTGGGCCAGCTGTACCCGGTCGTTGACGCCCAGCACCTCGTCCACGTCATGGGCCAAAACGGCATCAACCGTCACACCATCATTGACTGCCAGGGCGATGATATCGGTCAGGTAGAATTCGCCCTGGGCGTTGGCGTTGTCCAGTTGCCGCAGCCAGCCGCGCAAACGCTCACCCTGGACCGCGAGGATGCCGCTATTGCCCTCGCGGATGGACTGCTCGTCCTCACTGGCATCCTTCTGCTCCACGATGCGCTGCACACGGCCCGACGCATCGCGCACGATGCGGCCGTACCCAAAGGGATTATCCAGTAGCACGGTGAGCAGAGCCAGATCGCCCTGACGGGCGCTGGCCACCAGTCTCTGCAGGGTATCGCCCCGTACCAGCGGCACATCGCCGTAAAGCACCAGCACCACGGCATCATCGGCCACAGCCGGCATGGCCTGCTCCACCGCATGTCCGGTGCCCAGCTGCTCGGCCTGCTCCACCCACTGCACCGCCTGAGCGGCAAGGGTCTGGCGCACCTGTTCCCCGCCATGCCCGTACACCACGTGGATGCTGTCGGCAGCCAGCCCGTGGGCCGTGTCGATGACATGCGCCAGCAGGGGCTTGCCCGCCAAAGGGTGCAGCACCTTGGGCAGGGCAGAGCGCATCCGCGTACCCTGTCCGGCAGCTAGGATGATGACTTCAAGTGGGGTTGCAGACATCGAAATCTTATAGCGTTATCTACTGCTCTTTAATTAATGCATGGTCGGGCGTTTGTTGGGATTAACGCCCTGTGCCATCTCGTCGGCTGACGGCTCACGCACACCCTGTACCTTGACATGGAAGGTCACCGTTTTTCCCGCAAAGGGGTGATTCCCGTCCAGCGTGATGGTCCCGCTATCAATATGGGTCACCACCATCGTGATCGACTCACCCGCCTCGTTGCGAAACTCCGCTTCTGCACCCATCTTGCGGTACTCGGGGGGGACGTTCTCGATCTTGTCGCTGAAAGTCAGGTCGGCATTCCACTCACCAAAGGCCTCTGCCGGACTCAGTATCACCTCGACCGCATCGCCTGCCTGCTTGCCTTCCAGCGCCTCTTCGATCTTTTCAAACAGGCCGTTTTCGCTGCCATGCAGGTAATCGACCGGCAGGTCGCTCTGTTCCAGCACCTGACCCGACTGGTCAACGATACTGTAGGTGACGGTAACCACCTTATTGGCACCGACAATCTGCTCTGTCATCGTCTTCTCCAACTTCCACCGATAAAAAAAGGGGCAGTGTAGCACACCGCCCCTTTTATAACCCAAGGCGCGGCCAGCAAGCCAAGCCTGGATTTCACTAATTGTGAACAAGCGCCTAGCTGCGTGAGCCCTTGGCCTTCTTGCGCAGGTGCTGAATCGTCTGCAACTGGGCAACCGCCTCGGCCAGCTCGGCCTCGGCACGGGCGTAGTCGATATCGCTCTGGCGATCCTTCAGTGCCTGCTCGGCACGCTGCTTGGCTTCAACGGCCTTGGCTTCGTCCAGGTCATGGGCGCGCACGGCGGTATCGGCCAGCACGCTCACCACATGGGGCTGGATCTCGAGCATACCACCGGAGACGTAGAAGAAATCCTCCTCGCCCCCCTGCTTCACGACACGCACTTCGCCGGGCTTGAGCTGGGTCAGCAACGGAGTATGGCGGGGATAGATCCCCACCTCACCCATCACCGCCGGGGCAAAGACCTGCTCCACGGTACCGGAGAAGATCTCGCCCTCGGCGCTGACGATGTTCACATGCATAGTCATAGACATAGCTATTACCCCGCTCTTGTAACGGTTTACAGAGTCTTCGCTTTCTCAACCGCTTCGTCGATGGAACCGATCATGTAGAACGCCTGCTCGGGCAGGTGATCGTATTCGCCTTCGACGATGGCCTTAAAGCTGGAAATGGTGTCTTTCAGGGAAACGTATTTACCTGGAGCACCGGTGAAGACTTCCGCTACGAAGAACGGCTGGGAGAGGAAACGCTGCAGTTTACGTGCACGGGCTACAACCAGTTTGTCATCCTCGGACAGTTCATCCATACCCAGAATCGCGATGATGTCGCGCAGCTCATTGTAACGCTGCAGGGTGGACTGCACCTTACGGGCAACATTGTAGTGCTCTTCACCCACAACCAGCGGGTCGAGGATACGTGAGGTGGAGTCCAGCGGATCGACCGCGGGGTAGATACCCAGCTCGGCAATCTGGCGGGACAGTACCAGGGTCGCATCCAGGTGAGCGAAGGTCGTGGCCGGTGACGGGTCGGTCAGGTCATCCGCAGGGACGTATACGGCCTGGAATGAAGTGATGGAACCGGTCTTGGTGGAGGTAATACGCTCCTGCAGCACACCCATCTCCTCGGCCAGGGTCGGCTGGTAACCTACCGCTGAAGGCATACGACCCAGCAGTGCGGATACCTCGGTACCGGCCAGCGTGTAACGGTAGATGTTGTCGACGAACAGCAGTACGTCACGACCTTCGTCACGGAAGTTCTCCGCGATGGTCAGGCCGGTCAGGGCCACACGCAGACGGTTGCCGGGCGGCTCATTCATCTGGCCGTAGACCAGGGCGACCTTGTCGAGTACGCCGCCTTCATCCATCTCGTGGTAGAAGTCGTTACCCTCACGGGTACGTTCACCTACACCGGCGAATACAGAGAAACCGGAGTGCTCAACGGCGATGTTACGAATCAACTCCATCAGCGTTACCGTCTTGCCTACACCGGCACCCCCGAACAGACCGATTTTACCGCCCTTGGCGATAGGCATAACCAGGTCGATAACCTTGATGCCGGTCTCCAGGATATCTACCGAGGCAGACTGGTCCGCATAGGCAGGCGCCTCACGGTGGATAGGCATACGCTCATCGGTCTCAACCGGGCCGGCCTCGTCAACCGGATTACCCAGTACGTCCATAATACGGCCCAGTGTGGCCTGGCCAACCGGGACAGTAATCGGTGCACCGGTGTTGTTCACGGCCATACCGCGCTTGACACCATCGGTGGAACCCATTGCGATAGCACGGACAACCCCGTCGCCCAGCTGCTGCTGAACTTCCAGCGTCAGGCCGGCCTCATCAACGGTCACCGCATCGTAGACCTTCGGCATGGCATCACGCGGGAATTCCGCGTCGACGACCGCACCGATGACTTGTACAATTTTTCCAGAACTCATGACAGTTCCCCTTAACAATATTTAAAAATCTTTCGCCTATGCCTAGACTGCCGCGGCGCCGCTGACGATCTCGGACAGCTCCTGGGTAATCGCAGCCTGACGGGCCTTGTTGTAGGCCAGCTCCAGCTCATCAATCATGTTGCCGGCGTTGTCGGTGGCCGCCTTCATCGCAACCATTCGAGCCGCCATTTCGCAGGCAATATTCTCGACAACACCCTGATAGACCAGCGATTCCACATAGCGCATCAACAACGCGTCCAGCACATCCTTGGCCTCGGGCTCATAGATATAGTCCCAGTGATGGCGCAGCTCTTCCTCGAGTTCAGACGCCTTGATCGGCAGTAGCTGCTCGACCTGAGGCTTTTGCGTCATGGTATTGACGAACTCGTTGTAAACCAGGATGAGCTGGTCAATCTCGCCGCTGTTGTAAGCGTCGAGCATCACCTTAACGGTACCGATAATCTCTTCCAGGCGCGGCGCATCACCGAGATGGCTGGTATCAGCTACGATGCTGCCACCCACTCGCTTGAAGAAACCAAAGCCCTTTGAGCCGATAGTGCACAGCTGCACCTCGGCACCCTTGTCCCGCCACTCCTTCATGGTGGTGACACCGGCCTTGAACAGGTTGGTGTTCAAACCACCGCACAGACCGCGGTCGGTGGAGATCAGGATAATGCCGACCTTCTTCACCTCGCGCTCGATCATGTAGGGGTGCTTGTACTCGGGATGGGCCTGGGCCAGATGGCCGATAACCCGGCGGATGTTTTCGGCATAGGGACGAGTGGCCGCCATGCGATCCTGCGCCTTGCGCATCTTGCTGGCAGCCACCATTTCCATGGCACGGGTGATCTTCTGAGTGTTCTTGACACTCTTGATCTGCGTACGAATCTCTTTTCCGCTTGCCATTATTGCGTCCCCCGCGTATTACCAGGTGTGGCTGGCCTTGAATTGCTCCAGAGCCTCACGCAGTGCGTTTTCGATCTGGTCGTTATAGTCGCCGCTCTCATCGATCTGGGCCAACAGTTCGGCCTTTTCAGACTTCAGATAGGCCTGCATGGCATCTTCGAAGTCGACCACCTTGTTCACCTCGACATCATCCAGGAAGCCCTGGTTGGCGGCGAACAGGGAAACGGCCATTTGCGCTACGCTCATCGGCGAGTACTGGAACTGTTTCATCAGTTCGGTTACACGCTGGCCACGCTCGATCTGCTTGCGGGTCGACTCGTCCAGGTCAGAGGCGAACTGGGCGAAGGCCGCCAGCTCACGGTACTGGGCCAGGTCAAGACGTACACCACCACCGAGCTTCTTGATGATCTTGGTCTGGGCGGAACCACCAACACGGGATACCGAAAGACCCGCGTTAATCGCAGGACGGATACCGGCGTTGAACAGGTCCGACTCGAGGAAGATCTGACCGTCGGTGATGGAGATAACGTTGGTCGGTACGAACGCGGATACGTCACCGGCCTGGGTCTCGATGATCGGCAGCGCGGTCAGAGAACCGGTCTGGCCCTTCACCTTGCCGTCGGTGGCCTTCTCCACGAAGTCGGCGTTAACACGTGCGGCACGCTCCAGCAGGCGCGAGTGCAGGTAGAAGACATCACCCGGATAGGCTTCACGACCCGGCGGACGACGCAGCAGCAGCGAAACCTGACGATAGGCCCAGGCCTGCTTGGTCAGGTCATCGTATACGATCAGGGCATCTTCACCCTTGTCGCGGAAGTACTCACCCATGGTGCAACCGGAGTAGGGTGCGATGTACTGCATGGCAGCCGACTCGGCAGCGGTCGCGGCAACAACGATGGTGTGCTCCATCGCGCCGTGCTCTTCGAGCTTGCGTACCACAGCGGCAACGGAGGAGGCCTTCTGGCCAACCGCAACGTAGATACACTTAACGCCGGTGCCTTTCTGGTTGATGATGGCATCAACGGCCACTGCGGTCTTACCGGTCTGGCGGTCACCGATGATCAGCTCACGCTGGCCACGACCGATTGGCACCATGGCGTCGATAGCTTTCAGACCTGTCTGCAGCGGTTGGTCAACCGACTTGCGCCACAGTACGCCGGGGGCGATCTTCTCAATGGGAGAAGAAGACTCGGCATTGATGGGACCTTTACCGTCGATGGGGTTACCCAGGGAATCGACCACGCGACCAAGCATGGCTTCACCTGTGGGGACCTCCATAATGCGACCGGTACACTTGACGCTGTCGCCTTCGGAAATGTGCTTGTAGTCACCGAGGATTACGGCACCGACGGAGTCCTGCTCCAGGTTCAATGCCATACCATAGGTGTTGTTAGGAAACTCCAGCATCTCACCGGACATGACGTCAGCCAGGCCGTGGATGCGGGCAATGCCGTCGGTCAGGCTGACCACGGTGCCCTCGGTGCGGGCCTCAGTGGCTGCCTCAAAACCGGCAATGCGTTTTTTGATCAGTTCACTGATTTCAGATGGATTTAATTGCATAATCTGTGTCCTCTTGGGGTCCGGTTCAGTGCATCAGCTCTGTTGCAAGCTTGTCGAGCTTGCCGACAACCGAACCATCGATGACCATGTCACCTGCGCGAATCACGGCGCCGACGATCAGCGACTCGTCAATCTTGCACTCAAGGGTGACTTCACGGCCTAGGCGATTTTTCAGGGCCTCTGCGATGGCGGCCTGCTGGGCATCGTTCAGGGCAGAGGCGGAGACCACCTCGGCCTGAATCGAGCCTTCGGCCTGGGCGCGGGCAACTTCATACAACTCGGCAATCTCCGGCAGGAACGCAATACGGTCGTTCTCCGCCAGGGTACGAATCAGATTTTTGCCGTGCTCGTTGAGCCCCTCACCGCAGATATCGATAAACAGCTCAGCGAGCTGTTCACTGCCCAGCTTGGGATTGTCGATAACCGCGGCCATCTCCTCGTTGGAGGCAATAGCAGCGGCCAGCGCCAGCATCTCGGACCAGCCGGTAAGCTCACCCTGTTCCTGGGCCAGATCGAAAATCGCCTGAGCGTAGGGTCGTGCGATCGTAATTTTTTCAGCCATTGCTGCCGACCTTAAATTTGTGCGACGAGATCTTTGAGCAGTTCGTCATGGGCCTTCTCATCGATCTCCTTGCTCAGTACCTTGGAGGCACCGGCCACGGAGAGGGAGACGACCTGACCACGCAGTGTTTCCTTGGCGCGGTTCACTTCCTGCTCAATCTCGGCGTTGGCGGCGTGTACCAGGCGTTCGCCCTCGGCACGCGCGTTGTCCTTCGCCTCTTCGACAATCTCGCTGGCACGTTTTTGCGCCTGGGCAATGATACTGGATGCCTGTTCTTTGGCTTCCTGAATCACCTCTTTGGCGCGCTTCTCGGCAAGCTCCTGCTCGTGCTGTCCACGTTCTGCCGCGGCCAGTCCGTCGGCGATCTTGGTCTTGCGCTCGTGCAGCGCATTCATGATCGGCGGCCAGACATACTTCATGCAGAACCAGACAAAGATCACAAAGGTGATCATCTGACCGAATAGGGTTGCATTGATATTCATGCCTTGTACCTCGCGTTAGTTGGCTGGATAAACCGGTATGGTTGACCTACCGAATTAGCCAGCAACCGCGAACAGAACGTACATGGCAAGACCGACGGCGATCATCGGTACCGCGTCGACCAGACCCATAACGATGAAGAACTGGGTACGCAGCATCGGGATCAGTTCAGGCTGACGGGCAGCACCTTCGAGGAAGCGGCCACCGAGGACACCGATACCAACAGCAGCACCCAGGGCACCCAGACCCATCATCAGTGCACCTGCGATGTACAGCAATGCTTGTGCTTCAGACATTAGAATTTCTCCTGTAGCTAAAAGTTAAAAGTTAATAAAGGGTAAAACGAAATCTGTTAGTGATGTTCCTGATGCGCCATGTCCATGTAGACGATGGTCAGCGTCATGAAGATGAACGCCTGCAAGGTAATGATCAGGATATGGAAAATGGCCCAGCCCAGTTGCAGGAAACTGCCGAAAATGCCCATCGCCCAACCTGCACTGTACATAATGGCGATAAGGATGAAGATCATCTCACCGGCATACATGTTGCCGAAAAGTCGCAGCGCCAGGGAAATCGGCTTGGCGATCAACGACACAAATTCAAGCAGGAAATTGATGGGAATGAAGATCAGCTGCACCACCTTGTTGCCTGACTGGAATGGTTGCAGGGTCAGTTCACCGGCAAAGCCGCCGACACCCTTGATCTTGATGCTGTAGTAGAGTGTCAGGAAGAAGACCGCAAAGGCCATACCGAAGGTGACATTCGGATCGGTGCTCGGCACCACCTTGAAATAGACGTGGTGCGGATCGACCCCGAAGAAGGTGGCACCAATCCACTGCGCGAGCACCGGCAGCAAGTCCACAGCAATCAGGTCCATGAAGTTCATCAGGAAGATCCAGATGAAGATGGTCAGCGACAATGGGGCGACCAGGTCATTGCGGGCACTGAAGGAGCCGCGCACGCTGGTGTCGATAAACTCGCACACCCACTCGGCAAAATTCTGCAGCCCACCTGGGACGCCGGCGGTGGCGTTTTTTGCGGCCTTGCGGAACAGCCACAGGAACAGCATGCCCAGGGCGATCGACCAGCCGAGACTATCGACGTGGAAGGCCCAAAAGCCCATCTCCTTGGCCTCGGCGGCACTGTGGGCCAGGCCCCAGGTGCCGTCTGGGTGCTGGCCAAAGGTCATGTTCTGTAGATGGTGTTTAATATAGTCAGTAGAGGAAAGCGTCTCGCTAGCCATGGTTACGTCTCAAAATTTAAATTTTAGAAAACCATCGAACACCAATGGCCAACTGGCCAAGGATGAAGCCCAGCACCAACGGCAGCGGCAGCAACTTCATCAGCCCGAGGCTGATGGCGAACAGCGCGACTGTTGTCGCAAACCGTTCGGCCGCATAACGGTAGAGCAGCCGCATGGTACGTTCAGCGCTCACGCCCGTTGCCGTATGGGTACGGCGTAGATACCAGATTTCCAGCACACTGTTGGCCGCTGCGATCAGGCCGCCGAACAGCGCCGCGCCACCCGCCTGCACACTGTGCATGACAGTAAAGACCAGTCCCGCCAGCAGCGCCAGTCCCAGCTGGATTTGAAGCTGTCTGCGCGCACCGCGCAGCGCCTTGTCACTGTAGCTCATCGGTTGTGAAACCAGACCGGCCCGTGGGGACGGAAGATGAATCCATAAAAACGGCTGAAAGTCGTAACTTTCAGTGGGCGCGCAGTATAGCTTTCGACCGATTAATGGTCAATGATGGGGAGATAAAAAAGAATTATATAAGGGATTACTTAAATTGATATATGTCAGAAACTGCCGAGGAGCTAGGAGCTAGGAGCTAGGAGCATGATAGCCCTTCTTCTACTAGATACTAGAACCTAGAACCTAGTTACTGTTATTTGATGTGCTCCAGGATCCCGTCCAGTTCATCCAGCGAGTTGTACTGGATCACCAGCTTGCCCTTGCCCTTCGCACCGTGCTGCAGCGCCACCCTGGCCCCCAGCTTCTCGGAGATATCCTGCTCCAGGCGGCGGACATCGGGATCGTCCTTCTTCTCATGCTGTGCCTTGTGCGGCTGCTGCAACCGTTTCACCAGGCGCTCGGTCTCGCGCACCGACAACCCCTTGCCCACCACCTGACGTGCGGCGCCGCTCTGCGCCTCCCCATCCAGGGCAAGCAGGGCACGCGCATGACCCATCTCCAGGTCTCCGTTCTCCACCAGGCGCTTGACGTCATCGCGCAGGCTGAGCAGCCGCAGCAGGTTGCTGACCGCGGCGCGTGAACGGCCCACCGCCTCGGCGGTCTCCTGGTGGGTCAGGCCAAATTCATCGATAAGGCGTTGTAGCGCGTGCGCCTCCTCCATCGGATTGAGCTCTTCGCGCTGGATGTTCTCGATGAGTGCCATGGCCATGGCGGCCTGGTCCGGCACATCGCGGATCACGGCGGGGATCTCATGCAGGCCCGCCAGCTGGGAGGCGCGCCAGCGGCGCTCACCGGCGATAATCTCGTAGTGGCCCGGCTTGTCGATGGGACGCACCACGATCGGCTGCACCACACCCTGGGCGCGGATGGAGTCGGCCAGTTCCTCAAGGCTCTCCGGGTCCATGTCGATACGCGGCTGGTATTTGCCTCGCTGCATCACATCAACCGGAAGGTTACGCAGCTCGCCATCGACATTGCCATCCCCGCCGCCCTGCTCTGCTGCCGGCGCGCCGATATTCCGGGCACTGTCACCCAGCAGGGCCTCCAGTCCTTTCCCCAAGCCTCGTTTTTTTGCTGCCATGATGATTAAGTTAATTCGATAGTTGTGTTGATTACGCGAAGTTCGCAGAGACGCTGAGAACATAGAGAAAATAAAAAATCCCAAGTACTCTCATAGCCCTGTTCTTCTACCTCTTACTTACCCTGCTTCGATCTTTCTCTGCGTTTTTGCGCCTCTGCGGCCTTTGCGATTCCTTGCAGAGCCTGGATATTAACCTACAGCCAGAGCCGTCTTCTCTTCCCGCCGCAGCATCTCGCCGGCCAGTGCCAGGTAGGCGGCTGCCCCGCGTGAACTGCGGTCATAGGCCAGTACCGGCACGCCATGACTCGGCGCCTCGGCCAGGCGAACATTGCGCGGTATCACGGTGCGGTAGACCTTTTCGCCAAAGTGCATGATGAGCTGTCCCGATACGTCCAGCGCCAGGTTATTGCGCGGGTCGTACATGGTACGCAGCAGCCCCTCGATCTCCAGGCCGGGGTTGACCGAGGCGCGGATCTCATCGATGGTGTTGAGCAGGGCGGTCAGGCCCTCCAGCGCGTAGTACTCGCACTGCATCGGTATCATCACCGAGTTGGCCGCCACCAGGGCGTTGAGGGTCAGCATGTTCAGGGACGGGGGGCAGTCGACCAGGATGTAGTCGTACTTGTCCTGCAACGGTTCCAGCGCCTGGCGCAGACGCTGCTCCCGGGCCACCATCATGTTCATCAGCTCGACCTCGGCGGCGGTCAGGTCGCCGGTGGTCGGCAGAATATCGTAGGCCGCCTCCGCGGAGTGGATAATGGCATTGGCGGCCGGCGTCTTGCCCAGCAGCACATGGTAGCTGCTCAGCTCGATAGTGTCCTTGTCTACACCGCTACCGACGGTGGCATTGCCCTGGGGGTCCATATCCACCACCAGTACCCGGCGCTTGGTAGCCGCCAGCGAGGCACCAAGATTGATGCAGGTGGTGGTCTTGGCCACCCCGCCCTTCTGGTTCGCAACTGCGATGATCTTAGCCATGGATTTCTGTTCTCCCCTTAGGAAACCTCGCTTCCCTGTTACTCACCCGCAACGATACGCAGCAGATGACGCTGTTCATTCTCCAGCCCCGGTACAGACAGCGGGATCACCTCTTTGAGTGAAAAACCCGGCGGCAGCGCCTTCAGCTCCTGCTGCGGCAGGGCACCTTTCATTGCCAGGAACTCGCCGTCCGCCGCCAGCAAATGGCGGGAACCTGTCAGGATACCAGCAAGCGAGGCAAAAGCGCGAGTGATCACGACATCAAATTGTCGATCCGGCTGATATTCCTCCACCCGGGCGTGTACCACCTCGATATTCGCCAGGCCCAGCGCGGCCTTTGCCTGCACCAGAAAACGGGTCTTCTTGCCGTTGCTGTCCAGCAGCACAAACGCCCTGTCGGGCATCGCCAGCGCCAGCGGGATGCCGGGCAGGCCCGCCCCGGTACCGATATCGATAATGCGTTGCCCGTACAGGTGCGGCATAACCGCCAGGCTGTCGAGCAGGTGGCGGGTGATCATCTCTGACGGCTCACGAATCGCTGTCAGGTTATAGGCCTTGTTCCACTTGACCAGCAGTTCCACATAGACAACAAGTTTCGCCCTCGTGGCCTCATCAAGGTGCAGGCCCAAGGCGGCAAGACCATTATCCAGCCGTGTTCGCAATTCAGTCGACATTCCCTGCTTTCACTTTATGCTCTGGAAGAAAACGCAAAGCCCGCTGAGACGCGAAGTGCGCAAAGCGTGTTTACATGAATTTGTCGTGGTAAGGATTGAGCCTCCATATAACCGGGATACACCCGACGATTGCGCAAAACCATTATTTTCCTCTGCGCCTCCGCGTCTTTGCGTACTCAGCGTTTTCAACTCCATCACTTAACCTGCCGCTTTTTCAGGTGCACCAGCAGTATGGAGATCGCCGCCGGGGTCACGCCGGGGATACGAGAGGCCTGACCGATGGTGGCCGGACGGTTGGCCGCCAGCTTCTCCTGTACCTCGGCAGAGAGTCCGCGCACCTGCGCATAGTCGATACCCTCCGGCAGGCGGGTCTCTTCATGGCGACGCTGGCGCTCGATCTCCTCGCGCTGGCGCTCGATATAACCGGCATACTTGGCCTGGATCTCCACCTGCTCTGCCACCTGTTCATGCTCAATGGCGGAAAAACCGGGCAACAGCTTAGACAGCACCTGATAGCTCACCTCGGGCCGGCGCAGCAGTTCGCTGAGGCGGTATTCACGCGCCAGTTTGCTGCCCAGCACCTGCTCGGCGGCCGCCGCATCGACCTGGCCCGGGCGCACCCAGGTCTCGTGCAGCCGCTGCTGCTCCCGCTCGATCGCCTCACGCTTGGCTTCAAATGCCGCCCAGCGTGCATCATCCACCAGCCCCAGTTCCCGGCCGATGGACGTCAGGCGCAGGTCGGCATTGTCCTCGCGCAGCAGCAGGCGGTGCTCGGCACGGCTGGTGAACATGCGGTAGGGCTCTGCGGTGCCGCGGGTAATCAGGTCATCGACCAGCACCCCCAGGTAGGCCTCGTCGCGGCGCGGGTACCAGCCCTCTTTCTGCTGCACCCGGCGCGCCGCGTTCAGGCCGGCCAGCAGCCCCTGCGCCGCCGCCTCCTCGTAGCCGGTGGTACCGTTGATCTGCCCGGCAAAGAACAGGCCCTCGACAAACCGGGTCTCCAGCGTCGGCTTCAGGTCGCGCGGATCGAAAAAATCGTACTCGATGGCGTAGCCGGGGCGCACGATGTGGGCCTGCTCCATCCCCTTCATGGAGCGCACCAGCTCGAACTGCACGTCAAAGGGGAGGCTGGTAGAGATGCCGTTGGGGTAGACCTCGTGGGTGGTGAGCCCCTCCGGCTCGAGGAAGATCTGGTGCGCGGCCTTGTCGGCAAAACGCACCACCTTGTCCTCGATCGAGGGGCAGTAGCGCGGGCCGACCCCCTCGATGATGCCCGAGTACATCGGCGAGCGGTCCAGCCCGCCGCGGATGATGTCGTGGGTCTGCTCATTGGTGTGGGTGATATGGCAGGCGATCTGGGCCGGGTGTTCATCGCGCGAACCCAGGAACGAGAATACCGGTGCCGGGTCGTCGCCGGGCTGCTCGGCCAGCACGCTGTAGTCGATGGTGCGGCCGTCGATACGCGGCGGCGTGCCGGTCTTCAGCCGCTCGACACGAAAGGGCATCTCACGCAGACGATGGGCCAGTGAGTCGGCGGGCGGGTCACCGGCCCGACCACCCTCATAATTGACCTGGCCGATATGGATGACGCCGGCGAGGAAGGTGCCGGCGGTCAGCACCACGGCGGGGGCCTGGAACTTCAGCCCCATCTGGGTCATCACGCCGGTCACCCGCTCACCCTCGACGATAATGTCCTCCACCGCCTGCTGGAACAGGGTCAGGTTCGGCTGGTTCTCCAGCGCCGTGCGTACCGCCTGCTTGTAGAGGATGCGGTCGGCCTGGGCGCGGGTGGCGCGCACCGCCGGCCCCTTGCTGGCATTGAGGATGCGAAACTGGATCCCGCCACGGTCGGTGGCACGGGCCATCAGGCCGCCCAGGGCATCCACCTCCTTGACCAGGTGGCCCTTGCCGATGCCGCCGATGGCCGGGTTGCAGCTCATCTGCCCCAGTGTCTCGATGTTGTGGCTGAGCAGCAGGGTGCGTGCGCCCATGCGGGCCGCAGCCATCGCCGCCTCGGTTCCGGCATGGCCACCGCCAACCACAATCACATCGAATCTATCCTGGTAAATCATCGTATGGCCTTACAAAAAGGGGCGCCTATTTTACGTCTGTCGCCGCCATAGCGCCATTGCGGCGAAAAATATAAAGCGACAGAAACATTTCGACAGGGCTCAGGAAGAGATAAAGAGAGGGATATAAAGGCGGAGGCTGCGTGTTACGTACCACTGCATCTGCGCCTGCCGTTTCGCCACTTACTGTGGCTCACCCTTCGGGCGTCCTGCGAACGACACGTTTTGCCGGGGGGCAAAACATCCCCGCGACTCAAGCCCGTATCACGGGCGCATTAGCGTGGATGGGCACGGCTTCGCACCCACGTGCCTACTCACCAAACAGCGCTTTCCAGCTCAGCACATCGGCGGAGGGGCTGTCATTGATCTCGATGCCGTAGAGGTAGCGCTTGCCGTCGTCCACGGCGCTGCAATGACGAATATGCCCTTTCAGGTAGAAGGTGCAGGGCATGCCCTGCAGGGCGATGCAAAGCTCGACCTCGCTGTCGAGCGGCAGACACTCGGCAAAATGGAGGCGAATGCCATCCGGTGAAATATCCACCGTCTGGCCCACAAACTGGCGTCCCACCAGCGACGACTCGTCACAGGTAAGCACCTTTATCTTGGCAGCTTCACTGCGCTGCATTCTCTCGGTGCTGCGACGTTCCTCAAAATCGGCCATTGCGGTTTTTTGCATTGCTCTCGGTTATCAGGCGTTTTCCTCACCCTTTCTAACCCATTGCACCCCCAATTGCCAGCATATAGAACCAGTCTAAGCCTCACGCATCGCCTCGTGCCGGGCGACAATCACCGGGTGTGGCGGTGCGCTCAGCAGGCTGACCAGGACCACAGCCACACCCGAGAAAACAAAGCCGGGTACCAGCTCATACAGATCAAACAGGCCGCCGCTCAGCTGCTTCCACACCACCACCGTCACCCCGCCGACGATGATCCCGGCCAGGGCGCCGGCACCGTTCATGCGTTTCCAGTAGAGCGACAGAATCAGGGCCGGTCCGAAGGCAGCACCGAAACCGGCCCAGGCATAGGCCACCAGCTCCAGCACCTTGCTGTCCGGGTCCAGGGCAAAGAGCAGGGCCACCAGCGCGATCACCACCACCGCGACACGCCCCACCCAGACCAGTTCCCTTTGCCCGGCATCGCGGCGCAACAGCGCCTTGTAAAAATCCTCCGCCAGGGCCGAGGAGGAGACCAGCAGCTGCGAATCGGCGGTGCTCATAATGGCCGCCAGAATGGCCGCCAGAAGAATCCCCGCCACAATCGGGTGGAACAGGGCCCCGACCAGCAGCATGAAGACCTTTTCGCTGTCGGCCCCGGCCAGCGGCGTCTCCAGGAAGGGGATACCGACAAAACCGACCAGTGACGCACCGAACAGGGTCAGCGCCGTCCAGCTGACCGCGATGCGCCGCGCACCGGCCACCTCCCTGGGCGAGTTGATCGCCTTGAAGCGCGCCAGGATATGGGGCTGGCCAAAATAGCCCAGTCCCCAGCCCATCAATGAAACTATGGTGACAACACCCAGCCTCTTGCCTTCTGCATCGGTGAACGGGTCGAGCAATGCCGGACTGAGCGCCTGCATGCCATCGACCGTGGCTGCAACGCCACCCACCTGGCCAATAGCGATTAACGGCACGACAAGCAGGGCGGCGGCCATCAATAGTCCCTGTACCAGGTCGGTCCACGAGACCGCCAGAAAACCGCCGAGAAAGGTGTAGACGATAATCACCCCCGTCCCGAGGCCGACCGCCCAGACATAGGGCAGACCGAACACCGTCTCGAACAGCTTTCCGCCGGCCACCAGCCCGGAACTGGTATAGAACAGGAAAAACAGCAGAATGAATATCGCGGAGATAATGCGCAGGGCCCGGCCCTGGCTTTTGAAGCGGTTTTCAAAAAAGGCGGGGAGCGTCAGCGCATTGTCGGCCACCTCGCTGTAGTGGCGCAGACGCCGGGCTACCACGCGCCAGTTGAGCCAGGTCCCAAGCAGCAGCCCCAGCACCAGCCACATCGCCTCGGTGCCTGCCGCGTAGGCGTAACCGGGCAGACCGAGCAGCAGCCAGCCGCTCATGTCCGAGGCACCGGCCGACAGCGCCGCCACCCAGCGCCCCAGCCGACGCCCGCCGAGAATGTAATCGGACAGGTCATGGGTGTGGCGGTAGGCCGCCCAGCCGATACCCAGCATCAGCGCCACGTAGCCGATAAATGTCGCACCGATGACCGCGATATCCCGCTCCACAACCCGCCTCCAGTTACTGCCGGCGGCTCAGGGCCGACACGGTAAAATCATCCGGCACACGGGCATGGTTTCGGCCCGGCCGTCAGTGGATATCGAACACATCAAGGATGGTGCGTGTCGCCTCCATCAGGCGCACCACCTTGCCCTCGACCTTCACCGTGATCGCGCCCTCCGGTGCGGGGGGCAGTTTGACGCTTATCGAGTCGGGTACCGGCCTGGCATGGGCATAGACCGCCGCCTCCATCACCGAGCCCTTCTGCAGTTTTTTCTCCCAGCCGGGCGGCAGTTGCCCGCCCCGCTCCACCTTCTTCTGCAGACCGGGCGGCAGGGCACCGCCCCCCTTGCCGTTTGTCTTATCCGGCTTTGCCGCATGGACAGGACTCAATACAAACACCAATGCCACTCCGGCAAGCAACGCTCTAATCATGCACCCACTCCTTTTAAGTATTTGGCTATAACACGCTCGAATATGGGCTAAGATAGCCCACGCCACCACCAAAAAACCAGGAAACACATCATGAAAAAAGGGTTATGGTTTCTGTTGTTGCTACTGGGCGCTTCTGCGAACGCCCACGCCTTCAACCTCTGCCCATTTGGCAACAACCCCTGGCCGGCCTTCACCCCGATGTACTGGGCCAATGAAATGTTCAACGATCACGGCTACCGTTACCGACCTTATGGCCGCGCGCCCTATTACGGGACGTACGGTTATCCGGCATGGGGTTATGGCTACCCGTACTATTACGCACCTGGCAGGTAAGGCCACGCCTGTGAAACGTGAAACGTGAAGCGTGAAGCGTGAAGCGTGAAGCGTGAAGCGTGAAGCGTGAAGCGTGAAGCGTGAAGCGTGAAGCGTGAAGCGTGAACACGATTGTGTATACCCCGCGTTCCCTGTCAAGCCCATCCTTTCACGTTTCACGTTTATCGATTCACGAACTCCTTTTCACACTTCACTTCTCACCCTTCACATTTGATTATTCACGTACCGCCGGTGTTTCGATCTTGAGGCCGTTTGAGCGTACGCCCAGATAGAGTTCAAGGTTGATGTATTCGTCCGAGCCGGGCAGAAACGGTTCGGAGCGAAACGAGGCCAGGCACTCGCTGAAGCGCCGGTGCAGACTGGTGATACGGCCAGTCGACAGACGGAATACCGGAAAGCCGTTGATCTGCCCCTGGCTGAGGGTCTGCGCGCGCAACCGCTGCCCCTGGTGCTGGTCATGGCAGTGCACGCAGGCCATATCCAGCTGACCGAAGCGTGCGTGGTAGAGCCGC
Source organism: Thiohalomonadaceae bacterium (assembly GCA_041547565.1). Classification (GTDB taxonomy): domain Bacteria; phylum Pseudomonadota; class Gammaproteobacteria; order Thiohalomonadales; family Thiohalomonadaceae; genus JBFEUI01. The sequence goes on from JBFEUI010000004.1 coordinate 28,205, forward strand.
TTGCCCGCCTCGTAAAAGGGCTTTACCGGGCCGTCGCTCCGCACATGGATGGTCTCCCCCCGCGCGAGAAACTTCAGGTAGCTCTCCAGCGCAACCAGCTCCTTGCAGTCATAGACGTAGGGAAAGTTGTCCATCTGCTCCTCCCAGCAGACATTGGCCTGCTGCTGCAGGGTAACGGGCCGTTCCAGGTACTCGCTGTAGCGCGGATAACCGGCGAGGCGCGACTTGTCCATCAGCCACCCCTCCTCTCCGTGACAGTCGGCGCAGGCGTGTCCCTCTTCGTCGGGTTTGTGGAACAGCATCCTGCCGTGCTCCACCATCTCCATGCCCGGGTTGGCAAAGGTGTCCTCCTGCATCGCACGCGTCTCCTCCGAGAGAAATGCCGACCCCGATACAGGCTCGGCAACGGTAACAGGCGCTACAGAGACAAACAGGAACACCATGATCAGCACTCGACGCATACCGTTTCCTTATTTCAGGCTCGCCAAGTAGGCCACGATATCTTCCACCTCCTGTGCGCTCAGCAGCGTCCGGCCGCGGTACGCCTCGGCCACCTGGTTGAGGGTGGCGGGATCGCGGTAGTAGCCCGGCATCACCGTCTGGGGGTTGAGCTGTTTTTCATCCACCACACGCAGGCGGATTTCCCCTTCACTCAGCCGGCTCGCCAGCCCCACCAGTGACGGACCGACGGTGCCGTGAAACGGCTCTTCGGCAATAGGCAGCTGGTGGCAGGCCAGGCAGTTGCCCTTGTTACGGGCGATCACCAGTTCCCGCCCGCGTGACGGGTTGCCTTGCAGGCCGCCCAGCGGCGAGTTGATGGCGGCATTCTCGACACGCCAGTCAAGGTAAGGTTCACCGGCCGCCACAGCGACGGTGAACGGGAGCAGCACACAACTGAGAAGCGCTTGTTTGAACATCTACACTTAATTATGGTTGCCGGCCGCCGCACCGGCCAGCGGCATTGAGAACCCATCTGATATTGCAGACGGCGCAGGGAACCTGATTATTCCCCACCTCGGGCACGTGCCATGACGTGGATGTAGCGTCCCAGTGAACGAAACGGCTCCTCCCGGGCCAGCCGACGCTCAAGTTCAATGGCCGTCTCCAGTTCCAGCTTCGCCTCCACCTCCTGCGACAGGTAGTCGCAGAAGGTGCGTACCCCCGATGTCGCGATCCGCTCCATGCCCCACTCCTCCAGCCAGCCGTACACCTCCTGCGGCAGCAACGGGTTATCGGGGGTAAAACTGCGCTTGCGCCCTACCAGGTAGCCGGCCCTGATCTGTTCAAAATTCCCCAGCATCAGGTGGCGAAACAGCAGGGCATTGCGGTTGTAGAACAGCAGGGAGAGTAGCCCGTCGGGCTTGAGCAGGCGCAGCATCCCCTCAAGCGTCTGTTTCGGCTCGGCCAGCCACTCCAGCACGGCATGAAACAGGATCAGATCAAACTGTCCGCCCGGCTCCGCTGAGAGTTCCTGCACCGAACAATGCAGGAACGTGACACGGGCATCGGGCAGGGCCTGTTCAAAGCGGCTGCGTGCACGCTCGAGCATCTCCCCGGAGATATCGCATATCACCAGTTCATGACCGTATTCGGCCAGGCGCTGCGCCAGTTGACCAAGGCCGCCACCGGCATCCAGGATGCGCAACGGCCTGCCACTGGCCAGTCCCGGCATCGCTGCCAGCAGGTCCTCCCAGACGATGGCAAGCCGTATCTCACCCTTGGTGCTGCCATAGATATTCCGCTCAAAGCGCGCCGCAAGGTCATCAAAATTTCGATCTTCACGCTGTGCCATCGTAGTTACCGTCGCTCCACAAAGAACCCATTCCCCCCTATTACTTAGCACTTTAATCCGCTACCATGCTCTCTATGGAACGGCCCGCGCCACGTAGACAGCGCCAACCGGGGCCGCTCCGGACCGTTTGGAAACGGTAGTGGCTATGTCATTATGAGCAATATCCAACTCCGGATCGGTGATATCACACTCACCGCCGAATTGTTTGCAACGCCGACCGCCGAGGCTATCCGAGACGCCCTGCCCATCAGTTCCAGGACACAAACCTGGGGGGATGAGGTTTACTTCTCCGTACCGGTTGAGGCGGCGCTTGAGAGCGACGCGCGCGATGTGGTCGACGCCGGTGAACTGGCATTCTGGGTAGAAGGCCACAGCATTGCAATCGGCTTTGGACCGACACCGCTATCACGGGGCAACGAGATACGCCTTGCGGCACGCACCAACATATGGGGACGTGCCGTTGATGATGTCAGGCAGCTTAAACAGGTTCGTGCCGGTGATCCGGTCCTCATTGAGGCCCTCGACTGACAGCCCATGAACCTACCCGTTCATTCACTTTTAACAAGGATCAGCAAATGAGTATCAGCGACAACAAGGTCGTCAACCTTGACTACACCCTTACCGATAACGAGGGCACCGTTATCGATCAATCAAATGACGGCAGCTTTGCCTACCTGCACGGTGCCAGCAACATCATCCCGGGGCTGGAGAACGCATTGACCGGCAAGGCCGTCGGTGACGAGATGAAGGTCACCGTGGAGCCCAAAGACGGCTACGGCGAGCGCAACGACGCGATGATCGAAACCGTACCGCGCGCCATGTTCGGTGACGTCGAAGAGATCCAGCCCGGCATGCAGTTCCATGCCCAGTCTCCCGACGGCCAGATGCTCGTCGTGACCGTGGTCGGCGTGGACGGTGACCAGGTCACCATCGACGGCAACCATCCGCTGGCAGGCGTGACGCTCAACTTCGATGTGAAGGTACGTGAGATTCGCGATGCCTCTGCCGAGGAACTCGAGCACGGCCATGTACATGGTGCCGGTGGGCACGAGCACTAGTGCAGATAAAAAAGGGGAGCGGTGCTCCCCTTTTTCTTTCCCGACACACCACTGACGCTAACCGGCGCTAACCGGCATCGGATTCAAGCAATAATATCGCCGTCAATTCCGCGCCCTGGCGGGTAAGCTTGCGACACTGTGAGTGATTCCAGTTCCTGATTCCCATCTTCTCCAGCAATTCGCCACAGGTCTGGGCGCCCCACTGCTGTTGCAGCCGTTCGTGATACCTGCCCGACAGGGCCGACAGGGCCTTTTTATCCAGTGTTGCCTGCGGCCCGCGGGCAATCATGCCCAGCGCCACCGCTCCGCCGGTAAATACGCCACAGGTGGCCTGCCTGTTGCCCATGCCGCCACACAGTCCTGCCATTACCGGCACCACTTCCGCGGGCAGTGCGGTTTCAAAGGTGTCAACGGCAGCATGTACTATCGCCTCGCTGCAGCACTCCCCACGGGAAAAATAGTACGCCGCCGCCTCACCCATCTTCAACGCGATTTGCGCCGCATTATCTGACTCACCTTTTGCCCTGCACATCATTTCCTCAAGCACCAATACGCCGAATAGTGTAACGCAACCGGCAGCCCTTCTTTCGCGTATCGAGTTCACGAAAGGCGGCCAGATTTTTCCGCAGCTGTTTACTGTCCGCTTCCCTCCTGCAGAAGACACCCACGGCATTCTCATACAGTGGCGTGGTCAGCTGGAAGGCCGAACTGAAACGCGCCCGCACCCTCTCGTCGCTCAGGTAGGCACAGCGGCGCAACTCGATCGGCGAGACAAAATTGGAGACCAGCACACCCTTGGCCGTCAAGACGCGCAGCAGGGTGGCAAACCAGCTCGCATCGGCCTCGACCGCCTTGAGCGGCTCACCCGCCTCCTCGCCAAAGATATCGTCGATAATCATATCGAACTTCGGGCCGCGGTAGTGTTTGACCCAGTCCACTGCATCGGCCTCGACCAGTTCGATATTATGTCTGTCATTGCCGAAATATTTTCGTGCTACGTGCAGGTGCACCGGGTCAAGTTCCACCCCGACAATCTTCTCTGCATCGAGAAAATGATCAAGTTGCCGCGTCACCGCCCCGCCGCCGACCCCCAGCACCAGCACACGTTTAATACTCGCCGGATCGTGCAAAAAGGCGGGCAGCATCAGCAGGTCCCACACGCTGCCGGTCACCGGCGATGAGGGGTTGTACTGGCTGTGAAACACACCGTTGGTATAGAGGCGCACGCTGTTGCCGGCGCTGCGCACCTCGTAGCGCGTCGCGCCGCTCTGCTTCATCCACACGATAGCCATAGGTAAAAACGGGCGGGGCGGGACTAACCGTTCAACACGCCGGCCCAGAAGGCGTGACCGCGATCGAGAAACTCATCGTATTGCAGGTAGTGTGAGCCGTCGCAGGAGAAGGTCAGGCTGACCAGGCCGTTGAAGATATTGAAGCTTGACGAGCGCAGGTAGATCGTCTCGTCCACCAGGCGCAGCTCCTGGAAGCCGTCCAGCACCGCGCGCACCTTGTCGGCAGGGACTATCGCCTTCTGCGGGTATTCGCTCTTCGGGTAGGCCAGACAGATATCGGGATCGGTCAGCATCTCCACATCGAGCAGACGGTAACGATAGGGGTCATTGACATGCCACACCGTCGCACGGCTACTGGAAAAATGCATCACCAGCTGAAAGATGCCGTGATCGACGATCAGCTCTTCCACCAACCCCATCACATCGTCCAGCTTCCGATCCATCTGGCTTTCGGTACGCTGCTGCTGGAACACGTTGCGCCGTATCGACGGGTCCCCCTTCACCTGGCGCCACTGCGTCGACTCCTCATACAGCTCACGCGTGAGCGGCAGATCACGCAGGTCGAAATCGGCGCCGAGATAACCCAGCAGGGCACCCTCGCTGTCACGCACCGTGTGCATCACCGTCAATGAGGGCCGGCGGGCACGCAGACTGATATAGGCCTCCGACAGCAGGTACTCGGTACCGGGCGTCAATTGCTGCATGTAGGGGCGCTGTGAACGGTCGCGCCCGAAATCGCTTTCGATGACCCCCTGGGCGCTGATATTGCCCACGGTCTGAATCCCCTTGCTGTCCAGCGTGTAGAGAAACTTGCAGTAAGGAATATCGTTTAGCGCGGATAACAGCATCGCTTCCAGTTTGGTGCGTTCGCCCCAGTGCTTTGCACAGTTTTCGGCCAACCGGTAGATCGGCGCGCGGATCGATGTTGCCAGATCCTCGCGCTGTTGCTTGATACTTTCCAGTAATGTTGTGGTTTGTTGTGTCATGGATTAGTTATGAGCAAATTTCATTCCCAAAATAGACATGGACCGTGACGTGCTTATGACAGTTCCAGCGGAAGATAGAAAAACACAAAACGCCCCTGACCGATATCCACCTTCAACCGCGCGCCGCGATACAGGGCATAATCCACGTAACCCGGTATCGCACTATCCTGATGGCACTCACCGGCATGCTGCGGTGACTCGAAGTCGCGATCCCGGTCATACCAGGAGAGCAGCATGTAATCACCCAGGCGTTCGGCGGCAAGCGCATCGGCGATAGCCATCGCTTCGCGGTAATCGCTGCATGGAACGTCCGGCTCGACAGGCACTGTCTCAACAGCGCTCATGTCCGGTGCCGAGCGCAGCGGACAGCTGTTAGTATCGTCTTTGGTGGTGTCGTTCACCTTGGCTTGTATCCTACGGCCAGATGCCCCGTTCAAGTGTTGCATAGGCAACGCGATCAATAGCGACGGCCATTGCCGCGGTGCGCAGATCCACCGGCTCATCGTTCTCACCCGCCTCTTCCTTGAGCGCAAACCAGCGGTCGAACACACAGTCGACTGCACGCTCCATGCGTTGTTTCATCTTGAAGTTGACCAGATCGATATCCCAGCGCTCATTTTCATTGTTTTGCACCCATTCATAGTAACTGACCGTCACACCGCCCGCATTGGCCACAATATCCGGCAGCACCACAATGCCCTTGTTTGCCAGGATCTGATCCGCTGCCGGCGTTGTCGGTCGATTCGCCGCTTCCGCCACCAGTCGCGCCTGCACACTGTCGGCATTGTCCGCCGTAATCTGGTCGCCCGTCGCCGCCGGAATAAGAATGTCGCAATTGAGCGACAACAACTCCTCGTTGGTCTTGCTCATGGTATCCGGCATGCCGACCACGGTACCGTGCTCCTCCTTGAAGGCCAGCGCCGCGGCCGGGTTGATGCCGTCCTCGGAATAGATCCCACCCTGGCTGTCACTGATCCCCACAACAAGCGCCCCCGCCTCATGAAAGCGTTTCGCCGCCACTGAACCGGCATTGCCGAAACCCTGGACCACCACCCGTGTCCCGCTGACCGATTGAAGGCCATTGATGATTCCCTTGCCAAGCAAGTGCTCGGTGGCGAACAGCAGGCCCTGACCGGTTGCCTCCTCACGGCCCAGCGAACCGCCGATATCCAGTGGCTTGCCAGTAACCACCGGGCGGTTGTTGTGCCCCGGATGGAGAATATCGTAGGTATCGAAGATCCACGCCATGGTCTTCTCGTCGGTGTAGAGGTCCGGTGCCGGGATGTCGGTGTAGGGACCGATAAAGTCGCCCAGCTCGGTGATAAAACGGCGTGTGATGCGGCGCAGCTCCGCCTCGCTCAGGGACTTCGGGTCACAGACCACCCCGCCCTTGGCCCCGCCAAAGGGCAACTCCAGCAGGGCACACTTCCATGTCATCAGGGAGGCCATGGCGATCACCTCCTCACGGGTGACCGCGGGGTGATAGCGCACCCCCCCCTTGCCCGGTCCGAACACCCTGTTGTGCACCACGCGGTAACCGTGAAAGGTCCGTACCGAGCCATCGTCCATCTCGACGGGGAAACAGACCGCTATGGAGCGTTTGGGGGATTTGAGAAACTCGATCAAGCCCCTTTTCAGTCCCTCGATGTACTGTGCCGCACGGTTGAAGTGGATGCGGTGCAACTGCGCGGGATCAAGCTCCTGTTCGGTCAACTGGGCCAGCTCTGTCTGATTGTCATTCATCTCATCTGCCACCGTTTACCCCTTCTGTAAGTGTATAGCAGACCGTCAAACGATATACCGTTACAATAGTACCGTTCAGTATATGCTTGTGGTTACAGTTATTTTCACTTTCTGGCCATCATGCACAATTTCTCGTCAAACGTTAAAGGTAAAACGTACACGGCATCATGATACTGTAACCAGGGCCCTATTACGCTTCACCTTTCACGGTGCACTGCTTCCGGTTAAGGCACACTGCAACTACGCATTCATAGCCTGTAACGGAATAAAACGTCCTTTACACCCTTATGGCAGACATCATTCTCACCACGCTCAATGCCCGCTATATCCACGCCTCGCTGGGGCTGCGTTACCTGCTGGCCAATATGGGCGAACTGCAAAAGGCCACCCGGCTGCTGGAGTTCACCATCAATCAGCGCCCTGCCGACATCGTCGAGTCGCTGCTTGCCGAACAGCCGCGCATCATCGGCCTGGGCGTCTATGTGTGGAATGCACGGGAGAGTGCCGAGGTGGTGGCGCTGCTCAAGCGCATCCGCCCCGATGTGCTGGTGGTGGTAGGCGGTCCGGAGGTCAGTTATGAGTACGATGAACAGGCCATCGTCGCCACTGCCGATTACCTGATCCCCGGTCAGGCCGACCTGGCATTCGGCCAGCTGTGCCGGCGACTGCTCGCCGGTGAGCGTCCGGTGCAAAAGCTGCAACCGCCCGCACCGGTAAGTCCCGACCAAATCCGCCTGCCCTATCAGCTCTACAGCGACACGGACATCGCCCACCGCGTGCTCTACGTCGAGGCATCACGCGGTTGCCCGTTCAGGTGCGAGTTCTGCCTCTCGGCACTGGACAAGACCCTCCATCCCTTCGAACTGGCGCGTTTTCTCGAGGCGATGGCACAACTGTTCGAGCGCGGTGCACGGCAGTTTAAATTTGTTGACCGCACCTTCAACCTGAAACTCGAACACGCCATCCCCATCCTGGAATTTTTCCTGCAGCGGCTGGAACCGGGGCTGTTCCTGCACTTTGAACTGATCCCGGATCACCTGCCCGAACGCCTCAAGCATGTGATTGAAAAATTCCCGGCCGGCAGCCTGCAGTTCGAGATCGGTGTACAGAGTTTCGACCCCGCGGTGCAGACCCTGATCAGCCGGCGCCAGGACAACGACAAAAGCGCGGCCAACCTGCGCTGGCTGCGCGAAAACACCGAGGCCCACCTGCATACCGATCTGATCATCGGTCTGCCCGGTGAGGATATGGCGGGATTCGGCCAGGGTTTTGACCGCCTGGTCGCCCTGGGTCCCCACGAAATCCAGCTCGGTGTGCTCAAACGCCTGCGCGGCGCACCGGTCGGCCGTCACAGCACACAGTACGACATGCGTTTCAATCCCTTTCCACCCTATAACGTGCTGTCCACCGACCGTATCGGCTTTCACGACATGCAACGCCTCGCGCGCTTTGCCCGCTACTGGGATCTGGTCGCCAACACCGGTCGCTTCCAGGCCACGTTGCCGCTGTTGCTGGAGCGCTCGCCGTTTGCCCGCTTTCTCGCCTTCAGCGACTGGTTGTACCGCGAGACCGGGCAGACCCATCGCATCAAACTGGAGCGGCTTTTCGGCCTGCTGGGGCACTGGCTGACGCAACAGGCAGACTGTGCACAGGAGACGGCCACTGCGGCCCTGGCCGCTGATGCCGACAAAGCCGGCGTTAAACTCCCGTCACAAGTGGCTGGCAGCAGCGGGCGCACAGCGACCCGCCCGGGCGATGGCGCGGCGCGTCAGAAACGGCATTTACATTAAAAGTAGAGTGGTGAGTGACAAGTAACGAGGTTCGAGGAAAAACTTATTGTTATGCCTCAATATGCCTGATCGACATACCTATCCACTTGCCACTTATTACTCGCTACTTTATCTCTTTCACCTGTTCCCGCACCGCTTCTGAGCCATAATGCAGCACCAGCGCCCTGGCCGCCTCGCGCAGCGCCTCGAGCACCTGCGCCCTGCCGCTAAGCCCGTGCGCCGCCGCCACTTCGCTCCAGCCGCGCCCCTGCATCACACGGCCCAGCAACAGTGAACGCTGCACGGAGCTCAACAGCCCGGCGACGGCCTCATCCTCCAGCGCCGTGGCAACGAGACGACGCAGCGCCACCAGGGTCAGTTCGTAGCCCCGCAGGCCAAAGGCAAAGGCCAGCAGCTCCTGCCAATCCTGCGGCTCCAGTTCCCCCCCCGACACGCCGCCGCCATCACAGTGCTGCAGCAGTGCATCGGCCAGCGGCGGCTCGAGATCCTGATAGACACTCTCCAGCAGCTCGGGCAATTGCCTGTTCCAGCGCTCACGTGTCCGCTGGAACAGGCCTCCAGCGGCATCACTGAGCGCTTTGAGCACCACGGCGGCATGGGTGCCGCTGCTCTTGCCCCGCCCGATGCCAAGGTGCACCGGCAACAGGCCGCAACCAGCCCAGAAATCAAGCAAATCGGCCGTGGCGCCAAAGCTGGCGCCGAGAGCATCGAGACCCGCCTGCTCATAGTGTGTGCCAATCGCGCTCACCAGCCGTGAACCGAGCCCCTGGCGTTGCAGCTGCGGGTGCACGGCGATGCGCATAATGCGCGCATAGCGCAGCGGGGCCGCCTCGATAAAGCCGGCATGGGCCAGCAGCGACTGGGCCAGCAGGTGGCCACGGGGCCGGCGCCGGCCCAGCCAGATCTCCCGCGCCAGCGCCTCGTCAAACCCGCCCTCCAGGGACACCAGTGCGGTGGCGACCACATGCCCCTCCTGCCGTGCCGTCCACACCTCCAGTTCGGTGCCGTCCAGCAGCTGCTGCAGGTCGGCCGGGCTGGTGCGGTAGTGGGCCAGCACCAACAGGCCGAACAGTTCACCGAGGGTGACTTCATCATTCACCAGTACATCCCGGTCGAGCCGTTCGATGACACACTGCCGGGTGGAGAGTTCCGATAGCTGCGCCTCGGCCACCGGCGCCGCATCGAGCAACAGGGCATGGAACAGCAGCCGTTCCAGGGGATCACCCATCGCCCAGCGAATCGGTGTTTCCAGCCGGCACTCGCTCCAGCCCGGTGTGCTTGCATCCAGCACGCGCTGGAAGCGCACCGCGAAACCGCGCCCGGTACCCTCGTAGCCGTGGATGGTGGAGGCAAAGGCGATGCGTGCAAAACGCGCCAGCAGGCGCTCCAGCAGCGGCGCCGGGATTGCCGCCGCCTCGTCCACCAGCACCAGGCCGGGCCGGCCCGTGTAGTGCACCAGTTCATCGGGAGGGAGAAAGCGAACCACGGCAGTACCGTAGCGGACCCGGCCGCGCGCCGTTTCCGCCCCGGGCAACAGACGCGCGGCGTGGGCAAACAGCGGTTCCACCGCATCGAGTCGTGGCGCGGTGACCACAATCTCCTGTACGCCCTGTCGCAACAGTCGGGCACTGGCAATGCCCAGCGCCGATGATTTGCCGCGCCCCCGATCGGAGACCAGCACCAGGGGCCGGTGGCGATGGCCGCTGCACACTTTCTCCAGCGCCTCCACCGCACGGCACTGATCGGCGGTGAGACACGCCTCGATATGCAGGCCCGCATTCACCGGCCGCTGCGCGGCGAGTGCCTGGCGCGGCTCACGTTGCACCACCATTCGCGCCCCGCCGCTTTCATCCTGCCCGATAACGGCGATACCTTCGGCCGCCAGCAGTGCCACCACTAGGCGCTGCAAAAAGCGTGCTGTACCCTCCCGGGATGCACGTTGTTGCTGCAACGGTTCACTGGCCTGCGTCCACTGCGCCAGAGGGGGGATCAACAGCACCAGCAGCCCGCCCCCCTGGACGCTGCCGCCGATCGCCCCGAACGCATCCGCATCGAACCCGTCATGGGCATCAAAGACAGCCAGCGCCAGTTCACGCCCCAGCACCTTGTGTGCCCGGGCGGCCTCCAGCTGCCAGACATTATCGGGCGCCTGCTCACCCAGCCACAGCAGTGGCGAAAGTGACAGCGCATCGAGCAGTGCGCGGGCCTGCCGGCGACACCACCGCGCATCACCCGACAACACCAGCATGCGGCGCTGGAAGGTACGTACGGCTTCCTGCCGCAGCCACAGCGCCGTCTCTCTGATCAACTCCTCACCCGCCATTTTATCCTGCCGCCATCTATAATATTTTCCGTTAAACCGCCTCTCCCTGCGACACAAATACCCGGCTATCCGCCCTGGTAAAGACTTGCAACATAGCACGCGCCACAACATAGAAAACAGCGCCATCACTGGTTATCATTTCCCGGAACCAGCCATGACAAGACCGATGCAAGCGTACAAGCCATTCACCAAAGGCACACTCTGGAGCAGACTCTGCGAGGTGACCGAACGGGCACTGGCAAGCGGCCACCTGGTCAGCATCGATACCCGTTTCAGTGTTATTGAGCACGAAGGCATGCCGTTTGTAGTGCGCGTGGCCAACAACCTCCAGCGCAAGGCGAACGATAAACAGCAGCATCGCACAGCGCCCGCCTTCAACCCCTTTCTGCCACCCGAAGCGCAACTGACCGTCGCCGATGTCAGCGACACCCACATCGCCATACTCAACAAGTTCAATGTTGTCGAACATCACCTGTTGATCATCACCCGTAACTTTGAAGAGCAAGAGGCGCTGCTCACGCAAAGCGACTTTGAGGCATTGTGGCGCTGCATGGACGAGTACGAGGGACTGGGCTTTTATAATGGCGGCGAGATCGCAGGAGCCAGCCAGCGGCACAAGCACCTGCAACTGATCCCCCTGCCGCTTGCCGGCAGCAAGCTGCCCTTGCCAGTCGATGCACTGATCGAAGCGGGCAACGCCGGCCCCTCTATCTGCCGGTTGGCAACATTGCCCTTCGCACACCGCTTTTTCTCATTTGCCGACAGTCCGCCGCACACCACAACCGCTGGCGCCGCACTCAGCCATGCCTGCTATCTGGAGATGCTCAAGGAGACGGGGATCGATACGGTAGTAAGGGGGGACGGCCAATTCCAGTCCGCCCCCTACAACCTGCTTGTCACGCGACGCTGGATGATGCTGGTGCCGCGCAGTGCCGAGTTCTGCAACGGTATATCGATCAACGCCATGGGGTTTGCCGGTTCCCTTTTCGTCAGGAGTGAACAGGAACTGGAAAGTGTTCAACAAACAGGGCCGATGAACCTGCTCAGGGCGGTAAGCTGAAAGGCGCTACCTTCTCTCAGTGGGAGAACTGCAATGGATCATGGTTGTTGATCCACGCGATCAGCTCTTCATGCCTCAGGGGCTTGCCCATCAGGTAGCCCTGGCCGAAATCGCACTCCACCTCTCTTAGCGCATTGTAGGTCTGCTGGTTTTCTATTCCCTCGGCCACTACCAGCAGGCCAAAGCGGTGCGCCATGTCGATCACCGTGTTGACGATGTGTGCGTCGGTCTGGTTAGCCAACATGTTTTTGACGAAGGACATGTCGATTTTCAGCTCATCTGCCGGAATGTCCCTGAAATACGAGAGCGAGGAATAGCCGGTACCGAAATCATCGATCGAGATGTGAATCCCGGCATCTTTCAGTTGACCGAGCGCCTTGAAACTGCGCTCCTGATCGAGCATCAGGGCGCTCTCTGTCACCTCTATGGTCAGTGCATTCGCATTTCCCCAAATGCTTACTGCGCTGAGCACCGAATCGACAAATTCAGGATGATGCAGCATCTTCGCCGAGACGTTTACCGCAATGGACAGGTTGCCCCACAGCTCGACGGGCCACGCCTGCGCCTCACGCAAAGCGGTATTGAGCGCCCACCAGGTCATCTCGTTGATATGCCCGGACTCCTCGGCAACCGGGATAAACTGGTCGGGCGGGACCAGCCCGCGGCTGGGGCTGCGCCAACGCATCAATGCTTCCACACCGTATGGCAGTCCGTTCTTGAGTTCTATTTTGGGCTGGTAACAGAGGAAAAACTCATCATTGTAATAACCGTTTTCGATCTCATCGGCCATCCCCCACTCACTGGCAACGTTTTGCATCAGCTTTTCTGTGAATATCGTGTGGCGCTGCTCTGTTTCGATGGCGGTTATTAGGGCAAGATCCGCCTGCTGCATAAGTGATGACGGACTGCTGGCCTGCTCGGGAAACAGCGATGCGCCGATCGTCACCTTTAATGACAGCTCGTCGCCATTGATATCGACGTATTTACCCAGATCGCGCTGGATCTTGTTTATCGCCAGCAACACGTGTCCGGCATTCAGTACGTTGGGTATTAACAGGCCGAATTCACCCTCGCCGGTGTGAGCAAGGTAATCCTCGGCGCGCAGCATTGCCTTGATACGGCAGAAGATCTCGTACACCAGTATATTGGCCGACTCATAACCGTAAATGGCATTGATGTACTCAAACCTATCAAGCCTGATTAACAGCAACGCCAGCTTTTGATTATGCTCCTGGGCATGTACTGCATGTTCCAGCAATGTCTGGAGAAAATACCTGCGATCGGGAATATCGGCAGTCCTGCTGTCCAGCACCGGCGTTGTCATGTTCATCACAGGTAATACTGGCCCGGGTCGATGCCGTGTGCACCGGGTTCCAGGCTGTTGCGGATTTCCAGCAGATTGCCCATGGCATCGGTCGGGTCAGCCAGCAGATCGACGACCGGGAAATCTTCATGATGGCATTTATCGCTATCGAGTATCAGCATCACCTTCGGCCGCAGACGGCGCGTACGGTTCTGCGCAATGACGATGCCCACCTGCTCGTCGCTCAGTTCCACGATCGTGCCTGCCGGATAGAGGCCAATCGCCTGGATGAACTGCTCGACCAGCTCACCCTGAAATTTGCTGTCACGCAGCGCGTACAGTTCCTTGACCGCATCGCTTGGCGAGATGGTGTGGCCGTATACCCGCTCACTGGTCACCGCGTCATAGAAATCCACGATCGCCGCCATGCGCGCAAACACCGGTATTTCATGTCCCTTCAAACCCCGCGGATAGCCGCTGCCGTCATAGCGCTCGTGGTGGGACATGATAATCGACAGGATCGCGTCATGATTCACTTTTGCATCCTTGACGATCTCCATGCCATACAGCACATGCTGTTTGATCAGTTCAAACTCATCCTCGGTCAGCTGATCGGGCTTGAGCAGCAACGCTTCGGGCAGCTTCGTCTTGCCGATATCAAACAGCAGACAACCCAGGGCAAGCTGTTCGATATCCTTCTTTGCCAGCCCCAGGTGCCGTCCGAACGCCACCGCCCAGATCGAGGTGCTTACCGCATGTTTGTAGGTATAGGAGTCTTTGTCCTTGAGTCGCGCCAACCACAAATAGGCATCCGGATTTCGCACCACCGACTCGATCATCGGGGAGATCGCCTTTTTCAGCGCCGGCAGATCCAGCATCGTGCCCTTGCGCAATTTAGCCATGACATCCTCCACGGCTGAGGCAAGGTCGTGGTAGCCCGCCTTGGCCGTCTGCACCTCGGTGTCAAAATCGGTCACATCCTGGTAGGCCTGGCGCCCCTTGCCGTTGGCAACAATCTGCTCGAGCCTGTTCTCCTGGGGTGTACGGGCCGGTTTAGTTGGGGGGACAACCGGGGTCTTGCTGCGCACTTTATCGACATACACGCTCTCGCAGTGCCTGGCCAGCTCGTCGATATCGGCAGTGGTGTTGATGTAAAAGCCCTGCATCAGAAAAGGGGTCTCAAGCCACGGCCTGTCCAGCCGGGATACATACATCCCCGGCCGCAAATCGGTGACACAGACTTTTTCTTCCTTTATATCCATTGCCTATCTTCCATGAAATCAATTACCGGCGAAGGTATGCATCGTGCCCCATACACCCCTTGTAGCTATTGTTATGGTTGGACTGATGAGATTGCCGTAATACGTGTAGACACTACAGATTAAACCGACTCCATCCTGCCATCAATTACCGGGCAGGAACAATACGGATATTCAGTACCAACGCACGGCACCGGCCGCAATAAAGCAGTCTCCCCGGCTGGCGTTAAAAAGTTCATAAAATCAACAGGTTTTGCGGCTTAAAGGTTGTTATAATCGGCCACACCCTATCGGCGACGCAGATACACAATGGGACGCTGGCGACCCCCACAACCCAAATCATCCCCCTACATTACCTCCCAGGGCTTCGAGTCGCTCCAGCAGGAGTTGCAGGGCCTGTGGGAGCGGCGCAAGGAGGTTACCCGCGCCCTAGCGGCCGCCGCCGCGGAGGGCGACCGCTCGGAAAACGCCGAGTACATCTATCGGAAAAAAGAGCTGGCGGGCATCGACCGGCGCATTCGTTACCTGCAAAAGCGCCTGCCCGATCTGACCGTGGTGGCGGAACCGCCCGCCGATCCGGGGCGGGTCTTCTTCAGCGCCTGGGTCACCCTCGAGGATGAAGAGGGCGGGGAGAGTACCTACCGCATTGTCGGGGCCGATGAATTCGATCCCGATCGCGGCTGGATCAGTGTCGACTCGCCCATGGCCCGGGCACTGCTGAAACATGGCGTTGACGACGAAATAAAAGTCACCACACCGGGGGGCGATGTCACCTACTTCATCACCGCCATTCGCTACAGTGAGGCGTGATGGCCATCAGCTTATAGATTTGCTGTCTGCACCTGCAATGGTGTCTAATCACAACATCGCCGCAATAACGACAACAGGCGCTTCATGAATCTTCATACGCTCTACAAACGCATTATCGTCATCGTTCTCCTGGCCCTGCCGCTCTACTGGCTGGTCTTCACCCCGCACGGGCAACACACCCTCGATGTGTTCCTGCTCAAGATCGGCGGCGGTGAGGCGATCACCATCGACCTCAATGCCCTGAACGCCAATATCGAGGAGGGGCAGATCAAGCGCGACATGCCCGATGTCGAGTTCGAGTGTGGTGCCATGCACAGCCCCGGCATGCGTGGATGCAGCGCCGCAATTGCCACCTTCAACGAGATCCCGGCCCGCAGCGTCACCTTCGTGTTCAATCAGAACCGGCTGCAACGGGTGAAGCTGCTCTATCGCCGCTCCTATCATGAGTCGATGATCAACTACCTGCTGGCGTCCATCGGTGCACCGATGAACACGCCGCCGCAGCCCGGCATGCACGCCCCGGTCTCCCAGTGGCAGGTCGGATACGGCAGGGTGATCGCCCTGCAGGAGCTGAGTGAGCCCGAACTGGAGGCCGCGCTGTACTGGAACGCAGCAGCGGCCGAGTGATCTGGCGGCAGCGCTCTATTCTGCCGGGCATGGTCCTTGCCATGCCCCGTATCAGCCAAAGCCGCCGTAGCTCTCCGCGCACTTTGCAGGCGGCCTGTCCGCCGCCGCGGCACGGCGCGCCGGCCAGCCCTCCAGGCCCGCCTTCCAGTCCAGCACAAACTGTTCCAGCGACTCGATGAAATCCGCCTCGTGACTCTGGCGATTGATGGTGCAGTGTATATTGACGCAGGCGCTATCAGACTCGGCCGTTACCGTCCATTGCAGCGCATTGGGGCAGCCCGGCAGGGTAAAGCGCACCCCGTCACGCACGACCTCCCGATGAACGGTAAATTCACCCCAGACACAGTAGATCTCGCCCCGTTCACCGTTTGTCGCAAGCACCCGGTCTATCGAGGCACACCACTGCGGCAGGTTGGCAATGCCGACATGACGCTGCAACAGCATCGGCGACATGCGCACAGCGGCGGCTGCAAAAAACTCCATTAGCTTCTCATCCCGGCTCACGCCTCGAATTGAAAGTTGTCCTGCAGCGCTTGTCGCAGGCTGTCGATCAACCGCGCCAGCGCCGCATCGCTGTAGGGTTGCACCGGCACCTTTCCCCACACCGGTGCCGGCCATGCCGCATCCTTGCGGTAACGCACCACATGATGCAGGTGCAGTTGGGGCACCAGATTACCGAGCGCGGCGATATTGATCTTGTCGGCCTTGAACACCGCGGCAATGACCCGGGAAAGCTGCGACGACTCTTGCATCAACTGCTGCTGGTCAGCGTCGCTCAACTGGTAGATCTCGGTCACATTGTCCCGGTCGGGAACCAGAATAAACCAGGGATAGTTGGCGTCATTCATCAGCAGCAGGCGGCACAGGGGAAAGCGGCCGATGGGCACACAGTCGCCAAGCAGGCGCGGATGCAGTTCACTCATGTACATTCACCCTTGTATTCACGTACCAGGGACTCCTTTGCCTGTTTCGCCAATCGCTTGATTTCGCACTCGCGCCTGGCCGCCTCCGCACGGTTTTGCCGTGGCTCGCGGTAGACCAGTGTCACCGGCCGGCGACTGCGGGTATAGCGGGCAGCGCGGCGGTTGTCGGCATTGTGCTCATTGACACGCCGTACGACATCCATGGCAATACCCGTATACAGGCTGCCATCGGCACAACGCACCATGTAGACCGACCATTCACCCATCAGCGACTCGAGTGGCAGACATTTAAACCCTTTCCATCCCTAATACGGCACAAACCTTAAACCTGTTGTAAGCAAATTCACTACCTCACCAATTATTGCTATGCTCACCGGACAAACGCAATGATTGTTGCTGTCTCCCGTTGACCTTTTTATTTCCCTACTGCAGGCATGGAGAATTGCTGAATGCGCGCCAACCCCAGTGGACCCGCAGCACAGCCACCCCAGGTTGAGCGCACATCCCCCGATGAGAGCGAGCGGCAAATACGTGCCGAAGCGGTAAAACTGCTTTACAAACAATCCCGCTCGGTCTTCAGCGTCAGCATTATCAACGCCTCACTACTGGTATACCTGTTGTGGGGAGTGATCCCTGAACAGCGGCTGGTCATCTGGCTCTCGCTGCTGCTCATGCTGACGGCAATCCGCGCGCTGTTCAGCATTCGCTACATGAGACTGAAACCTGCCATGGAGCACAACTGGCGGTGGGCGCGTATCTATACCTTCGGCTCACTGCTCAGTGGCTGTATCTGGGGCTCGGCCGGCATCCTGCTCTATCCGCAGGGGCATATCGAATATCAGGCCCTGGTGATCTTCCTGCTCGGCGGCATGGGCGTCGGCGCCTTCGCCTCGCATGTGATCTATCTGCCGGCCTTCTACAGCTACTTTGTCCCAAGCATGCTGCCCGTATTTTTCAACCTGCTCTCGGAAGGTGATCGCTCCCATGTCACGCTGGGAATGTGGGTCGGCGCCTTTATTGTCGGTGTGCTGATACTCTCCAGGAACAGCAACCGGATACAGACCGACGCCCTGCGTCTGCGCGTCGAAAACCAGATGCTTATCACGCGTCTGGAGAAAAAACGCGAAATCGCCGAGCAGGCCAGCATCGCCAAATCGAAGTTCCTCGCCGCCGCCAGCCATGACCTGCGCCAACCGCTGTTTGCACTCGGCATGTTCTCGCAGACACTGGAGGAGATCGCCAGGGACGATGATATACGCACCATCAGCCAGCACATCAAGACCACCTATACCTCACTGAAAAACCTGCTCGATTCGCTGCTGGACATCTCCAAACTGGAGGCGGGGGTGGTCAGGGCCGAGAAAAGCGATTTCTTTCTTCAGGATCTGTTTGAGCGCCTGGCGCTGGAATTCCAGCCCGTGGCGCAGGCCGAGGGCATTGAGCTGCGCGTGATCCCCACCAGTGCGGTGGTGCACAGCGATGCCGCCATCCTGGGCAGGGTTCTGCGCAACCTCGTGGACAACGCCATTCGCTATACCCACGACGGCAAGATCATAATCGGTCTCAAGCATTGCGCCGGCGGTTATCAGATACGCGTGTGTGACAGCGGTATCGGTATCGCGGCGGAACACCACGACAAGATTTTCAACGAATACTACCAGGTTGCCAACATCGAGCGTGACGCGGAGAAGGGGCTCGGGCTCGGTCTTGCCATTGTCAAAGGTTCGGTTGAACTGCTTGGCGAGCACATCAGTCTTTCCTCACAGCCTGGCAAGGGAACGATGTTTTGCATCACCATTGCACGCGGAGAACAACTTAAACCGGCACAGATCGCCCACAACAACTACTCCGCGCAGGAGGAAAAGATCATTCTGGTCATCGACGACGATCGTTTTGTCAGGGACGGTCTGCAGCACATGCTCGAGACCTGGGGTTTCGTCCCGCTGATTGCCGATTCGGGGCGGGGCGCCATCGAGGTGCTGGAGAACGAGGGGCTGGAACCTGATCTTGTCCTTGCCGACTATCGCCTGCGCGATCATGAAAACGGTGTGGAGGCCGCCGAAGTCGTTATCGCGCGTATCGGCCGGCCATTGCCGATCATCATTATCACCGGGGATACGGCACCGGAACGGCTACGCGAGGTCGTCGCCCATGGCCATGAACTGCTGCACAAGCCCATTCCACCGCAGGAACTGCGTGCAGCGATCCTGCTCCATCTGGGGCAGGACGAAGAGGGCAACTGAGGCCGCTCTCACAGTGGCCGCTTAAGATTTTTTACCTTCGATCAGCGACTCGATGAGATCCATCGGCAGCGGGAACACGATGGTACTGGATTTGTCGCCCGCGATCTCGGTCAGCGTCTGCATGTAGCGCAACTGCAGCGCCTGGGGTTGCTGCGAGAGCTTCTTCGCCGCCTCCAGCAGCTTCTCCGAGGCCTGCATCTCACCCTCGGCGTGTATCACCTTGGCCCGCCGCGCCCGCTCGGCCTCTGCCTGCCGGGCGATGGCGCGCACCATGCTCTCATCCAGGTCGACATGCTTGATCTCGACATTGTTCACCTTGATCCCCCAGGCGTCGGTCTGTTGATCCAGGATGCTCTGTATGTCGGCATTCAGCCGTTCGCGTTCGGCCAGCATCTCGTCCAGTTCATGCTGACCCAGCACCGAGCGCAGCGTGGTCTGCGCCAGCTGGCTGGTTGCGGTGTAGAAATCCTCCACCTGGATAATGGCCCGCTCCGGATCGATGACGCGGAAATAGACCACCGCATTGACCTCGACCGACACGTTGTCCCTCGAGATCACATCCTGGCTCGGCACGTCCATCACGATGGTGCGCAGGTCGACCCTGACCATCTGCTGAATCACGGGAATAATAATAATGAAACCCGGCCCTTTTACCTTCCAGAAACGCCCCAGCAGAAACACCACGCCGCGCTCGTACTCGCGCAGTATTCTGATGGCACTGGCAAAGAACAGAATCACCAGTACCAGGATCACATAAAATGCATAACCGCCCATGCTATTCCTCCTTTGCCGGTTCCCGGCAGGGCTCCACCTGCAGCACCAATCCGCTTATCCCGATCACCCTCACCTGCTCCCCCTTGTGCAGCGGCACCTGCGTCACCGCCTGCCAGCGTTCGCTGTGCACGCTGACCGTACCCTTCGCGTCAAAGTCCTCCTTCACCTCGGCCAGCGCACCGAGCAACTCCTCCATGCCACTGACCACGGGACGTCGCCGCGCCTTGATCGCCATGCCGATGACAACGACAAACACCAGTGCGCTGATGAGCGAAAAGGCCAGTATGACCGACAGGTCGATACCGAAACCCGGCACCTCGGTGTCCATCAGGATGACTGAGCCGAAGACAAAGGCGATCAGCCCGCCGATACCAAGCATGCCGAAACTCGGCTCAAAGGCCTCGCCGACCATCAGCGCCACCCCGAGCAGGATCAGGCCCACGCCGGCATAGTTGATCGGCAACAGCTGAAAGGCGTACATCGCCAGGAGCAGCGCTATGGCCCCCACGGTGCCCGGGATCACCGCCCCCGGATTGGAAAACTCGAAGATCAGCCCGTAAATGCCCAGCAGCATCAGGATGTAGGCGATATTGGGATTGGTGATCACGGCAAGAAAGCGGCTGCGCCAGTCCGGTGCATGCTCTTCCACGAACAGCCCCGCCGTGTGCAGGGTGCGTGCCTCGCCCTGGACCTTAACGCTGCGGCCGTCGAGCTGCTGCAACAGGTCTGCCATGCCACTGGCCACCACATCGATGACCCGCATCTCCAGTGCCTCGGCGGCGGGCAGGCTGGCCGCCTCGCGTACCGCCTTCTCCGCCCACTCCTGGTTACGCCCGTGCAGCTGTGCCAGGCCGCGAATATAGGCCACGGCGTCGTTCACCGCCTTCGCCGTTTTGGCATCACCAGGGCTCTCTTTCGCTGTTCCCTGATCCGGCTTGTCGTCAGCCTCCGGCGGCGACGCCCCTAGCGTCACCGGCGTTGCCGCGCCCAGGTTGGTGCCCGGCGCCATCGCCGCGATATGGCTGGCGTACAGGATATAGGTGCCGGCACTGGCGGCACGCGCACCGGTCGGTGCAACATAGCTGGCGACGGGTACAGGGGAGTTGCTGATGTTTTTCACGATGCCGCGCATCGCGCTATCCAGTCCGCCGGGGGTGTCCATACGGATCACCACCAGCCGCGCTCGCCTGTCCGCCGCGCCGGCCAGCGCACGCTCTAGGTAATCGTCCGTGGCCGGGCCGATGGCACCCTCGATATTCAGCTGAATCACCACGCCCTCTTCGCACTGCAGCGGCAGCGAATAGCCCAGCAGTGCAAAGAGCAACAGCAGTGGATAGCTAATGAAATTGCGCGTCACTTTGTCCATGGCCGCCTGCCCGAGGTACCTCTGA
>JBFEUI010000005.1:0-45866 GCA_041547565.1 Thiohalomonadaceae bacterium
GGCGGTACAGTTCCACGACGGCTTTACCGAGGCGCACTACCGCGCCTGGGCGGAGCGCAGCAATGCCTCCGGCAACCCGCTGTCGCTCTATTTCCATATCCCGTTTTGCGACACCGTCTGCTTCTATTGCGGCTGCAACAAGGTGGTCACCAAGGATCGCAGCCGTGCCTCGCCGTATCTTGATCGCGTGTTCCGCGAGCTGGAGCTGCAGGGACAGCTGTTCGGCCGTGAGCGCAAGGTGGACCAGTTGCACTGGGGCGGCGGCACGCCCACCTTCATCAGCCACGATGAGATGCGAGCGCTGATGGATAAGACCCGTGCCGAGTTTAACCTGCACGATGATGACCGCGGCGAGTACTCCATCGAGATCGACCCGCGCGAGGTCAAGACCGACACCATTGCCCTGTTGCGTGAACTGGGCTTCAACCGCATGAGTCTCGGGGTGCAGGATTTCGAGCCGGCAGTGCAGCAGGCGGTCAACCGCATCCAGTCCGAGGATCAGACCCTGGGCGCGCTGGATGCGGCGCGGCGCGAGGGCTTCAAGTCGATCAGCGTGGACCTGATCTACGGCCTGCCGTTCCAGAGTGTGGAGAGTTTTGGCCGCACCCTGGACCGCATTATCGACATCTCCCCTGACCGTTTGTCGGTGTTCAACTATGCCCACCTGCCGGAGCTGTTCAAGCCGCAGCGCCGCATCAATGCCGAGGAGTTGCCGGCGCCGCAGGAGAAGCTCGATATCCTGCAACTGAGCATCGAAAAGCTGACTGTCGCCGGGTATGTTTATATCGGCATGGACCACTTTGCCAAGCCCGATGACGAACTGGCGGTGGCGCAGCGTGACGGCACGCTGTATCGCAACTTCCAGGGCTACTCCACCCATGCCGATTGTGATCTGATCGGTATCGGCAGCACCTCCATCAGCCAGGTGGGGGACTGCTACAGCCAGAATCTCAAGTCGCTGGAGGACTACTACGCCAGCATCGATGCCGGCAAGCTGCCGGTGTTCCGCGGCATCGAACTGGATGCCGACGACAAACTGCGCCGCGATGTGATCACGCGGCTGATCTGCCACTTCACGCTGGAGAAGGCCGCCATCGAAAAGCGCTACAGCATCGATTTTGATGACTACTTCAAAGCCGAGCTGTCCGAGTTGGGTGCGATGGAAAAGGACGGGCTGCTGGCGCTGGAGCAGGGTGCGATACATGTGCAGCCGGCGGGTAAACTGCTGATTCGCAATATCTGCATGGTGTTTGACCGTTATCTGCGCGAAAAGCAGAACCAGCGTTTCTCGAAAGTGATATAACTCCGCTTTGGTTCATGGAATAAGCGCCAAGAGCGCGAAGACGCAGAGCTAAAATTATTTCTGTTATGATGAGAAAATTATCAGAGATCTTTGTGTCTCTGCGTCTTGGCGTACTTTGCGCAGTGAGCGACTAAGGTAAAAGAAAAAACAATGTCCGGAAATACGATTGGAAAACTCTTTACCGTCACCTCCTTCGGCGAGAGCCACGGCCCGGCCATCGGCTGCATCGTCGACGGCTGCCCGCCTGGACTGGAGCTGTCCGAGGCCGACCTGCAGGGTGATCTGGACCGCCGCCGTCCCGGTACCTCGCGCCATACCACCCAGCGCCGCGAGGCGGACCAGGTGCGCATTCTGTCGGGGGTGTTCGAGGGCCGGACCACGGGCACACCCATCGGCTTGCTGATAGAGAACACCGATCAGCGTTCCAAGGATTACTCCACTATCATGGACCGTTTCCGTCCCGGCCACGCCGATTACACCTACCAGCAGAAGTACGGTATGCGCGACTATCGCGGTGGTGGGCGCTCCTCGGCACGCGAGACGGCGATGCGTGTAGCGGCCGGCGGTGTCGCCAAGAAATTTCTGGCAAGCAAGGGCATCACGGTGCGCGGCTACCTGTCGCAGCTCGGCCCCATCGCGATCGAGGATTTCGACTGGAACGAGGTGGGCAACAACCCCTTCTTCTGTCCCGACGCCGGCAAGGTGGCGCAGATGGAGGCCTACATGGATGCGCTGCGCAAGGAGGGCAACTCCATCGGTGCGCGTGTCAACGTGGTGGCCGACGGTGTGCCGCCCGGTCTGGGTGAGCCGATTTTCGACCGCCTCGATGCGGACCTGGCCCACGCGCTGATGAGCATCAATGCGGTCAAGGGCGTGGAGATCGGCGCCGGTTTCGACTGTATCGAGCAGAAGGGCACCGAGCACCGCGACGAGATCACCCCGGAGGGTTTTCTCTCCAACCATGCCGGCGGCATCCTCGGCGGCATCAGCTCGGGCCAGGCGATCACCGCCGCCATCGCGATGAAGCCGACCTCCTCACTGCGCCTGCCGGGGCGCAGCGTCAACCTGGCCGGCGAGCCTATCGAGGTGGTGACCGAGGGTCGTCATGATCCCTGCGTCGGTATCCGCGCCACGCCGATTGCCGAGGCGATGATGGCCATCGTGCTGACCGATCACTATCTGCGTCATCGGGCACAAAACATGGATGTTAAATCGGAAACACCAGTTATTCCGGCATCTGTTTAAGTTATCTTTGACATTGAAGTTTAGATACAAGAGAAAAGATGCAAGATACAAAGTATTTTTATTGTGAGGGGCTCATTGAAGCCTCAGCGGTTTCTTCAAGCTCAGTAAAACAAACTTGTATCTTGTTACTTGTATCTGAGTTGTAATGCCGTACTGGCGCCTGTCCAACTTCTACCTGTTCTACTTCGCCAGCCTGGGCGCCCTGGTGCCTTACTGGTCGCTCTACCTCAAGCACGAGGGCTACTCCGCGCTGCAAATCGGCCAGTTGATGGCGCTGATCATGGCGACCAAGATCGTCTCGCCGAACATCTGGGGCTGGATCGCCGACCACACCGGGCAGCGCATGGCGGTGGTGCGCTGGGGGGCGCTGCTTGCCGTCCTCTGTTTTGCCGGGGTGTTTATCGCCAGCGGCTACTGGTCGCTGGCTGCGGTGATGGTGCTGTTCAGCTTTTTCTGGAACGCCTCGCTGCCGCAGTTCGAGGCCAACACCCTGACCCACCTGGGCGAGCAGGCGCACCGCTACAGCAGCATCCGCCTGTGGGGGTCCATCGGCTTTATTCTCACGGTGGCGCTGCTCGGTCCGGTGCTGGACCGTTTCGGGGCCGGCGTGCTGCCACCGATTCTGCTGCTGCTGTTCGTCGGGATCTGGCTGGCCAGTCTGGTGGTGCCGGAGCGCGGCCAGCCGCCCCATGAAACCGAGCAGCTCCACCTGCTCAGCCTGTTAAAGCGTCCCGAGGTGATCGCGCTGATGACGGTTTGTTTCCTGATGCAGGTCAGTCACGGGCCCTATTACACCTTCTACACCATCTACATGGAGGACTACGGCCACAGCCGCAGCCTGATCGGGCAGCTGTGGGCACTGGGGGTGATCGCCGAGGTGGGGATATTTCTCGTCATGCATCGCCTGGTGCCCTGGTTCGGTTTACGCAATTTGCTGCTGGCGGCGCTGCTGTTGACCACGCTCCGCTGGCTGTTGACCGGCCTCTATCCCGAGCAGATGACGGTGGTGCTGCTGGCCCAGTGCCTGCACGCGGCAAGCTTCGGGGTGTTCCACGCCGTGGCCATTGCCCTGTTTCACCGCTACTTCACCGGCCGCCACCAGGGCAGGGGACAGGCGCTCTATAGCAGTCTCAGTTTCGGTGCAGGCGGTGCGGTCGGTTCCTACTACAGCGGCATGACCTGGGAGGCGCTGGGCGGACCGGCCACCTACTACCTTGCCGCGGTGGCGAGCTTCATCGCGCTGGCCGTCGCCTGGCGCTGGAGCGAAAGGGATGCCGCATAAAAACTGAACGGACTGATACTGCGATGACGGTGTAACTCTTGAGTTTCACCCCTTCACATAGCCTCAGCGTTGCTGGTAGACTCATCCTAAATACACATAAAAAGCAAGGAAATTAATGGCACGGCATTGGAAGCTGAAACAGAGTCCCCTCCTGACTGCTAGCCGCCTGATTTTTACACCAAAGCAATGAGGATACTGTCAGCATCCTCAAACGCAGGATACCTGCTGCTGTATCCCAATCCACCGCTACCCGATTTGTTTCATGTAATGAATCGGTATAAGGCATGAATGCCCAATTCAACATCAACTAAAAACAACCAGGGAGAAGACGATGCGCTATATGGTTCTTGTGATGACACTGCTGTTTTTCAGCCAGGTACAGGCCAAATCAGAGTTAAGAGTGGATTTTGATGAGGCCCAGATCAACCTGAGCACCAAGCCGGAGTCGAACTGGAATTTCATGGATGTCAATCTCTACCTGCGCGGTGAAGGGGTAAAGCAACTGCAGTGGGTGTACAAGCCCAGCTTCAGCAGGGTGGAGACCGACCAGGGACCGGTGCCTGCCCGCAACTCAAGCCGGGATGACAGCTATCCGAGGATCTGGCGCGTCGATTATCTCAGCGACAATGACAGAAAAAACTCAAAGCACCGTTTCTGGCAACGCACCGGCGTTCCCCCGAGAAGCGCCAGGACGCTATTTGTAGAAGGCTACACGGAGGCCTACGTGGGTGCGCCCGGTGATGTGATCGAGATCGACAACTACCTGGACAAGTCGGGCAGCACCATCCAGCACAAGCTGTTGCAGAAATACGGTATCGAGCTCTCCTTTATGACCAAGGATGACCTGATTGATATGCAGGAGAAGATAAAGGCGGAAAAACAGAAAGCCAGAAAGGAAAAACGCGAAATTGAGGACATGGGTGCCGCACTTGGTAATGCGTTTTCCGAGATATTTGTCGAGGCGTTCAAAGGTGCCTTTGGTTTCGGCGGGCACTCCGATTTGACCATCATGGCCAGTGACAAGCAGGGAAGACTGCTCAACGTGGAGTTGTATAACGACCAGGGTGAACGCATGGAGGTGCAGAGCAGGAGCTTCTCGCACAGCAAGGAGAAGGGCACAATCAACATGGGTCTGAGCTACAAGCGCATGCTGCCGCACAGGGGCAAGCTGCGTATCTATATCGACAACGGCAACAACCTCGTGAAGGTGCCGTTCAAGCACAGCGTACAACTGCCCTAGCCAGGAACTACTGAAAGTGATGGCGAACCGCCTCATACAGCTTGGTGTTGTGCCCGGGTGATCAGGTATTGGGAATACACCCGGGCACACAATCTATGCCAGCGGATTAACGACAATACAAATAATGGATAATCCCAGTGAATGTCATGCTGCGGCCTGTACCGCTTTGTAAAATTCTTTTGTCCGTTCTCACCGGCGCGGTGTGTCTGCTTGTCGCGCAGCCGATTATGGCAGAGGCCGACCCGGTTGCCAGACAGCAGGTGCTGTTCAGCTACCTCGGTGAGCCTGTGACGTTTGCCGCGCAGGTCGAGGCAAGTTGTTACGATGAGAAGCAAAGCGAGTATATTCGCTGCCATTTTTCCCGTGATGAAAATGGCCGCTACTGGATAGACCGCCTTCCCCCCGGCCGCTACGGACTCAATGTCTCCGTCGATGAGAATGCGGCGAACCCGCCGCGCCGCCCCGGCGACTATCATCGCTATTATCAGTTCAGTGTGGGCCAACAGACGGGAAGCAAGCCGCTCAGGGTCTCCATGCAAAAGCTGATCAACATGACAGCACCGGCAGACAACAACGCTGCGGTTGACGGAATCGGCGGACCCTGCGGTAAAAAGCCTTATTTCGAGGTACCGCTCGCAAGCATCCTGCCCGAGACGAAGGTTGAATTTGCCTGGCACCCCCTGGCACCGGATGTTATCTACCACTACACGCTGTGGAGGGCGAACTGCAACAAGGGCGGGATGAGCCGCCTAATCTACAGACAAACCAACGCGATGCAGGTTACAGAAACACTGCCGGCCAACCGCGCGGATGAGTACTACCTGTTTCGCATTACGGCGGTCAAAAACGGCGAGATGGTGGGGAACTTCTCACTGCACGATACCGGCGGTTCGTATATGCCGCAGTACCGCTTTCGCATCACGGACCCGCTTGGTAACCGGTATTACATCTACTATGGCCTGGCAGGCGTGTTCATTCTCGGGCTGCTTGTGTTGCGCACGAGAGTCCGTCGAATAGAGCGGCAGCAGAAAGCTGTCGTCAGCAGGGCCGGCAGCCAGACCTGGAAAAATATTTTCCTCGTCATA
Source organism: Thiohalomonadaceae bacterium (assembly GCA_041547565.1). Taxonomy (GTDB): domain Bacteria; phylum Pseudomonadota; class Gammaproteobacteria; order Thiohalomonadales; family Thiohalomonadaceae; genus JBFEUI01. Next base: position 6,156 of record JBFEUI010000005.1, read on the forward strand.
ATGGTGCCTGCAACCGTTACCGGTGTGTATTACGGCTACGGCCAGTACCAGCAGCACCAGGCTGGGGAGGCCGAGGTAAAGGCGCGCGCAAGTCAGGAACAACGCCAGTCACACCTGCGTGCCGAGTTTGAGTTCAATGTTCCGCTACCGGACTGGTGGGACAATGTGTCCCAGCCGCGCTACCTGTTTGACACCCATAGCGACATCGTTTCGGTGTGGCCGAAGATTAATTATGCCCGGGACGGGCTCGAGTCACGGCGCGAGATTATCAAACGCTGTTATCTGTCCATCGTGGCGCATACCGACGATAATGATCTTGTGGCCTCATGTCTCAACATGATCGCCAGCCTTGAGGAGGATAGGGAGATCGTCCTCATGGCGGCGGAGTTTGGCGTTGCCCACTATTTCAACCATAAGCACAGAACAGACTATTGCGTTGGCTGTCGGCCGGGGGACAGCACAGCGGGCCTCGTTTCACGGGCAGCTTCAAACTATAACGCCAATGGTGATTACGACAGGTCGATCGAACTCATTACCCGCTTCCTGGAAGCCCGTGAAGCTGAGACGGCGCCATACAAGTTGGCGTCGCTGTATGCATCACTGGGCAATGCCTATTGGCAGAGGGGTGATCGTCGCAAGGCGGTTGAATTGCTGGAAGCGGCGAAGGTCAGGTTTGGTGACAAAAATGCTTCCGGCTATCTGCAGTATTATCTCGATCGCTACAGCCGACTTCTTTCCGGGGAGGGCTAGCCAGGGCTGTGGAGGGTATAGCGACTGATGAAACCGCATCCCTTGCTGGGTTTGATGGGTGTCCTGGGCACTTGTCACAAGTGTTTTAACATGTGTCGTGTAACCAGGGAGATCAGAAACGACTCGTAGATTGCCGCCGCAATAAATACGCCTGTTGCCGCCCAGATGGCTACTTCCATCGAGATATAACCCATGCGGTAGAGCAGGTAGTCAATAATAAGTAGAAGCACCCCGCCACTCAGCGACAGACACAACATGCGACACTTGAATGGCAGTTTGCATTCGATGTTGTCGGTAGCTTGCATGGTCTGTTTGTCTGTTACTGTCTTAACCATAAGGTACACCTGAGAACTAATCCGGTTCCTATGTCGGCATGGTAGGCAGCTACGCGTGTGCGACACGAATTGCCGGTTGAAACCTTTCCGCCAATACGATTCCTCCTTTTCTTTAGTTAAGTTCATGGCTGTTACGGGATAAAGAACCGCACGGTGAAAATTTGTGGGTGCCAGTGGGACCAGTCAGCGACAAGAGAGTTGGTCCATCGAGCAGTGACACGCTGTCCCGTCTGTTATGCAGTCGCTCGTGGATACAAGGTTTGGAGCGATGAACTATGCTTAATGGGTCCGGGCCAGTCTCACGCCGTTGACAGAACAAGTCCAAATACAGCCTGTGTGAGGATGCGTGAATACAAGGGACAGGGCACAGGCGCGATGGAATGATGAATCATGCAGATAGCGATTGATCTCGAACCCCTGGATGGGCAATCTCTACAGAATCAGATCTTTGAATCGATTCGCCGGCAGATCCTGCGCGGACAACTGAAACCTGGCACATCGCTCCCCTCGACCAGGGCGTTGAGTGAGCAGTTGGGCGTGTCAAGAAACACTGTTGTGCGCGCCTATGATCGCCTGATCGCCGAAGACTACATTTTCACACAAAAAACTGTCGGCACCTTCGTGAACGCCGACATTCCCGAGCGTTCCCTGGTGTTGTCGGATCTAAAACAGCATGATCAGCTGGCGGGGGAGCAGCAGGCATCTCGCCATCCGGTACTGTTCCGTGGACAGGCCCAGGCCGTGGTTAATCCCAATCACCACAAACTTGCAATCGATTTCTGGGTGGGGCGTCCCGATCCCCACTCCTTCCCCACAAAAAGCTGGCGACGCTTGATGCTGCACCACCTGTCACTCGCAGGTTCAAGGCTGACCGAGTATTCCGATCCGGCAGGTATCCTTGAATTGCGACAGGCGATCGCCGACTACCTGGCTCCCGCACGGGGCATCGACGCAACAGCGCAACAGGTCATCATTGTGAACGGAAGCCAGGAGGCGCTTAACCTGGTTTCGCGCCTGCTTGTCAGGGAGGGTACGCCGGTTGTGACCGAGTGCCCCTGCTATCAGGGTGCAGCCTATGTGTTCGAAAGTTACGGCGCGCAGCTCAATCCGGTACCGGTCGATAATGAGGGCATCGTGGTTGCAAAACTGCCGACCGCTCGGGTCAGTCTGGCCTATGTTACGCCCTCACACCAATACCCGATGGGCGTCACCTTGACGCTGGAACGTCGCATACGCCTGCTGGAATGGGCGTGGGAGGCTGGCGCCTATATCGTTGAAGACGATTATGACAGTGACTTCCGTCACCATGGTTCGCCGCTGACGGCCGTTGCCGGCCAGGACCGGCATGGTTGTGTCATCTACCTGGGTACCTTCTCCAAATCGATCGGTGCGGGTCTCAGGCTGGGTTATCTGGTCGTGCCCGGTGAACTCATCGAGCCGGCAAGGACTGTCAAGGCGCTGATGGACAACGGTCACTCCTGGCTGGATCAGGCAATCCTGGCAGACTTTATCGCCAATGGCAGTTATACGACGCACCTGCGGAATATCCGGCATACCTATCTTACCCGACGCGACTGTCTTGTGGATGCATTACGTGAGCATTTTGGTGAGGTGCGTTTGTCCGGCATGGACGGCGGCATGCACATCGTATGGCATCTGCCGGAAAGTTTTCCGACGGCGAGGGATGTGCAGAAGATCGCACAGGATGTCGGCGTGGGTGTCTACTCCCTGGAATCCGCCGCGGCCTGTAATGTCGGGTATAGTGATATCAGCGATCGCATCCTGATACTGGGTTATTCTTCCGTCGGGGAGCAACAAATCAGTGACGGGGTGGCAAGGCTTGCGTCTGCTTTGGACAGGGCGGCATAAATAGTGAAAAGTGCATAGAATGAAAAAGGGCGATAGATCTGCTTTGGCATTGTAAAGATGTATGCTTGATAGGTGGTACCGGCAAAGTTATTTAAAGATACGCGTTATGTTGAATCGGTCATAAGAAACCACAATGAACGGAAAATGCCGTCATATCTCAGGGTGCCTTTTTGTGTTGGTGTTTTTACAGGGGTGCGTGCCCAATGCCACTGTCTATTACCAGCCTTCCGTTGAAGGGGGGAAGTTGCAGGCCGGGTCATGTGTTCCCGTAAAAAATCGTGTTGCTTTTGTTGTTGGTGATTCGATATTTTCTTCACTTCCCGTATCCGCATATTCAAACTTTTCAGGCAAACGAATCAATCTGTCGCTTTCACTTGGTCCTCCTGCCTGGCATAAGATCCATTTTTTATCTGAGCGATTCGTTGTTTATGATGTGGACAATGACAAACAATATTCTGATATTACTATTGCTGTAAATCGAGATGATAATATCGAATCGTCCAGTACCCCATATCCGGACTACAGTAAATATAAGTCACCTCCTCGCTATAAGTATTTTGACGTTCACATCTCCGTTCCAGACAACAACAGTGAGACGATAGAGCTTCGAGTTCCCCCGGTTATTGTTAACGATGTAGAGGTGGACTTCCCAATAATACGTTTCCATAGAAAGCTATGGATGGGAATCAGCCCTTTTAACTGTTGATGCCTGCTGTGTGTATAAATGCTAAGGGGTAATTTTTCTCTGGCTTCTAGCACACTATCCTTGGCCAGCGCGGATGCACCGCATCGTTCATGACCGGCTCCACGGTGATGACATACACGCGTTGTTCACCGTTCGAGCGCGCGACCAGTCCCTGGATGTATTTTCCCCTGGTCAGGTCATACCAGTGGCTGTTCTCCTCGATGTCTTTTTCCATGAAACTTTTAACGGGCAGCTTGACCGGCAGCGGGAACCATTTATCCCAGCGTCCCGCACGCACCGACTCCAGGCGTGCCCAGCCGCCAAGCGGCAACGCACCCGGTTGTGTCTTGCGCCGCCCCCAGGGCAAAAGTATTTTGCTGCCGTCCCTTTTTCTTACCGGCAGCGCGGCCTGCGGGTTGGGGAAGTAGACGCGAACATCCTGCCCGCCGAAGCTGTAATAGACCCCGCCGCACATGTCAGATGGTTTGCCTGTGGCCGTGGGGCTGCCATGCCGGGGCGATGACGTTGGGCATGTTCGAGCGGTTGATGAGGCGTGCCGGGGTGAGCGAGCATTCGCCGTAGCGTACATTGATATGATCCATGACCGCGTTGCTGCACTGTCGCCGGTCTGCCGGTTGTGGTGCATCGAACAGCTCCAGTTGTCCTGCCGCGGCGCGCGGGTCGAGGGCGGTGATCTGCACCTGGCTGACGCCGTTGCCGTCCCACTGCTCCTCCAGCATGCGGCGGGCCAGCGTCATCACCGCCGCGCCGTCATCGGTGGCCGTTGCCGTGCGGTAGTGGCCGCCGAACCAGCCGTGCGCGACAGAACGCAGGCCGATGAAAAAGTGCTGTGCCACCAGGCCGTGGCGGCGCAGGCGGGTGCCGACCTTGAAGCTCATGTGCTCCAGGTAGGTGAGAATGACCTGCTCATCGCGGGTATCCGGCGGCATTACCTTGCCGTGACCGATGCTTTTGGGCGAGGCCACGCGCGTTTCCACACGGGTGGGGTCCAGCCCCTGCGCCATGAGCCAGATGCGCCGCCCGACGTTGCCGAAGCGGCGGCCCAGCTCGCTGACGGGCAGCGCCGCCATGTCGCCGCAGCGGTGCACCCCGCGCTCGGCGAGAAAGCGGCCGACGCCGCGGGCGATGCCGCACAGTTCCGTTACCGGCACCGGTTCGAGCCGTGCCGCTGCCTCCCAGGGCGGAATGACGGTCAGGCCATCGGGCTTGTTCTGTTTGGCCGCCCACTTGGCGGTGGTCTTGTCCCCCGACACCCCCACCGAGCAGAGGATGCCGGCGGTATCGAACACCAGCTGTTTGACGCGCTGTCCGATCTGCGCGGGTGTGCCGTGCAGCCTCTGGCAGCGGGTCACATCAAGAAAGGCCTCGTCAACGGAGAAGACCTCCACATCGGGGGTGATTGCGCTCAGGGCATCCATGATGGCGGTGGAGACCCGGGCATAGCGCTGCGGCCGTGCCGGCACCTGGATAAACCCGGGGCACAGGGCCCGGGCCTCTTTCAGCCGCATGCCGGTTTTGATGCCGTGGGCGCGTGCCTCGTAGGAGCAGGTGATAATGCAGGTGCCGGTCGCGCCATTGGTAATGCCGATGGCCCGTCCCTCCAGTTCGGGGTGGTCCTTCTGCTCAATCGAGGCGAAGAAGGCGTTCATGTCCACCAGGATGATGGCGCGCTCCCAGGGATGGGTATTCATCAGCGGTAGCTGCGCAGCTGGCCGACCACCACGCCCTGGATGCGTACGCGGGAGGCCGGGTAGACCATCGGCGGGATCGCCGAATTCTCGGCGATCAGTTCAATGGTGCCGTCCCTGCGCCGGTTAAGGCGTTTGAGGGTCGCCTCTTCGCCGTCGATCAGCGCCACGACAATCTCGCCGTTGCGTGCGGTATCGGCATGTTCGACGACAACCGTGTCCCCGTCGAGGATGCCGATGCCGGTCATCGAATCACCCACCACACGCAGGGCGTAGCGCCGCGGCCCCAGCAGAAACTCGCTCAGGTCGAGGGTCTCCTCGCCGGGGATCGCCTCGATTGGTTGTCCGGCGGCGATGCGCCCGAGCAGGGGGAGGGTGCGGTTGTCCTGCTGCTCGGTGAGCCGCAGCGAGCGCCAGCTGGAGGACTCGCGAAACAGGTAGCCCTTGTCGACGAGGGTCTGCACCAGGCGGTGCACGGCGCCGCGCGAACTGACACCAATCGCTGCGCCGATCTCCTCCAGCGTGGGGGCGTGGCCGTGCCGCTGTGTGTAGTCGCGGATGGACTCAAGGGCGTTTTGTTGCTGTCGTGTGAGCATGAGAATGTTCTCTGAATGTTTTCATTAAAGGATAGAGAACATTTTGAGAACAATCAACGGGGAGGGCCGCCTGTTTTCAGTCGAAGGTGTCCCGGTGCGTGCCCTGTCTGGGTGTCTTTATGCCGGCGCTTTTTTCCAGCTGCTCGATGACCCGCGCGCTGGTCAGCAGGTGGGACAGGGGCTCTGGTTGGAGCGGCTCGGTGCCGAGCGGCAGGTGCCTGAGCTGCTGGTGGCGCTGCAGCACCATGAAGTAGTCAGCCGGCGCGAACAGCAGCCGTGCCTCCTCGAAACCGGTGTCCAGGTGTAGCCAGGCGCCGTCGAGACGGCGGCTGATGAGCAGCTGGCCGTAGACAAGCTCGACAAGGGCCTTGCCGCGGTGGCTGGTGCGGCAGCGGTGGCTGAGGCGCTGGTAGCGGTCGTCAACGGATTCACCCAGCCAGAAGCGGGCGATCATCTCTGCCAGCTCGCAGCTGATGCACGAGGCCCCCCGGCGAAACCGGGTCTGCCGGCGCTGCGTGGCCCGGGCGAGGCAGGCACGGGCCGTCTCCGCAGACAGTGGGTCGGCGTACCACTGTCCCAGTATTCTCCTTGTATTGTCGCTGTGGGCCGCGGGCATGGTCATCCGGTTTTTAGTGCGTGGCAGCAGCGGGCGTGCCGCTATGACTGTTTCAGCAGTTTTATCAGCTCTGTAGCCGCATTGGAAAGTGAGCGTGCCCGGTGCTTGACGATGCCTAGGCTGCGACCGATATCCAGTTCGCCGATGCGTATCTCCTTGAGCTCCTCATCCAGCATGGTAGCCGGCAGGATGCTCCATCCCATCCCGACGGTGACCAGCATCTTGATGGTCTCCAGGTAATTGGTCGACAGATCGACCCGCGGGGTGATCCCCTGCTTGGCCAGGGCGGTGTCGATGAGCGCACGGGTGTAGGTGCCGGTCCCGGGCAGTATGGCCGGGTAGCGGTTGAGCTGTTCGATATCCGCGCCGGCCGCGGCCAGCGGATGGTCGACGGCACACACCATGATCAGATGATCCGGCCAGATCTCCTCGCTTTCAAGGTGGGGCGGGCTTTTTGGCGGCAGGGTGACGATGCCCAGTTCCAGTTCGCCGCTCTCCACGCGGTTGATGACATCCTCGGAGCCGAGAAACTGCAGGTCGAGTTCCACGTCCGGGTAGGCGGCGCGGTATTCGCGCAGCAGCGTGGGCAGGCGGTGCAAGCCGATATGGTGGCTGGTGCCAACACTCAGCTGACCGGCGACATGGCCGCTCAGGTTGGCCAGGGCGCGCCGGGTGTCGCGCAGCTCGTCGAGAATGCGCTGGGCACGGGGCAGCAGCGCCTTGCCCGCCTGGGTCAACTCGATGTGCCGGCCGAAGCGGTCGAACAGGCGGTTGTCGAGCTCGTCCTCCAGTAGGGCGATGCGCTTGCTGATGGCCGGCTGGGTCAGAAACAGCCGCTCGGCGGCCTGGGAGAAGGAGCCGGTTTCGGCGACGGCCAGAAAGGCCTGCAGTTCTGCAATATCCATCATGTATCCATGCTGTATGGGGAACGTCAAATGCTAAAACTATATGGAATAGAATATATGAAAAATATGAATTTGTGTAATGGGAGGTGCTTGGCTAGACTCTCCATCAGTTAAAAGAGGATGGAACGATGGCAGGAAAGACGCTTTACGAGAAATTGTGGGATGCCCACGTGGTGCGCACCGACGAGGACGGCACCGCACTGATCTATATCGATCGTCATCTGGTCCACGAAGTGACCTCGCCCCAGGCGTTCGAGGGCTTGCGCATTGCCGGCAGAAAGCTCTGGCGCACCGACACGGTGGTGGCGACCCCGGATCACAATGTCCCGACCACCGACCGCTCCAAGGGGATTGCCGATCCCGTCTCACGTACCCAGGTGGAGACCCTGGACAGTAATTGCCGGGAGTTCGGCATTACCGAATTCAAGATGGACGATATCCGTCAGGGCATTGTCCATGTCATCGGGCCGGAAGAGGGGGCCACGCTGCCCGGCATGACCGTGGTCTGTGGCGACTCCCACACCTCCACCCACGGCGCCTTTGGCGCGCTGGCCTTCGGTATCGGCACCTCCGAGGTCGAGCACGTGCTGGCCACCCAGTGCCTGGTGCAGAAAAAGTCGAAGACCATGCTGATCTCGGTCAACGGCGAGGTGGGACCGGGCGTGACCGCCAAGGACATCGTGCTGGCGATCATCGGCGAGATCGGCACCGCCGGCGGTACCGGTTACGCCATCGAGTTTGGCGGCCAGGCGATACAGGAACTGTCAATCGAAGGGCGCATGACGGTATGCAACATGGCCATTGAGGCCGGGGCACGGGCCGGTATCGTTGCAGCGGATGAGAAGACCATCGAATATGTCTACGGCCGTCCCTATGCACCGAAGGGCGACGACTGGGACAAGGCGGTCACCGCCTGGTTCGACCTGCACAGCGATGACGATGCCGAGTTTGACCGCGTGGTGAATATCGATGCGGCGAGCCTCAGGCCCAAGGTTACCTGGGGGACCTCGCCCGAGATGGTGGTCGCCATCGATGCCGCGGTGCCGAACCCCGATGAAGAACACGACGCGGTGAAGGCCGAGGGCATGCGCCGCGCACTGGCCTACATGGGACTGGAGGCGGGCACCCCGATTAGCGATATCGCGGTCGACAAGGTGTTTATCGGCTCCTGCACCAACTCGCGTATTGAAGACCTGCGTGCGGCGGCGGCGGTGGCCAAGGGACGCAAGGTGGCCGACAGCGTCAAGCAGGCCCTGGTGGTGCCCGGCTCGGGGCTGGTCAAGCAGCAGGCCGAGCAGGAGGGTTTGGACAAGATCTTTATCGAGGCCGGTTTTGAGTGGCGCGAGCCGGGCTGTTCCATGTGCCTGGCGATGAATGCCGACCGTCTTGAACCGGGTGAGCGCTGCGCCTCGACCTCGAACCGCAACTTCGAGGGGCGCCAGGGCAAGGATGGGCGGACCCATCTGGTCAGTCCGGCGATGGCGGCTGCTGCCGCGATAAAGGGACACTTCACCGATGTCCGTGATTGGGAGTAGTAACGCAAAGAACGCAAAGGCGCTGAGGACGCAAAGTTATTGTGTAAATAACTTTCTCTGCGTGCTTTGCGGCTCCGCGCGCTCTGCGTTTAACTGAGGTCTTAAAAAGATATGGATAAATTTGAAACACTGCAGGCGATTGTTGCGCCGCTGGACCGCGCCAATGTCGATACCGACGCGATCATTCCCAAACAGTTCCTGAAGTCGATCAAGCGCACCGGTTTCGGACCGAACGCCTTTGACGAGTGGCGCTATCTGGATCACGGTGAGCCGGGCATGGACAACAGTCAGCGGCCGTTGAACCCCGACTTCGTGCTCAATCAGTCACGCTATCAGGGGGCGCAAATTCTGCTGGCGCGCGATAACTTCGGCTGCGGCTCGTCCCGCGAACATGCGCCGTGGGCATTGCTCGACTACGGTTTTCGGGTGATCATTGCGCCGAGCTTTGCCGACATCTTTTTCAACAACTGCTTCAAGAACGGCATCCTGCCCATCGTGCTCGATGCCGAGGTGGTCGATGGTTTGTTCAAGGCGGTCGAGGCCAACGAGGGCTATCAGCTGACGGTGGACCTGGAGGCTCAGGACATCACCACGCCCTCCGGCGAGCACATTGCGTTCGATGTTGATGCATTCCGCAAACACTGCCTGATTAACGGCCTGGACGACATCGGCCTGACCTTGCAGCATGTGGACGAGATCAGGGCCTACGAGGAGCGTCGTAAAAACGAGGCACCGTGGTTGTTTTAGGTTTGCGGAGAGCGCTGAGACGCAGAGTCCGCAAAGTAGAGCTGTTACTTAAATGAAAGTTGATATCGCAGATCCACGAAAATATTCAGAGGGGTTGTTTAATGAGCAATTTCTCAGCATTCTCCGCGCCTTTGCGGGCTCTGCGTTGATTTCGGAGTATTGATATGAGCAAGAAGATTGCAGTGTTGCCCGGTGACGGTATCGGTCCGGAGATCGTCGCCCAGGCGGTCAAGGTACTCGATGTTCTGAAGGCCGATGGCCTCGATATCGAGATGGAAGAGGCGCCGATCGGCGGGGCCGGTTACGATGCGGCCGGCGATCCGCTGCCCGAGGCCACATTGAAGCTGGCCCGCGAGGCCGATGCGGTGCTGCTCGGTGCCGTCGGCGGTCCCGAGTACGACAAGCTGGAGCGTCCGTTGCGTCCCGAGCGCGGCCTGCTGCGTATTCGCAAGGAACTGAACCTGTTTGCCAACCTGCGCCCGGCGCTGCTCTACGAGGAGCTGGCCGACTCCTCCTCCCTGAAGCCGGAGGTGGTCGCGGGGCTCGATATCATGATCGTGCGCGAGCTGACCGGTGATGTCTATTTCGGCGAGCCGCGCGGCATCGAGGAGCGTAACGGTGAACGCGTTGGTTTCAACACCATGCTCTACTCCGAGAGCGAGGTGCGCCGTGTCGCCCGCGTCGCCTTCGATATCGCGATGAAGCGTGACAAACGCCTGTGTTCGGTGGAGAAGGCCAATGTGCTGGAGTGCTCCGAACTGTGGCGAGAGGTGGTGCTGGAAGTGGCGAAGGACTACCCCGAGGTGGAACTGACGCACATGTACGTCGACAACGCGGCGATGCAGCTGGTCAAGTGGCCCAAGCAGTTCGATGTGATTGTTACCGGTAACATCTTCGGCGATATCCTCTCGGACCAGGCCTCGATGCTCTCCGGTTCCATCGGCATGCTGCCCTCGGCCTCGCTCGACCAGAACAACAAGGGCATGTACGAGCCGATCCACGGTTCCGCCCCCGATATCGCCGGCAAGGACAAGGCCAATCCCCTTGCCACCATCCTCTCGGTTGCTATGATGCTGCGTTATACCTTTGGTGACGAGGCCAATGCTAGGCGTATCGAGACGGCGGTGAAGGATGTATTGAAACAAGGCATCCGCACCGTCGATATCTGGACCGAGGGCTGTACCGAGGTCAGCTGCAGCGGCATGGGCGATGCGGTCGTCGCAGAGATGAACAGGTAAAAGATTTTAAACGCAGAGATCGCAAAGACGCTAAGGGCGCAAAAGTTTTTGTTGATGGTGCCTGATATTACCGTGTTTGCGCTTTTGCACACTGGCTTTAAATACACAACTGGGTATTGGGGCGCGGGTAACTCATTGATACAGAGTATCTGCATCAAACGCTTTGCGTTCTCTGCGTCTTTGCGCCCTTTGCGTTAATTTGTTTTGGAGGTTTGTATGAAACGTGTAGGTCTGGTCGGATGGCGCGGTATGGTCGGCTCGGTGCTGATGCAGCGCATGCGTGATGAGAATGATTTTGCCGATATCGAGCCGATTTTCTTCACCACCTCGCAGGCCGGCCAGCCCGGCCCCGATGTGGGCAAGGATGTACCGCCGCTGAAGGATGCCAAAAACATCGATGAGCTGAAGGCGATGGACGTGATCGTCACCTGTCAGGGCGGCGACTACACCAAGGCGGTCTACCCCGAGCTGCGAAAGGCGGGCTGGGACGGCTACTGGATCGATGCGGCCTCCACCCTGCGCATGGTCGACGAGTCGATCATCGTGCTCGACCCGGTCAACAAGAACGTCATCCAGGACGGCCTGGCGGGCGGCGTCAAAACCTACGTCGGCGGCAACTGTACCGTCTCCTTGATGCTGATGGCCATCGGCGGTCTGTTCGAAAAAGGACTGGTGGAGTGGATCTCCCCCATGACCTACCAGGCTGCCTCCGGCGCCGGTGCCCAGAACATGCGTGAGCTGATCAGGCAGATGGGGGCCATCAATAACGAGGTGAAGGACCTGAATGACGACCCGGCCAGCGCCATCCTCGACATCGACAAGAAGCTCTCCGACTTCCTACGCTCCGATGCCTACCCCAAGGACAAGTGGGGCGTGCCGCTGGCCGGATCGCTTATTCCCTGGCTCGACGTGCAGCTCGACTCCGGGCAGTCCAAGGAGGAGTGGAAGGCACAGGTGGAGACCAACAAGATCCTCGGCCGTTCCGACAGCCAGATCCCGATTGACGGCATCTGTGTGCGCATCGGCGCGATGCGCTGTCACAGCCAGGCGCTGACCATCAAGATGACCCAGGATGCGCCGCTGGACGAGATTCACGATATCATCGCCAGCCATAACGACTGGGTGAAGGTGGTGCCGAATGACCGTGAGGTGACCATGACCGACCTCACGCCTGCCGCCGTGACCGGCACGCTGACCGTTCCGGTCGGGCGTATGCGCAAGCTCACCATGGGGCCGGAGTATCTCTCCGCCTTTACGGTGGGCGACCAGTTGTTGTGGGGTGCGGCCGAGCCGCTGCGTCGCATGCTGCGCATATTGCTCGAGCAGTAGCTGCTCACCGATAATTTGCACTCCGCTGACAGGCCATTGATCCCATATTGGGTCAATGGCCTGTTTTAGCTGGGTTTTACGGGCATGAAATACCAGAAAATGTGATGCTCGTAAAAGTGTTGATAGTTGGTAAAATGCTATATATGATTTATAGTTAGTCGCAACAGCTAAAGCTGTGTGATAAGTTTCAGGCCCAAATCCCTACGCAAAATACAGTATTATTCGGGTGTATGGGCGGGTAAGCCAAAGAAAAGGGAGCTCAAAAGGTGCGGAAGCTTGCTAGGTCTATCATTGCACTGGTCCTGTCAGTACCGTTGACGGCATGGGGATTGGGATTAGGGGATATCAAACTCCATTCGGCGCTAAATCAGCCCATGGATGCGGACATCGAGCTGCTGTCTGCCGAGCCTGATATTATTGACCATCTCACCATCGAACTGGCCTCCTACGAAACATTTACCAAGCTGGGCGTAGATCGCCCCGCCTATCTGATGTTCCTGCGTTTTGCACTGGAGCAGAAGGCGGATGGCACTTATTTCGTTAAAGTGACCAGCAAAAAACCGATTCGCGAACCCTTCATTGACTTTGTCCTCGAGGTGAACTGGCGTTCAGGTCGTTTGCTGCGCGAATACACCGTGCTGCTTGATCCTCCGCAGATGACCAAGGCGACACAACCACAGGTTACAGCCCCCAGTGCGCAGGCTGCTGCTCCTGCACCTGCGGCGCAGCAGGCAGAGACAGCAGCGAGTGCACCAGCACGGCTGCCCGGTACCTCGTATGTCGCACCGTCAGCACCGATGGCGGCAGATGGCGAGCTTGTCTACGGTCCGGTGAAGGCCGATGACACGCTGTGGGGGATCGCCAGGAAGATGCGCGCCGACAGTTCCGTTTCCATCAACCAGGTGATGATGGCCCTGTACAACTCGAACCAGGACGCCTTTATCAATGGCAATATCAACCGGCTGAAAAAGGGCCAGGTATTGCGTATCGATGATCCGGCACAGGTCACGGCGATGAGTAAGGCCGAGGCCTATCAGGCGGTGATGCGCCACCAGCAGCGCTGGGTGGACTACAAGCAGACGGCCGCCGAGAAGGCCGGACGCACCACGCCGGGCAAGGCGCCTGTTTCCGCAGCCGGTGTCGCGGCTCCGGCAGAAGACGCCCGCCTGAAACTGGTTTCACCGAAGGGTGATGCCGACAAGACCTCCTCACAGGAGGGGACAGGACGTGCGGAGAAGGCGCAGCTTGAAGAAGAGCTGATGCTGGCGATGGAAAGTGCCGAGGCGCAGTCACGCCAGAATGAGGAACTGCGCAACCGCCTGACTGAAATGGAAGAGCAGGTTGCCGCCATGGAGCGCCTGCTGGAGCTGAAGGACGATGATCTGGCCGCGCTGCAGAGCCAGTTGCGAGCCCAGGCTGCCGGCGAGAAGGTTGAGCCCCAGCCGCTGAAATCCGAGATGGCGGAGCCCGAGCCAATGGCTGAGTCTGCCGAGAAGACAGCCAAGCCGGCAATGAAAGAGATGGCCGAGCCAGCCGCCAAGCCGGAAATGACGGCTGAACAGGCTGCCAAAACGGAAAAGCCGGTCAAGAAACCCGTGCCGAAGAAGCCGGCAATGGTGAAGCCCGCACCAAAACCGCAACCGAGCTTCATGGATCAGCTGCTGTCCGATCCGCTGTATATGGCAGGTGGCGGTGCGGTTATCGTGGTGCTGCTGGCGCTGTTGATGGTGGTGATTCGCCGCCGTCGCCAGGGTTCCGGTTTTCAGGAGAGCATTCTCACCGGAGGTACCTCCTCCATGTTGAAGGGCAGCTCGGAAGAGGGTATCAGCAGCGAGACCTCATTCCTTAGCGATCTGGCCAGCGGCATGGGAGACAAACTGCAGGAGGAGGGCGAGGTTGATCCATTGACCGAAGCGGATGTCTACATGGCCTACGGTCGAAATCAGCAGGCCGAAGAGTTGCTGAAAGAGGCGATTCAGAATCAACCGGATCGCCTGGAACTGACCATGAAACTGCTGGAGCTTTACCACAGCACCAAGAACAGCGATTCGTTCTCTGCGCTGGCAGCCGATTCAAAGATTGCCATGCAAAAGGATGAGTCGATGTGGAACAAGGTGCTGGTCATGGGCCATGAAATCTGCCCGGATGACCCGCTGTTCAGTGCCGCTGCAGAGATTGCAGGCAAGCTGGGCGAGGCCGAGACCGATGTGGCAGAGGGCATGAGTGATGAAGTCCTCGATATCGGACTGGACCTTGATGCCTTCGCCGCAGAGATGGAAGGCGAAAGCGAAGAGTCCAAGCAGGAAGAAGACGAATTCCATGTCGACCTCGGTGTGGACCTTGGCGACATTGAGGAGGAGATGCCGACGGCTGAGGCGGCTGTAGAAGAAGAGCCGCAGGAAGAGGAGCTGGACCTGTCAGCGCTGGAACAGGATTTGTCGCTCGGTGAGGAAACCGCCGCCGAGGAGAAGCCTGCTGAAGAGGAAGCGGCCGGCATGGATTTCGATATCGATTTCGAACTGCCGTCAGAGGGTGCGGAGGAGGCACCGGCTGAGGTGAAAACCGAAGAGAAAACCGAAGAAGCAGGCGGCATGGACTTTGATATGGGGGATTTTGCCCTGCCTGAGTCTGAAGAGCCTGCCGAGGAGAGCGCCAGTGAGGAGGCAGGACTTGATCTGGGCGATCTGGATCTCGGTTCGCTTGATATCGAGAATGCCGAGCCGGCCACCGATAGCGAGGGCGAAGAGATGCTCGATATGGATATGGGCGAACTGGACCTGGGGGATGAGGGCGCTATCTCCGGTCAGGATGAGATAGCGACCAAGCTTGATCTGGCCAAGGCCTATATCGAAATGGAGGACAAGGACGGTGCGCGTGAGATGCTAAATGAGGTGGTCAAGGAAGGCAGTGCCGAACAGAAACAAGAGGCTGAAAGCCTGTTACAGCAGATCGGCTGATTAAGGCGGGCCACCTGGTCCGTGCAAGTACATACTGCGCCCTGCAAGGTTTTGCCTTGTGGGGCGTAGTCGTTGAGGAACGTGGAATAATCCTGTAATGAGAATTGCGGTTGGGGTCGAGTACGACGGTAGCGCATACTGCGGTTGGCAGCTTCAGAAACACGATGAACGCACGGTTCAGGGAGTTGTCGAAGCGGCTTTCTCGAAGGTGGCCAACCACCCGGTGCGCGTCGTTTGCGCCGGGAGGACTGATACCGGAGTGCACGCCACAGGACAGGTGATCCACTTTGACACCGAGGTGGAGCGTACGGAGCGCTCCTGGGTGTTCGGCGCCAACGCCAACCTGCCCAAGGATGTCTCCATACTTTGGGCCAAACCGGTTGATGAAAGTTTCCATGCGCGTTTCTCGGCGCAGCGCAGGCGTTATCGTTATGTCATCTATTGCCGGGCGGTGCGGCCGACCTTTCTGGCCTACCGTGTCAGCTGGTCCTATCGCCCGCTCGATGAACAACGCATGGCCGAGGCGGCAACGCACCTGCTGGGCGAGCATGATTTCTCCTCCTACCGTGCCCTGGCCTGCCAGGCCAAAAGCCCGATACGCACCCTGTACCGACTGGATGTAACACGGCAGGGTGAGTTTATCTTTCTCGACCTGGAAGCGAACGGTTTTTTGCACCATATGGTACGCAATATCGCCGGTGTGCTGATGGCGATTGGCAGCGGTGAACAGGAGCCTGTCTGGACACGGGAGATACTCGGGTACCGGGACCGCACCCTGGGCGGGGTGACGGCACCGCCGCATGGTTTGTACCTTAGCGGGGTCGACTACCCGGAGGAATACGGCCTCGCCTCGCTTTCCCCTGACTCGCTGGTCTGGTAATCTGCCGGATTCTTATGGCTCGCGCACGTAGCAATCGTACCAGGGTAAAGATATGTGGCATCACCCGTCCCGAAGACGGGGTGGTCGCCGCACGTATGGGAGCGGATGCCATTGGGCTGGTGTTCTATCCGCCCAGCCCGCGTGCCGTATCAATGGAGCAGGCAGCGTCCGTCATCGCGGCCCTGCCGCCCTTTATTACCAAGGTTGCACTGTTTGTCGACGCGCAGCGAAACGATGTAGAGGCGGTATTGCAGCATCTTTCCATCGACCTGCTGCAGTTTCACGGCGATGAAGAGCCCGACTACTGCCGCAGCTTCGGCCGTGCCTACCTCAAGGCTGTAAGAATGCGCGAGGGCGTGGATCTGGCCGCTATCGCCGAGCGCTATCACGATGCCAGCGGCCTGCTGCTGGACAGTTACGAGAAGGGGCTGCCCGGCGGCACCGGACAGGCCTTTGACTGGGCCCGGGTACCGGAGGGGCTGGACAAGCCCGTAGTGCTGGCCGGTGGCCTCAGTGCAGAGAACGTTGAGATGGCTGTGCGCCAGGTGCAGCCCTATGCCGTGGATGTCAGCAGTGGTGTGGAGGCATCCCGGGGTATTAAGGATCAGGACAAGATTGCCGCATTTATGCGAGGAGTAGAGAGAGCCGATGGCGAATGAAAGTACACGCTTTCAGGATTTGTTGAATCTGCCCGATGAACACGGACATTTCGGTCCGTACGGGGGGATCTTCGCTTCCGAGACACTGATGGAGGCGCTGGATGAGTTGCGCGAGGCCTATGGGCGCTACAAGAACGATCCCGAATTTCTGGCCGAACTCGACTACGAGTTGAGGCATTTTGTCGGTCGTCCCTCACCGGTCTACCACGCCAGGCGCTGGAGCGAGAAGCTCGGTGGCGCGCAGATCTGGCTCAAGCGCGAGGATCTCAACCATACCGGCGCACACAAGATTAACAATACGGTCGGTCAGGCCCTGCTGGCCAAACGCATGGGCAAACAGCGTGTTATCGCCGAGACCGGTGCCGGTCAGCACGGCGTGGCCACGGCCACCGTCTGTGCCCGTTACGGCATGGAGTGCGTGGTCTACATGGGTGCCGAGGATATCGAGCGGCAGAAGATCAATGTCTATCGCATGCAGGTCCTCGGTGCACGGGTCGAGGCGGTGACCTCCGGCACCCGCACCCTCAAGGATGCGCTCAACGAGGCGATGCGCGACTGGGTGACCAATGTGGACAACACCTTCTACATCATCGGTACCGTGGCCGGCCCGCATCCCTATCCGGCGATGGTGCGCGACTTCCAGGCGGTAATCGGCCACGAGGCCCGCGCGCAGATGCAGGAGGAGATCGGCAGGCTGCCCGATGCCCTGGTGGCCTGTGTCGGCGGTGGTTCCAATGCCATCGGCCTGTTCCATCCGTTCCTTGCCGACGAGGGTGTCGCCATCTACGGTGTTGAGGGTGGCGGTCACGGCATTGCCTCCGGCCAACATGCCGCACCGCTGTGTGCCGGCAAACCCGGTGTACTGCACGGTAACCGCACCTACCTGATGGAGGATGAAAACGGCCAGATCATCGGTACCCACTCCATCTCGGCAGGTCTTGATTATCCCGGTGTCGGCCCCGAGCACGCCTGGCTGAAGGACACAGGACGCGCCAACTATACCCTGGCTACCGACGATGAGGCCCTGGCTGCCTTCCACGAACTCTCCCGCACAGAGGGGATCATCCCGGCGCTGGAATCAAGCCATGCCCTGGCCTATGCGGCCAAGCTGGCACCGACCATGGACAGGGGGCAGGCCATTGTGGTCAGCCTGTCGGGGCGCGGTGACAAGGATATCCACACGGTCGCACGCCTGGAGGGCTTTGACGTATGAAATATAGGACATATGAATTTCGCGTGAGCCAGGGAGGGCGGGAGCGATGAGCCGTATTGCCAAATACCTCGCCGTACTGCGTGAGAGCGGACGCAAGGCGTTGATCCCCTTTATTACAGCCGGCGATCCTCAACCCGATGTGACCGTACCGACCATGCACGCCCTGGTCGAGGCCGGTGCCGACATCATCGAGCTGGGTGTGCCGTTTTCCGATCCCATGGCCGACGGCCCGGTGATCCAGTACGCCAGCGAGCGGGCGCTGGAGCATCACGTCGGCATGCACGACGTGTTGGCGATGGTGCGGGAGTTCCGGCAGAGCAACCAGGAGACCCCGGTCGTCCTGATGGGTTATCTCAATCCCATCGAAGTGATGGGTTATGAGGCCTTTGCCAAAGAGGCTGCCGCGGCGGGCGTGGACGGTGTATTGACGGTCGACATGCCGCCTGAAGAGGCGGGACCGATGTTGGCGGCACTCAAGCCCCATGAGCTTGATCCGATATTCCTGATCGCACCGACCACCACGGCGGAGCGTATTGCACGAATCTGTGATGTGGCCAGCGGATTCGTATATTATGTTTCTGTAAAAGGTATTACCGGCGCCAGCCATCTCGATACGGATGAAGTGGCGCAGAAGGTTGATGCCATCCGCGGCAAGACAGAGCTTCCTGTGGGTGTCGGCTTCGGCATCAAGGATGGCGAATCGGCGGCCAATGTGGCACGCTTCGCGGATGCGGTGATCGTGGGCAGTGCCCTGGTGCGCCGTTTCGAGGCACTAAAGGACGAGCCGGAGAAGATTCCTGCCGAGGCGGCACGCTTTATTGGAGCGATGCGCCAGGTGATGGACGACAACTGAAAAAAATAGCCCCCGCGCAGGGCGCGGGTGATGGATAGACATAGCGATGAGCTGGTTAAAGAAATTTTTACCCTCCCAGATCCGAACCGAGGGGGGAAGCAAGAAGACAGTTCCCGAGGGGCTCTGGGCCAAGTGCCCGGGCTGTAACGGTGTTTTGTATCGCGCGGAGCTGGAGCGCAACCTGGAGGTCTGTCCCAAGTGCGGCCACCACATGCGCATTGGTGCACGCCGCCGCCTGGAGACCTTTCTCGATCCCGAACCGAGGGTCGAGATCGCCGATAACCTCGCCCCGGTGGACGTGCTGAAGTTCAGGGACAGCAAAAAGTACAAGGACCGCATCAGCCAGGCGCAGAAGAACACCGGCGAGAAGGACGCGCTGATCGCCATTATGGGACAGGTCAAGGGCGTACCGCTGGTTGCCACGGCCTTTGAGTTCTCCTACATGGGTGGCTCCATGGGCTCGGTGGTCGGCGAGCGCTTTGTCCGTGCCGTCAATACCGCCCTGGAGAACGAGATCCCGCTCATCTGCTTCTCCGCCAGTGGCGGCGCGCGCATGCAGGAGGCGCTGTTCTCGCTGATGCAGATGTCCAAGACCTCGGCGGCCCTCGCGCGACTGAGCCAGAAGGGTATCCCGTTCATCTCGGTACTCACCGACCCGACCATGGGCGGTGTCTCCGCCAGCCTGGCGATGCTGGGCGATATCAATATCGGCGAACCCAATGCCCTGATCGGCTTTGCCGGGCCCCGTGTTATCGAGCAGACGGTGCGCGAGACCCTGCCCGAGGGTTTCCAGCGCAGCGAGTTCCTGCTGGAGCACGGCGCGATCGACCAGATCATCGACCGGCGCGAGATGCGTGATCGCGTTGCCAGCCTGCTGACCATGCTGACCCGCCAGCCGGCTCCTTGAGGTAGCAGGTTGCAGGTGACAGGTCGCAGGGAGTGCTCCACGTTTATTCCGGCGTAAGCTGGTCCCTGCCACCTGACACGTGATACCTGTAACCTTCCTTCCATGCGATTCACAACCCTCGACCAGTGGCTCCACTGGCAAGAGACTCTCCACCCCTCAGCAATCGAGTTAGGCCTGGAGCGCCCGGGCACGGTGCTTCGGGCACTGGGGCTGGGCAGTCCTTCACACGCTGTCATCACGGTGGCCGGGACCAACGGCAAGGGTTCAAGCGTGGCGATGCTCGAGGCGATTCTGCTGGCGGCCGGTTACCGTGTCGGTTGCTATACCTCACCGCACCTGCTGCGCTACAACGAGCGCATTCGTATCAACGGCGAGATGGTCTCCGATCAGACGCTGTGCGAGTCATTCGAGCGTATCGACGGGGCACGCGGCGAAACCTCCCTGACCTATTTTGAGTTCGGCACCCTGGCCGCCTTCGATATCTTCTCGCGCTCGGCCCTTGATGTGGCAGTTCTTGAGGTAGGGCTGGGCGGGCGCCTTGATGCGGTGAACCTGCTGGATGCCGACGTCGCCCTCATCACCGCCATTGATGTGGACCACAGCGACTGGCTCGGTAATGACCGGGAGACCATTGCGCTGGAGAAGGCAGGAGTCCTGCGCCCCGGGCGCGCGGCGGTTTGTTCCGATTCCGATATACCCGCCAGCCTGCTGGCAAAGGCCGAACAGCTTGGGGTAACCCTGTATCGCCAGGGTGCAGGCTATGGTTATCAGCGTACTGACAACGGCTGGCAGTGGTGGGGGGCGGATGGCAACAGGGTGGCGCTACCCGAGCCGGGCCTGCGTGGACGCAGCCAGTTGCAAAACGCCGCCGGGGTGCTGATGGTGCTCGAACTGCTCACCGAACGGCTGCCTGTCAGCGCCCAGCACCTGCGCCAGGGGCTGTTGGCCGCTTCACTGAAAGGGCGCTTTCAGATTGTTCCTGGTGAGGTTGAGCTGATACTGGATGTGGCGCACAACACCCAGGCTGCGCAGGAACTGGCCGCCAATCTCGCAGCCAAACCCTGCAGTGGCCGGACCCTCTCAGTGGTGGCAATGCTCGCGGACAAGGCGATTTCAGAGGTCATCGCCGCGTTAGAGGGGGCGGTGGATGAGTGGTATCTGGCCAGTCTCGATGTTCCGCGCGGGGCAAATGCGAACGTGCTCCAGGCAGCGCTGAAAGGACAGCAGGGCGCTCCCCGCTCAAGCTTCGACAGCGTGACGGACGCCCTTGCTGCCGCCCGACAACAGGCACAAAGCGGTGACCGCATTGTTATCTTCGGTTCGTTCTATACGGTCACGGCGGCGCTTGAAGTGCTGCAAGCCGGATCGGCTTGACCGCCGTTCCAGGCTTGAGTGGCAAGTGGTGAGTTACGAGGTGACTACGATCTAACCACTCACCCCTCGTAACTTGTAATCGTTAATCGAAGTTGGTGTTGCTGGCCCTGGGAAACTAATCTCCGAGGTTGAGAAGCGGTATTTTTTTTCAGGTATAATGCCTCCATTGCAAACGGGGGGATGCCATTGAATCTACAGCTCAAACAGCGTCTTGTAGGGGCCATCGTGCTGGTCTCGATTGCGGTTATTCTGATTCCCATGATGCTGGACGGTAATGACAGCCGGCGCATGCCAACTGACGGCAGCAACGTGCCGGCCATGCCTGACTATGAATTTGAGGCGATGGAAATACCGCTGCGCCTGCCGCAGGGAGAAGAGCGTGTTGAAAGGCAGTCCGCCCCTGCTGATACTCCAGCAGAAGAACCGCCAGTCACTGCCGAGAAGACACCAGAGCCGTCCCCCACACCCAGGCAACAGGCAAAAATAGAGCGCAAGCCGCTGGTCAGCGGTACGGATGCGGTAGAGACGGTCAAGGTCGAGCCGCAACCTGCAGCAAAGCCCGCCCCGAAGCCGGCCACCAAGCCTGTCTCGCCGCCTGAAGAGGGTGATGCCTGGGTGGTGCAGTTGGGCAGTTTCTCCAGTGCCGGCAATGCCAATGCGCTGCGTGACAAGGTCAAGCAGCAGGGGTTTGAGGTCTATGTGCAGAAGCACAGTGGCGATAAGGGGACCAGCTACCGGGTGCGTGTTGGGCCGGTGACCGGCCGGATGCAGGCCGAGGCGTTGCGCGATCGCATCGAAAGCAAGATGCAAATCCGTGGCATGCCGATGCCGCGTTCGTCCTGACGCTGGTGATTTTCTCTGATAGAATCGCCCGTTCTTTTCCAGCGTTCATACAGCAGATGCACCACCGATGAATTGGGTCGACTACGCCATTCTCGTCATTATTGCCGTTTCCGTGGCGATCAGTCTGCTGCGGGGCTTTACCAGGGAAGCACTGTCGCTGGCCGGCTGGATCATCGCCTTCTGGGTTGCGCTCACCTTTGCCCCCAATCTTGATGGGCTGCTGAAGTCACACGTCGACACCCCTTCGCTGCGCCTGGCGGTGGGTTTTGCCATACTTTTTTTCGCCACCCTGTTTCTGGCGGCCCTGCTCAACTACCTGGCCGTGCAACTTATCAAGAAGACCGGCCTGAGCGGTACCGACCGCATGATAGGCGTTTTCTTTGGCGTGGCCCGCGGTGCGCTGGTGGTGGCGGTGCTGGTACTTATCGGCGGCTTGACTCCCATGCCCCAGGATAGCTGGTGGCGTGAATCCGTGTTAATGCACTATTTCCAGGATATGGCGGTTTGGATGCGGCACTACCTGCCACCCGAACTCGCCTCCAATATCAAATATTGACGAGGTTTCAGTTACCATGTGCGGCATCATCGGTATCGTCGGCAAGAGCAGTGTGAACCAGGCCATCTATGACGGTCTGACAGTTCTACAACATCGTGGCCAGGATGCCGCCGGGATCATGACCTGTGACGACGGTCGACTCTATCTGCGCAAGAGCAACGGTCTGGTGCGCGATGTGTTCGAGACGCGCCACATGCTGCGACTGCGCGGCAACATGGGGATCGGTCATGTGCGCTACCCCACTGCCGGTTGCTCATCTTCTGCCGAGGCACAACCGTTTTACGTCAACTCGCCCTACGGCATTTCGCTGGCGCATAACGGCAACCTGACCAATACCGCCGCGTTGAAGCAGGACCTGTTCCGCGAGGACCTGCGCCATATCAACACCAATTCCGACTCGGAGATCCTGCTCAATGTCTTTGCCCATGAACTGCACCAGCAGGGCAAGCTGCGCATCGACCAGGACGATATTTTCAATGCCGTCGCACGTGTTCACAAGCGCTGTCGCGGCGGTTATGCCGCCGTGGCGATGATAATCAATTACGGGATTGTCGCCTTCCGTGATCCCTTTGGCATTCGTCCGCTGGTGATCGGCAAGCGCGAGGGCGAGCAGGGCACAGAGTACATGGTGGCCTCCGAGAGCGTGGCGGTGGATGCGCTCGGCTTCGAGCGCGTGCGTGACGTGGCGCCGGGCGAGGCGGTCTATATTTCGCAGGCGGGAGAGTTCCACTCGCGTCAGTGTGCCGAGAGCCCGGTCACCTCACCCTGCATCTTCGAGTATGTCTACTTTGCACGTCCCGATTCCATCATGGACGGCATCTCGGTCTACAAGTCGCGTCTGCGCATGGGCGAGCACCTGGCCAAGAAGATTGAGCGGGACTTCCCCGAGCATGATATCGATGTGGTGATCCCGATCCCCGACACCAGCCGTACCTCGGCGATGCAACTGGCCAATGAACTGGGCGTGATCTACCGCGAGGGCTTTATCAAGAACCGCTACATCGGCCGCACCTTTATCATGCCGGGGCAGAAACAGCGCAAGAAGTCGGTCAGGCAGAAGCTTAATCCCATCGGCCTTGAGTTCAAGGGCAAGAACGTGCTGCTGGTGGATGACTCGATAGTGCGTGGCACCACCTCCAAGCAGATCATACAAATGGCGCGCGATGCAGGTGCCAACAAGGTCTACTTCGCCTCGGCTGCACCGCCGGTACGCCATCCCAACGTCTACGGCATCGACATGCCCTCCAAGGAGGAGTTGATCGGCCACGGTCGTGACGAGGCGCAGATTGCCGAGGCCATCGGTGCTGACCGCCTGTTCTACCAGGATCTGAACGATTTGATCGAGGCGGTACTCTACAAGAAGAACAAGGTCGATATCACCCGCTTCGATACCTCGGTGTTCAACGGCGATTACGTCACCGGCGATGTGACAGAGGAATACCTCGGTATGCTGGAAGCGGAGCGTTCCGATGTTGCCAAGCAACAGCGCGATGAGGAGAACGCCATTATCGATGTGCACAACACCAAGTAGAGAGTTTGACTTGAGCGCAGTGATTCACTAGCCTCAATAGCATTGATGGCGCCGATTTGAGCTCAGCTTGCGGGCGCCGAATAAATCCAGCTAAAGCGAGGCGAGACGAATCTCCGACCTGCTTTAGCTTTCGCTTGGCAGGTTTTTTTATGTCCAGGGATGACGCACAGGGATGTGCTAATGTCGCGGGAGGCACGACTCCAGGGATGGAGGAGGTAGAGCGAAGCAGGAAGCTAGAGCCGAGGATGCCGGGAGCGACTGCACAGAAAAGGCTATGTCCACAATTCGGACTGAAACGGAAAGGTGAAACAGCATGAATGTCGATGACTGGGATGAACTGGGACTGGAGACGCTGGCGGTGCGCGCCGGCCAGGTGCGCAGCAACGAGGGCGAGCAGAGCGAGCCGATCTTCCCCACCTCAAGCTTTACCTTCGGCAGTGCGGCCCAGGCCGCGGCCCGTTTCTCCGGCGAGGAGCCCGGCAATATCTACTCGCGCTTTACCAACCCCACCGTGCGTACCTTCGAGCAGCGCCTGGCAGCGATGGAGGGCGGTGAGAGCTGCGTCGGCACCAGTTCCGGCATGGCCGCCATTCTGGCCACCTGCATGGGGCTGCTGAAGGCGGGTGAGCATATCGTCTCCTCCCGCGCGGTGTTTGGCACTACCACGGTACTGTTCAACAACTATTTGGCCAAGTTCGGTGTGGAGACCAGCTTCGTCTCGCTCACCGACTACGAGGGGTGGGAGCAGGCGATCCGCCCCGAGACGCGGCTGCTGTTTCTGGAAACCCCGTCCAACCCGATGACCGAGGTGGCCGATATCCGCCGTCTGGCGCAGCTGGCCCACGCCAACGACTGCCTGCTGGTGGTGGACAACTGTTTCTGCACCCCGGTGCTGCAACGGCCGCTCGAGTTGGGGGCCGACATCGTCATCCACTCGGCCACCAAGTATATTGACGGCCAGGGCCGCTGTGTCGGCGGTGCGGTGGTGGGGCCGGCCGATCTGGTCGGCACCGATGTGTATGGTTTTCTGCGCACCGCCGGGCCGACCATGAGCCCGTTCAACGCCTGGGTGTTCCTCAAGGGACTGGAGACGCTGTCGGTGCGCATGAAGGCACACTGCGACAACGCGCTGGAACTGGCGCGCTGGCTGGAGCAGCAACCGCGCGTGAAGCGGGTGCACTATCCGGGGTTGCCCTCCCATCCGCAGCACCAGTTGGCCAGCGAGCAGCAGACGGGTTACGGCGGCATCGTCGCCTTCGAGGTCGAGGGCGGACAGGAGGCGGCATGGAACGTCGTGGACAATACCCGTGTGCTCTCCATTACCGCCAACCTGGGTGATGCCAAGAGCACCATTACCCATCCGGCCAGCACCACCCATGGCCGACTGACCCCGGAGCAGAAGGCCGATGCCGGCATTACCGACGGCCTGCTGCGCATCTCGGTAGGGCTGGAGGATGTGGAAGACATCAAGCGCGACCTGGCGCGAGGGCTGTCCTGATTCGGTACACCTGTCTGGTCCAATAAAGCCCGCGTTAGCGGGCTTTATTTTTATCGTTGAACCCGGTGTTTATTTTCGCGCCACGTGACATCACTCTCAGCTTCATGGCAGAGTCAAGTCCACGTTGTACTGGAAATGGCGGATTGGGAGTTGTTGGCTGAACGCTTGAAGGCAATGGACATCGAGTTTTTCATCAAACCCTGTATCCGCTTCAGGGGGCAGCCTGGCGAGCAGGCGGCGATGTTCTTGTTCGACCCGAGCGGCAATGCCATCGAGTTCAAGGCGTTCCGCGATATCGAGTCGCAACTGTTTGCGGCCGGGTAGCGGTTATGAAACTCTGGCAGATATTAAACAAGTCGATCCTGGTTCTGGAAATTATCGGTATTCATATTCCGATATCGATATTTCTCTTTGTCATCGGTTTGCCCGGTTCTTTCATACGGCTTGTCGATATCGGCGATACGGATGCGTTTATTATCTTTGCACTCGCGCTGCTCAGCTCGGCGGCCACCATCGCGGTGTGGTATTTGACGATTGCCTCCCTGCTCAACAAGCCGGTACTGGAACACAAATACAGGAAATACTGGTATTTGGTTGTTCTGGGAATCGTCATCACGATCATCTCTTACTTCGGTAGCTACCTGCCCACTCCCGAACTCTATTCGGGAGGTTGGTGGTTTTACGATCAGCTCACTTCATTTGTGATGGGTGCGCCCTTGGCCATTCCGGCCGTGCACGTTTTCCTGTCCGCCCACCTGGGGTTGAATGGAACATACTGCACAGATCGTTAGCATTTATTCCGTAATCGATTTAGTCTGATTTCTTTGAATGCTTGCAGGTTGCTTTGTGGCCACCACTGAATCGCGCAAAGAGTTGCTGTCGCTGCTGGTCACGGCGTTGGATGCCGTGTCCGGCGAGGCGGTGGTGCGTCGCTACTTTGAACGCCATCCCATTAGCCGGAGTTGTTATCTGGTTGCAATCGGCAAGGCCGCGGCAGCCATGACCACAGGTGCGGTTGCGGCACTGGCTAGCAACCTGAGGCGGGGGCTGGTGATCACCAAGTACGGCCACGGTGCTGGCCTGCCCCATGACCACCGCCTGCAACTGATCGAGTCCGGACACCCGCTGCCCGATGAGCAGAGCCTTGCCGCAGGTGATGCCCTGCTGGCGTTCATTGCCGCCACACCTGCTGATGCGCAGCTGGTATTCCTGATCTCAGGCGGGGCCTCCAGCCTGGTTGAGGTGTTGCCGGCGGGGATGGATATCGACCGGCTGCGGCGACTCAACGACTGGCTGCTGGCCTCGGGACTGCCCATCGATGCCATGAACCGCGTGCGCAAGTCGATCTCCGGTATCAAGGCGGGACGGCTCGCCGCCTGCCTGGAACAGCGTCCCTGCCTCAGCCTGATGCTCTCCGATGTGCCGAGCGATGAACCGGCGGTGATCGGTTCCGGCCTGCTGGTTCCCCATGGCGAGTCTGAGCTTTCCCTGGAGGGTATTGATCTGCCCGGCTGGATCAGTGAACTGCTGCAGAAACAGGTGCCACTGCCGGAGTGGTCGGCGTTTCGTGACATTCACGGCGTGTTGCTGGCCAGCAACTCCACGGCACGCCATGCCCTGGCCGAAGCGGGAAAGGAGACGGGCCATGCGGTCAGACTGCACGATGAAAATTATCAGGGGGACGCTGGAAAACTGGGGCGCCAGTTTGCCCGTGAAGTGATACAGGGCGAGCCGGGCATCCGTATATGGGGCGGGGAGAGCACGGTGCGCCTGCCTGCAGGTCCGGGCCGGGGCGGGCGCAACCAGCACCTGGCACTGGCCGCCGCGCAGGTTCTGGCGGGCCATGATGACTGCCTGTTGCTGGCGATAGGCACCGACGGTAGCGACGGGCCGACGGAGGATGCCGGGGCGCTGGTCGACGGCGGTACGATTGCACGGGGAGAAGGGGAGGGTTTTGATGCCACCCGTGCACTCAAGCGGGCCGATGCAGGCACGTTTCTCGAGGCAAGCGGTGATCTGATCCAGACGGGGCCGACCGGCACCAATGTTATGGACCTTGTAATCGGACTAAAAATCACGTGAAAAATTGTCTATTTGTCCGGTTACGGAGGTGCGGCACTTTCTCCGCTGCGCATTACTTCCGGTTAACGGTGCTGCTCGAAAGCAACACGCCTTGTACTCGAACAAATATCCTGATTTTTTTGGGGCTCTTAATTGAACATGGTTAGATGCGATTTACGCAACAAGGCGGTCCGTGATCTGGCCTGGGTCATCGGCAGCCCCTGCCTGTTGCAGACCGAAGCGGCCCTTTATGTGCCGCAGCGTGTTACCGACCCGTGGTGCCGTCTGTCGCTCAACGACCGTATGCCCTGGTTGAAGGAACTGGACGCCCACCCGGAATATTTGAACGACTGGCTGACGGGGGAGAAGAGCGCGCTGCTGGGGCTGCGCTTTGAGCGTCTTATCGAATACTGGCTGCGCCACTGGTCGCGCACCGAGGTGTACGGGCGAAATCTGCAGGTCATGCGTGCCGGACGCGCTGTCGGTGAGTTCGATTTTCTGTTCCACGACCGCCAGCGCGGACAGGTGGTGCACTGGGAGGTGGCAGTCAAGTTCTACCTGCATTACCGTCAGCCGGACGGAGAGGATGTGTGGCTGGGTCCCAATCCGCGTGACACCCTGCACGGCAAGCTCGGCAAGGTGTTCGGCCACCAGCTCAGGGTGTCGCACCTGCCCGAGACCGCACCCCTGCTGCAGCACTACGGCATCGACACGGTGGTTCCCGAGGCCTTCATCAAGGGCTGGCTGTTTTACCATGCCGCGGGCGACTGGTCGCATCCGGCCGTCATTCCAAAGGGTGTATCGCCCGACCACCTGAAGGGGTGGTGGTGCACTCTGGGTGAGATGATATTGCCGCAGCAGGACGAGGCGAGCCGCTGGCTGCCGCTGCAACGGCTCGACTGGCTGGGCACGGCGCAAAGTGATGAAGCAATGCCCGGTTACGACAGGGCCGGTGTCGAAGCCTGGCTGCATGACCATTTTGCCCGTGGCGGCAAGCCGGTGCTGTTAGCTGAGTTGGAGTCAGGTGCCGATGGCAACTGGGGTGAGGTGTCACGCGGTTTTGTGGTGCCCGAAAGCTGGCCCGGCCTGGAGCATCGTCGTCAGTGTTCCTGATACAATGCACACCATGAGTGAACAGAACCTGTTTGATGCCGCCTACGCCTGTCTGATGGCCTGTGAGGCCGAGGAGAAGGTGCGCCTGACCCAGCAGACCGCCGAGAGATGGCGGGCGGGAGCGCTGTCCCTTGAGTCGACTGCGGAGCCGGTGGCGATCCCGGAGCCGGGGCGGCCGCAACGGCTCGAACTGGTCCAGCCGCGTGACTTGCCGCGGCGCAAGCCGACCACCGGGGAGGGACGCGCCATCCTCATCCACGCCCTGACCCACATCGAATTCAATGCCATCAACCTGGGCTGGGATGCGGTCTATCGCTTTCGCGACATGCCGCGTGACTACTACGATGACTGGGTGCGCATCGCCGATGAGGAGGCCTACCACTTCAACCTGCTGCGCGACCACCTGCGCGAGATGGGCTATGACTATGGCGACTATCCCGGCCACAATGGCCTGTGGCTGATGGCCAGGCGCACGGCCCACGATGTGATGGTGCGCATGGCGCTGGTGCCACGCTGTCTGGAGGCGCGCGGGCTGGACGTCAATCCGGGTATCAAGGCCAAGCTGGTGGAAAACGGGGATGCGAAGGCCGGTGAACTGCTGGATATCATCCTGCGCGATGAGATCGGCCACGTGTCGGTGGGCAACCGTTGGTTCCGCCAGCAGTGTCAGCTGCGCGGCAAGGAACCGGAGGCGACCTACCGCACTCTGATAGAGGAATACATGAAGGGCGAGCTGCGCGGACCGTTTTTTATCGATGCCCGCCGCCAGGCCGGTTTCTCCGAGGCGGAGCTTTCCTATCTGGAGGGAATCGGCTAGTCCATACTGTTGAAAACCATCTGCGTGGCCGATACAGATATAGCGTTGAAAATGTCTCATCTGCCTCGAAAGCGTTTTCAACAGCCTGCATGGAAACGTTGCCGTGTGATTTTAGTTACTAGTGAAAAGTGTGGAACAAGTGTTGAAAAAGATTGTTTTGGTTATCGCGCTTATGTTCGCCGTGCCGGTCATGGCGGTGGATGGGATTGTGCTGAAATACCTGGTTCAGGAACCGGGCGTCGAGGCCTATCAGTCCCGGGTACTGGTGACCGCTGCCTACATGCGCATGGATGAGGGCGGTGACAGCGACAACTTTGTGCTGTTTGATCGCAAGCAGCGGACCATCTACAGCGTAACCCACGACGATGAGACGGTGTTTGTGATCCCGGAGCGTCCGGTGGCGATCGAATCACCCGATCCTATTGCACGCTCAGACAATCAGTTGGAGACCGATGCGTCGATGCCGACGGTTGCCGGCCACACGCTCTCCCACCATCAGTTGCTGGTCAACGCTAAGCCGTGCCAGGAGGTGGTGGCGGCAAGGGGACTGCTGAGCGGTGCGGTTGAGGCGATCAGCGAGTTTCGCACCGTGCTGGCCGGTGAACATGCCCGTATACTGCCGAGCATCCCCGCCGATGTACGTGATCCGTGCGATCTGGCCCTGAATATCTTTGCCCCTACCTGGCAGATGAGCTTTGGTCTGCCGGTGCAGATCTGGAACGAGGGGGGGGACAGCCAGGCGCTGGTCGATTTCAATCCTGCCGCGCAGCTTGATGAAACGCTGTTTGTGCTGCCTGAGGGCTATAAACGCTATTCGACTGAATAACAGCCATGCCGCAGAGCGCCAACCTCTTTGCCGGAATCCCTGCTGACATCAGCGAGGAACTGTTCACCCGCCTGGCCGGCAACGACAGGGTAACGGTCGAGCGTATCGTGTCGCGCGGACACGTGACAGCGGAGGGGGAATGGTACGACCAGGAACGTAATGAGTGGGTGATGGTCGTTAAAGGACGCGCCAAGCTGTTATTCGAGGGCGAAGAAAAAATGGTGGATATGGGGCCGGGGGATCATCTCACCATCCCGGCGCATGTTCGGCATCGGGTCGCATGGACGGATGAGATGGAAGAGACCGTCTGGTTGGCGGTACATTTCTGAAAAAACAGTATCGAGGGGATAGTAACGAGGGCAAAAAAAATCATGTTGGTTTTCCTCGAAACGCGTTCCTCGTTACTTTCCAGCTGAAATTATTTGAATACCTCCAGCGAGCAACCTTCCACGTTGCAAACCAACACGCTGCCTGTCTCATTCCAGTCACCGAGCACCAGCCGCTCTCCGGTATCCGTTTGGTGTGTGCCCTGACGATGGGTGTGGCCGTGAATGATCCGTTTGACATCATGCTGTCGGAAGGCGTCGGCAACGGCCTGCGGATTGACGTCCATGATGTAGGCGGCTTTCTGCCCTGTCTGTTCCCTGCTTTTCTCTCGCAACTGTTTTGCCAGATCGATGCGTTCTTCGGGTGTCTTGCCCAGAAACGTTTCGATCCATTGCGGATCGCGCAGCATGCGCCGCAACTGCTGGTAAGAGATATCATCGGTACACAGCAGGTCGCCGTGCATCAGCAGGCTGGGAGTGCCGTACAGATTGACCACGCTCGGGTCCTCGAGCAGCCGGCAGCCGCTAATCTGTTCGAACTGTTCGCCCAGCAGAAAGTCGCGGTTGCCGTGCATCACGTAGATCGGCAAGCCCTTTCCGGTCACTGACTTCAGTGCCGCCAGATAGGCCTGGTATTCAGGCAGTATCAGGTCATCGCCCAGCCAGACCTCGAACAGGTCGCCCAGGATGTAGAGCGCCTCGGTAGCGGGGGCCCGCTGTTCTAGAAATCGCAGGAACAGCTCACCGGCCGCAGCATTCTCCTTGCTGAGATGGAGGTCTGAGATGAACAGTGTGCTCATGGTGTGATTGGAACTAAAAAGGCGCCAACGGCGCCTTTCTAGTTAACAGCGGTTGTTAGGCGTCGGCCTCGTCGACGATTTCGGCCTTCTCGATAACCACTTCCTCCACTGGCACGTCCTGGTGGAAGCCGTGGCTGCCGGTCTGGACCTCCTTGATCTTGTCGACCACATCCATACCCTCAACGACGCGGCCGAAGACGCAGTAGCCCCAGCCGTCGGGGGTGGGTGCACTGTGGTTGAGGAAGGTGTTGTCCTTGACGTTGATGAAGAACTGGGCCGAGGCCGAGTGCGGCTCCATGGTGCGCGCCATGGCGATGGTGCCGCGCTCATTGCTCAGGCCGTTGTCCGCCTCGTTTTTGATCGGCTCGTGGGTGGGTTTTTCGACCATGCCGGAACTCATGCCGCCGCCCTGAATCATGAAGCCGTTGATCACGCGGTGGAAGATGGTACCGTCATAGTGGCCCTCCCTGACGTAGCGCTCGAAGTTTTCGACGGTGACAGGGGCCTTTTCCGCATCCAGTTCCAGGGTAATGGTGCCGTGGTTGGTTTGCATTTTAATCATGGATTCGTTCCTCAATCGGATTGGGTTTCGTCAGCGTTGATGCGGGTGACAGATTTAATGATGACCGGCATGGACGGTACGTCCCGGAAGTAGCCGCTGGCGCTGGTTTTGACCTCTTTGATCTTTTTCACCACCGGCATCCCCTTGACCACGCGGCCAAACACGGCGTAACCCCAGGCGCGCGGGGTGCGCTCACGAAAGTCGAGCGGGGTGTTGTTGTTGACGTTGATGAAAAACTGGGCCGAGGCCGAGTGGGGGTCCGAGGTGCGCGCCATGGCGATGGTGCCGATGGTGTTGCTCAGGCCGTTGTCCGCCTCGTTTACAATCGGCGGGCGTGTCGCCTTCTCCTTCATGCTCTGGGTGAAGCCGCCGCCCTGGATCATGAAGCCGTCGATGACGCGGTGGAAGATGGTGTTGTCGTAGAACTTATCATCCACGTACTGCAGGAAGTTGGCCACGGTCTTGGGGGCCTTCTCGGGGTAGAGTTCCAGCACGATATCGCCCATGCTGGTCTGCATCAGTACCCGCGGGTTGGCCTCCGCGGCAAAGCCGAGCTGGCAGGTCATCATGACCAGCAGGGTGGCCAGTAGTCTGTTAATCAGTCGCATCGTAAAGGTTCCTGTTGTCGTTCGAAACAAGGGAGGCTCATTCTATCGACTTTGCCGCAGCGGTAAAAGGTGCTGGCGGTTTTGTCGTTCAGCGCGCTTTCGGCTACCATGCGCAGGCCCACATACAATTCCTGGCGGGTGCGGCGTTGACTCAATGTGACTGGAAAATGATATGGCCTATCAACATCAGCTGAATGTTCACAACAACCTGACCAACAAGAAAGAGCCCTTTCAGCCCATCGACCCGCAACGGGTGCGTATGTATGTGTGCGGCATGACGGTCTATGACTACTGCCATATCGGCCATGCGCGGGTACTGGTGGTATTTGATGTGGTGAACCGTTATCTGCGCAAGGTCTACGGCGAGGGGCATGTGCGCTACGTGCGCAACATTACTGATATCGACGACAAGATCATCGCCCGCGCCAACGAAAACGGTGAGGATTTCAATGACCTGACCGGTCGCTTTATCGAGTTCATGCACCAGGATGCCGATCTGCTGGGCGTGCGCCGTCCCGACGAGGAGCCGCGGGCCACGACCCATATCGATGAGATCCTGGGGATGATCCAGTCGCTGATCGACCGTGGCTATGCCTACCAGGCCGGCAACGGCGACGTCTACTATGATGTCAGCCGCTTCGAGGGCTACGGCAAGCTCTCGGGCAAGAACATGGAGGACCTGCGTTCCGGTGCCCGGGTCGAGGTGGATGAGGCGAAGGATGACCCGCTCGACTTTGTGTTGTGGAAGAGCGCCAAGCCGGGCGAACCGAGCTGGGATTCGCCCTGGGGCCCCGGCCGGCCCGGATGGCATATCGAGTGTTCGGCGATGTCGACCCAGTGCCTCGGCGACCATTTCGACATCCATGGCGGCGGCCTGGACCTGCAGTTTCCCCACCATGAGAACGAGATCGCCCAGAGCGAGGGGGCGACCGGCTGCAGCTTCGTCAACTACTGGATTCACAACGGTTTTGTGCGGGTCGACAACGAGAAGATGTCCAAGTCGCTGGGCAACTTCTTCACCATCCGCGAGGTGCTGGAACGCTACGACCCGGAGGTGATCCGCTATTTCATCCTCAGCAGTCACTACCGTAGCCCGCTGAACTACTCCGACCAGCACCTGGACAACGCCAAGGGTGCGCTGACCACTCTCTACAACGCGTTGCGCGGCCTTGATACCGATGGCGTGGTGTTTGACGAGGACGAGCACAGCGCGCGTTTCTATGCGGCGATGGACGATGATTTCAATACCCCCGAGGCGATGGCAGTGCTGTTCGAGCTGGCCAGGGAGGTCAACCGGATGCGCGGGAGCGATGAGGCGGCCGCCTGCCGCATCGCGGCGCAGATGAAGGGGTTGGCCGCACTGCTAGGACTTCTGGGGCGTTCGCCCGAGGCCTTCCTGCAGGGAGGGAGACAGTCGGCAGGGGGACTGGACGATGCGGCGATCGAGGCACTCATTGCCGAGCGCCTTGAGGCCAGGAAGAACAAGGACTGGGCCACATCGGACCGGATTCGTGATGAGCTGAGCGCGCAGGGCATCGTGCTTGAGGACGGTGCGGGCGGTACCACATGGCGCAGGGAGTGATCGTAGCACCATTGTTTTTCCCTATTGCCTTTTGTGCTTTCATTAATAGATAAAAATGGCAATTTGCCCAAAGAGATGATATTGATACCCGTTACATCGTTTTAGCTATAACAATCACACCAAGAAGAAACGATCTAACTAAAATTTTTTCCGGAATTTCGCAGGGGGAGCATGGAGGCACCAAAACAGGGGGGCTCCATGCGCGAGCGCGTATATTTCTTTTCTCTTGGTACGGTCCTGTTGGCAGGACTTTATTTTGAACTCAACCCATTGGTCTATCTTCTAATCGGTCTGCTCTTTTTCGAGGGGGTGACCAACCTGCGCATCGCCCGGGGACAGGAGGCGATCCATGCCAGCGGTGTCATTGCCATGGGACAGGTTGCCACCGCCGCGCGGGGTCGTATCGACATCGATGCGCTGCGTGTCTGGCGCCTTGTGATGGCAAGCGTACTGCTGCTCTGTCACGCCCTTTTCTACGATATGGCCTGGTTTGTACTCTGGGCTCTTGGCTTTGCCATGCTCGGTGCCGGTCTGAGCGGTTGCTGCCCACTCGTGTTTAGCTTGAGGCTGCTTGGCTTTAAATGAGGTACGGGACCCAGCAAACGACTGGTGCCGCTCCCCGGCAGCACACGACACTGGCGCTGAAGATCACCGGCATCGTGTTCTGGGGACTGATAGTCACGGGTTTCTCACTGGCCTACTTCGTTCTGGATAAATTCGAACAGGATACTCTGGAGCGTGTTGAGATGCTGGCTGACAATGCCGCACTCACCATGCAGCAGCATACGTTCACGGATCCCGGGCTCTCGGTGGGCCTGATCACTGAAAAGCTGCGCGAGTTGAGCGGTCATGAACAGGTGGCGGGATTGCAGCTAAGGTACGACGATAACTTGCTGACCGTGGGCGAGGCGGGGCAGGGTTTTGAGGTGGTTCGCAGCATTGC
This sequence comes from Thiohalomonadaceae bacterium, assembly GCA_041547565.1. Classification (GTDB taxonomy): domain Bacteria; phylum Pseudomonadota; class Gammaproteobacteria; order Thiohalomonadales; family Thiohalomonadaceae; genus JBFEUI01. The sequence goes on from JBFEUI010000005.1 coordinate 41,379, forward strand.
GCAGCCCTCAGGCGGCAAAGGCCATGAGTTGAAGATCTATTTCACCGGCGTGGACAGCGCCTTGACCCGGCAGCGCAAGGACCTGTTGATGACCATGGGAGTGGTGTTCCTGCTGTTCGGTTTTGTTCTGCAGTGGATCCTGCAGCGGGTGCTTACCAAGCCATTCTACAGCATGGTCGGGACGGCACAGGCCATATCAAACGGTGCCGCCAGCGTGCGCTTCAATCAGTCACGCCAGGATGAGTTTGGCTACCTGGCGAAGTTTATCAATCAGTCGCTCGACTATCTTACCGAGCAGAAAGAGGCACTGTTCCATGAAAAGGAGATGGCCGAGGTCACGCTCCACTCCATCGGTGATGCGGTGGTGACCACCGATGCCGATGGCACGGTGCAGTATCTCAACCCGATGGCCGAGCATCTTGTCGGCGTGACATTGGTGCAGGCTCAAGGGCGACCGATAGGGGAGGTGCTGCGAATACACGATGCGGTGAACCGTAAACCTGTCGGGAATCCCGTGATGCACTGCCTTGAGCAGGGCGATGTGGTGGATGTCGGCAAGCAGAATCTGCTTCTGCGCCACGACGGTCGCGAAGTTGTGATCAGCGAATCGGCCGCCCCGATCCGCGATCGCAACGGTCATGTCATCGGCGCCATCATGGTGTTCCAGGATATGACCAAAACACGCCAGCTTGCCCAGCAGCTGACGTTCCAGGCCATGCATGACGCCCTGACCGGTCTCTACAACCGGCGTGAATTTGAGAACCAGTTGCAGGCGGTGCTGGATAGCGCCAGGGATGAGGGAACGCATCATGCGCTCTGTTACATGGACCTGGATCAGTTCAAGATCGTCAATGATACCTGTGGCCACATCGCCGGAGATGAACTGCTCAGGCAGTTGTGCAAACAGTTGCAGTACAAGGTGCGGGGTACGGACATCCTTGCCCGGCTCGGTGGTGACGAGCTGGGTGTATTGCTGACCCACTGTGATCTGCAGGAGGCGGAGGTGATTGCCGAAGGCCTGCGGCAGACGGTCAAGGATTTTCGTTTTGCCTGGGAGGGGCACAGCTTCGACATTCGGGTGAGCATTGGCCTGGTCGAGATAAACGCCCAGAGTGAGAACATCACCGCCCTCATGAGCCTGGCGGACATGGCCTGTTATGCGGCCAAGGACAAGGGGCGCAACCGGGTGCACGTCTATCGCCACGGTGACCGCGAGCTGAATCAACGCCACGGCGAGATGCGCTGGGTGTCGCGCATCAACCGTTCCATGGAGGATGAGCAGTTTGAAATCTACTATCAACCCATCGTGCCCGTTTCCGGCGGGGGTGACGGCAGGTTGCATTATGAAATCCTGTTGCGGCTGCGTGATAACGAGGACGGCGTGGTGGCACCGATGGCCTTTATCCCTGCGGCGGAGCGCTACAATATCATGCCCAGCCTTGACCGTTGGGTGATTCGCAAGACGCTGGATATGCTGGCCGAAAATAAAGTGGGCGCGGAACAGTGTGTGGTGGGGATAAACCTTTCCGGCCATACGCTGGGCAGCCGTACCACCCTTGATTTTATCACCGAGCAGCTGCAGCGCACCGGGGTCGACCCGTCCTGTCTGTGCTTTGAGATCACCGAAACCGCGGCCGTGGCGAATCTGAGCAAGGCTGCGCAGTTCATTCATACCCTGAGGGAGCTGGGCTGCAGCTTTGCCCTGGATGACTTTGGCAGCGGTCTGAGTTCGTTTGGTTACCTCAAGGATATGAAGGTGGATTACCTGAAGATCGACGGCAGCTTTGTGCGTGACATCGTGGATGACCCCATCCACCGTGCGATGGTGGAGGCGATCGTCCATGTCGGCCATGTGATGGAGATCGAGACCATTGCCGAGTATGTGGAGAACGAGGCGACCCTGCAGGGGCTGCGCCGCCTTGGTGTCGATTATGTACAGGGCTACCACCTGGGACGCCCCCGCCCCATGTCGCAGTGGAAGCCGTACAGGCCCGACTCCGGTGCCCTGCTATGGCATTGAAAGGGCTCAATCGGCGCATGGGGGCCCGTGTCAGTGATTGATAGCGCACACTTCAGGAAGTTGTTGCAGCAGCAGCGTGCCGGGTTGTTGCAGGTGGAGGATAGCGGCGATGCGGCCGCTGCAACCGTCGAACTGGACCAGAGCCGCGTGGGTCGGCTCTCGCGCATGGATGCGTTGCAGTCCCAGGCCATGTCGCTGGCTTCGCAGCAACGGCGCCGGCAGAGCCTGCGCCTTATCGATGCGGCGCTTGGACGGATTGAGGAAGGGGAATATGGCTACTGCCTGGAGTGTGGTGAGCAGATTCCTGCGGGAAGACTGAATTTTGCCCCTGAAACGGCCTATTGTATTGATTGTGCGGAAAAAAGGGAGTAGATAGGGACTTTTGTGGCTGGATGAAGTCTAAAGTAAGATGAAGACTGATTCCCCAAGCACAGTTGATTGGTGCATTATTTAATTTAACCCGCGCGTGTGGTAGGGTTAATCGCGCTGTCATGACCATCCCCCTGATACGGTCATCACGGTAAACAGCGTACTGGACGCCCCCTGAAATGGATAAAAAAGATTACTGCCCCGGTGTCATCCAGAAGCTATTTGGCCGCTTCTCCTATGACACACGCAACCTGCTGGTACCGTGTAGCCACCCTAAACTGGTGACTTTCTACCGTGCGGCACTGATTATCACCCGGGTGCGGCTGATCGCCATCATCTTTGCCGTCCTCACACCCATGTGGATTGCGCTGGACGTGGCCTATTTCCCGGTGCATATCTGGTCCAAGCTGGCGGTGGGGCGTATCGTGGTCAGCGCCGGGTTTATCGTTCTCTCCATGCTCTACCGGCGCTCGGATAACATCTGGCACGCCTATATCGCACTGGCGACGATGTTTTTTATACCCAGCCTGTTTTTCCTCTACTCTTACTCCATCTTCGCCGCGGTGGAGGGGGAGATGACGGGGGTGGCGGTCAGCATGGTGACCGGTTACGCCTTTCTGCCCTTCGTCATGGCAGCGGGTCTGAGCGTATTTCCACTCACCGTGCTGGAGGGTGCAGTGTTCACCCTGCCGGCGCTGTGCGTGGAGATTATCAGCGCCATGAGTGGCGACAATGTGCTTATCCATGGCTCACAGCTCGGCCTGGTCTGGCTGTTTGTACTGATCGCCTCGGTTTCGATACTGGCGGGAATGAGCCAGCTTCACTACCTCATTGAGATCACCCTGAAGTCGGCCCATGACCCCCTTACCGGCGCCTTCAACCGCGCCTCCGGGGAAGAGTTGCTGGAAAAATACTACGAAATGGCCAGACGCAACCAGTCACCGCTGTTGCTGCTGTTCATCGACCTGGACAACTTCAAGTCGGTGAATGACCAGTACGGTCACGAACAGGGCGACGAGGTGCTGTTCCGGGCGGCACGCTCCATTATCCGCTCCACCCGCAAGGAAGACCTGCTGATTCGCTGGGGGGGCGAGGAGTTTCTGCTGGTCATGCCCTATGCGTTTGAAGTCGGCTACGAAGGATTGCAAAAGCGCCTGTTTGCACACGGCATGGGCGTTCGACCTGACGGCACACCGCTGACCGCCAGCATGGGCATCGCCGAACTGACCAAGGACCGTGTTGGCGCCCTGGCGGAACTGGTGGCGATTGCCGATGCGCGCATGTACCGGGCGAAGAACTCGGGCAAAAATTCCATCTGTTACGGGGACGAGGATGAATCGATCCAGTCCGGACTGATCAGCCGTCCCCAGCAGATACACAGCTTGAAGCAACAGGCCTGAAGCAGGGCACAGCGGGCCGTGTATACGCCTTGAGCTAGGACTGGCCGTGAAGCCCGTTCGCGGCATCCAGCGTGTTCTGCAGCAGGGTGGCACGGGTCATCGGACCCACACCGCCCGGTACAGGGGTGATCCAGCCGGCACGCTCCCTGGCGACCTCGTAGTCCACATCACCGACCAGGCGGCCGTCTTCCAGCCTGTTGATGCCCACATCGATAACGGTGGCACCTGGTTTAATCCACTCGCCCTTCACCAGCCCTGGTTTACCCACCGCAACCACCACAATGTCGGCCCTTGCCACATGGCCGGGGGTATCCTTGCTGAAGCGGTGACATGTGGTCACCGTGCAGCCGGCAAGTAGCAGTTCCAGCCCCATCGGGCGGCCGACGATGTTGGAGGCACCGACGATCACCGCGTCCTGACCGCGTATCGGCGCTCCGGTGCTCTCCAGCAGGGTCATTACGCCGCGGGGTGTGCAGGGGCGCAGTAAGGGCATTCTGAGCGCCAGACGGCCGATATTGTAGGGGTGAAAGCCGTCCACGTCCTTGTCGGGGTGGATACGCTCCAGCACCTTCTCGCTGTCGATGTGCTCGGGCAGCGGCAGCTGGATGAGGATGCCGTCCACCTGCTCGTCGGCGTTGAGCCTGTCCACCAGCTCCAGCAGTTCGGCCTCGGTGGTGGTGGCGGGCAGGTCGTGGGAGA
>JBFEUI010000006.1:0-45807 GCA_041547565.1 Thiohalomonadaceae bacterium
CCTGCACCGCCTGGAGGAGGCCGAGAAACGCGACCACCGCAAGCTCGGTCGCCAGCTGGATCTGTTCCACGCCCAGGAAGAGGCGCCGGGGATGGTGTTCTGGCACGACAACGGCTGGCTCATCTACCAGCAGGTGGAGCAGTATGTGCGCCAGATCCTGCGCGAGAACGACTATCAGGAGGTGCGCACGCCGCAGGTGGTGGACCGTTCGCTGTGGGAGAAGTCCGGCCACTGGGACAAGTTCGGTGACATGATGTTCACCACCCACTCGGAGAACCGCGACTACGCGGTCAAGCCGATGAACTGCCCCTGCCACGTGCAGATCTTCAACCAGGGTCTGAAAAGCTACCGCGAGTTGCCACTGCGCATGGCGGAGTTCGGCTCCTGCCACCGCAACGAGCCCTCAGGCACGCTGCACGGCCTGATGCGGGTGCGCAACTTCACCCAGGACGATGCGCACATCTTCTGTACCGAGGACCAGATCCAGTCCGAGGTCTCGGAGTTTATCGACCTGCTGTACAAGGTCTACGCCGACTTCGGCTTTGAGGACATCATCATCAAGCTCTCCACCCGCCCCGAACAGCGCGTCGGTGCCGATGAGGTGTGGGACAAGGCTGAGCACGCCCTGGAAAAAGCGCTCAACAACAAGGGGCTGGAATGGGACCTGCAGCCGGGTGAGGGGGCCTTCTACGGCCCGAAGATCGAGTTCTCGCTGCGCGATTGCATCGGCCGGGTCTGGCAGTGCGGCACCATTCAGGTCGATTTCTCCATGCCGGGGCGCCTCGATGCCCACTATATCGCCGAGGACGGCAGCAAGCAGGTGCCGGTGATGCTGCACCGGGCGATCCTGGGCTCACTGGAGCGTTTTATCGGTATTTTGATCGAGCAGCATGCCGGCGCATTTCCCGCCTGGCTGGCCCCGACACAGGCCGTGCTGATGAATATTACGGATAATCAGGCCGAATATGTGCAAAAAGTGGTGCAGAGCCTTAAAAAACAAGGCATTCGGGCCTCTGGTGACTTGAGAAATGAGAAGATCGGCTTTAAAATCCGCGAACACACACTTCACCGTGTCCCCTATCTGTTGGTAGTCGGGGACCGTGAGGTCGAGAATAACGCTGTGGCCGTACGCACGCGAAGTGGTGAGGACCTCGGGACCATGTCGGTTGAGGCATTTGCCGAGAAGCTCACCGAAGAGATCGCGAGCCGCGGCCGCACTGTTTTGGAGGGTTAAAGGATCGCTGCCAAAGAAAAACAAGCTCGTCTCAACGATGAGATACGAGTGCCGGAAGTCCGGGTTATCGATGCCGAGGGTGAACAGCTCGGTGTTTTGCCGATTGCAGAGGCGCTGAAGGCGGCGGAAGAGGCCGAACTGGACCTGGTAGAGGTGGCAGCCGATGCCAAACCGCCGGTCTGCCGTATCATGAACTACGGCAAGTTTCTTTTCGAAGAGAAGAAAAAGAAACAGGCTGCCCGCAAGAAACAGAAGCAGGTACAGGTTAAGGAAGTCAAATTCCGACCAGGGACGGAAGAGGGCGATTATCAGGTCAAACTGCGCAACCTGATTCGCTTCCTCGATGACGGGGATCGCGTCAAGGTAACCATAAGGTTCCGTGGCCGCGAGATGGCACACCAGGAACTGGGGATCCAGTTGCTTGAGCGCATCCAGGCGGATGCCGAAGAGCACGGTAAGGTCGAACAGTTTCCTAACAGGCTGGAAGGACGCCAGCTGGTGATGCAGATTGCCCCGCACAAGAAGAAGTAACACGCTTCTTCTTATTCGCGCGTACTACTGTCCGCCCGGGTCCGGCAGACCCTGTGGTGTCCAGTCACAAACGTACGTTTAATATATAGATAGACTCAATGCGGAGTTAGTAAAATGCCGAAAATCAAGACCAATCGTGGCGCGGCCAAGCGTTTCAAGCGCACCGCCTCCGGTGGCTTCAAGCGTAACCAGTCGCATCGTCGCCACATCCTCACCAAGAAGAGCACCAAGCGTAAGCGTCAGCTGCGCAGCCCTGAAATGATCGCAGAGGCCGACAACCGTATGGTTCGTCGCATGTTGCCCTACAGCTAAGGAGTGAGGAACCATGCCAAGAGTTAAACGTGGCGTTACTGCACGCGCCAAACACAAAAAAGTCATTGCCCGCGCCAAGGGTTACCAGGGGCGTCGCAAGAATGTATTTCGCGTAGCCAAGCAGGCGGTCATCAAGGCCGGCCAGTATGCCTATCGTGACCGTCGTCAGCGTAAGCGTCAGTTCCGCTCCCTGTGGATTGCGCGTATCAATGCTGCTGCCCGTGAGTGCGGCCTGTCCTACAGCCGCATGATCAACGGCCTGAAAAAGGCCGGTGTTGAAGTTGACCGCAAGGTCCTCGCTGATATCGCAGTGTTTGATAAGGCCGGTTTTGCCGCTCTGGCGGAAAAAGCAAAGGCCAACCTCGCTGCCTGATGGGTTGTTCGCGTTCAGGTTGAACGGACGCGATGACACACAGCGTTACAAAAAGGGGGAAGGCCTTTAGCCTTCCCCTTTTTTTATTTCTGAATTTCCACCTGCTCATAGCGGGTGAAAGTGACATCTATAACAAAGTAAAGGGTGAACACCGTGCAAGGTGAACTCGACAATCTCGTTGCCGAAGCAGGCAAACAGGTAAATGCTGCTGACGATCTCAAGCTTCTGGACGAGGTGCGTGTCCAGTATTTGGGTAAAAAGGGTGCCCTGACCGCGATGATGAAGAGCCTGGGTCAGCTTTCAGCTGAGGAACGTCCCAAGGCCGGTCAGGCCATCAATGATGCCAAAGCGAAGGTGCAGCAGGCCATTGAGGCGCGCAAGAATACATTGCAGGCGGCAGAACTGAACGCCAAGCTCGCTGCAGAGGCCATTGATGTCACTTTGCCCGGGCGCGGCCAGGACACCGGCGGCCTGCACCCGGTAACGCGTACACTGGAACGCATCGAGTCGCTGCTCTCCTCCATGGGTTTCGAAGTGGCCGAAGGACCGGAGATCGAGGACGATTATCACAACTTCGAGGCGCTCAATATTCCCGAGACGCATCCAGCGCGGGCGATGCACGATACCTTTTATTTTGATGAACACACCGTGCTGCGTACCCATACCTCACCGGTGCAGATACGGGTGATGGAAAACCGTGAGCCGCCACTGCGGGTGATCGCGCCGGGGCGGGTCTATCGTTGCGACTCGGACCTGACCCATACCCCGATGTTCCATCAGGTCGAAGGTCTGCTGGTCGACGAGGGGGTCAGCTTCGCCGATCTGAAGGGCATCCTGGATGACTTTCTGCGTAACTTTTTCGAGCGCGATCTGGCCGTGCGTTTCCGCCCTTCCTATTTCCCCTTTACCGAGCCGTCGGCCGAGGCGGATATCCAGTGCGTGATGTGCGGTGGCGAGGGGTGTCGTGTGTGCAGCCACACCGGCTGGCTGGAAGTGCTCGGCTGCGGCATGGTGCACCCGAAGGTCTTTGAGCATGTCGGTGTTGATTCAGAGCGCTTTACCGGCTTTGCCTTCGGCATGGGTGTCGAGCGCCTTGCCATGTTGCGTTATGGGGTTAATGACCTTCGTTTGTTCTTTGAGAACGATTTGCGTTTTTTGAAACAGTTTCGATAGGAGGCAGATACAAGGTTCAAGATAAAAGATACAAATCATGATCGTCGCTGTGCTATCAATTGTATCTTGTCACTTTTCTCTTGTGTCTGGATAAAAAATGAAATTCAGTGAACAGTGGTTGCGTGAGTGGGTCAATCCCGATGTGTCGACAGAGGTGCTGGCCGAACAGTTGACCATGGCCGGACTGGAAGTCGATGCCATCGAAGCGGTGGCACCGGAGTTTTCCGGCGTGGTGGTTGGTGAAGTACTGAAGGTCGAGCCCCATCCGGATGCCGATAAACTGCGTGTCTGCCAGGTCAATGTGGGCGCTGACGAAGCGTTGAACATCGTCTGTGGTGCGGCCAATGTCCGTGAAGGGATGCGTGTACCGACGGCCGTGGTCGGTGCCCGACTGCCCGGTGACTTCAAGATAAAAAAATCGAAGCTGCGTGGCGTCCAGTCGCTCGGCATGCTCTGTTCGGAAAAGGAACTGGGACTTGCCGAGAGCGCCGAGGGTCTGATGGAGTTGCCGGCCAACAGTCCGGTCGGCCAGGACGTGCGCGATTACCTGGAACTCAACGACGTCACTATCGAGCTGGGGCTGACGCCCAACCGCGGCGACTGCCTGAGCATCGCCGGTGTGGCCCGCGAGGTGGGTGTGTTGAATCGCTGCGTGGTTGAGCCGCCGGCAATGGATGAGGTGCCGGCGCAACACCAGGACGGTTTCCCCGTCAGCCTGGCAGCCACCGAGGATTGTCCCCGTTATGTCGGCCGTGTGATCAAGGGCATCGACAATGCTGCCGAGACCCCCATGTGGATGCAGGAGCGCCTGCGCCGCAGCGGTATCCGCAGTCTGGGGCCTGTCGTTGATGTGACCAACTACGTGCTGCTGGAACTGGGCCAGCCGATGCACGCCTTTGACCTGGCAAAGCTCAAAGACGGGATCTCGGTGCGGCGCGCGGAACAGGGCGAGACACTCGCTCTGCTCAATGATACCGAGGTGACACTGGACCCAGAGGTACTGGTGATTGCTGACGGCAATGGTGCCCAGGCCATGGCCGGGGTGATGGGCGGCAGTCCGACTGCTGTGGGTGAGCAAACCTGCGATATCTTCCTGGAGAGCGCCAGCTTCAATCCCGACACGATCGCGGGCCGTGCACGCCGTTTTGGCCTGCACACCGATTCGTCGCATCGCTTCGAACGCGGCGTCGATCCGCAGCTGCAGCGTCGGGCGGTGGAGCGTGCCACGGCGCTGCTGCTGTCCATCGTCGGGGGTGCAGCCGGCCCGGTGATTGATGTGATGGCCGACGAGAGCATGGCACAGCGCCAACCGGTCGCCCTGCGGGCCAGCCGTATCGAGCAGGTGCTAGGGCTCACCGTTGATCGCAGCCGGGTGACAGAGATCCTGGAACGCCTGGACATGGTGGTGACAACCACGGAGGAGGGCTGGAGCGTCACGCCGCCCAGTTTCCGCTTCGATATTGAAATCGAGGAGGACCTCATCGAGGAGGTGGGCCGCATCATCGGCTACGATGAGTTACCCAGCGCGCCGCCGCGTGCTGCACTGAATATCCAGCCGAAACCCGAGGCACAGCTGCCAAAACAGCGTCTGCGCCAGGCCCTGATCAGCTGCGGCTACCAGGAGGCCGTCACCTACAGTTTTGTCGACCCGAAATTGCAACAGGTGTTAAGCCCGCGGGAGCAGGGGATCGCGTTGTCCAACCCCATTTCAAGCGATCTCTCCGTGATGCGCACCACGCTCTGGCCAGGTCTGGTTCAGGCGCTGAGCTACAACGTCAATCGCCAGCAGGAACGTGTTCGACTGTTTGAGCTTGGTCTCAGCTTTAATAAGCAAGACGATGAAATTGTTCAGAAAAGCATGATTGCCGGTGTGGCGTATGGCGATCTGATGCCTGAGCAATGGGGCGAGCCGGCGCGTCGCATCGACTTTTATGATGTGAAAGCAGACCTGGAGAAACTGCTGGCACTGAGCGGGAGTGTGGACACGCTCGAATTTGCCGTTGAGGCGCACCCGGTTCTGCATCCGGGCCGCAGTGCACGCATCTACCGCGATGGTACACCACTGGGTTGGCTGGGCGCCCTCCATCCGGCCGTAGAAAAGCAACTGTCTCTCCCGGGCGGCATCTACCTGTTTGAGCTGGACTTAGAGACAGTCTTGCAGGGTAATGTGCCCAAATTCACTGAAATATCCAAATATCCTGCGATTAGACGCGATCTGGCGATTGTTGTTGCAGAGACCGTAACGGCCTCTCAGGTCGCAAAATCGGTCCATGCCGCCGCCCCCGAGTCACTGGTAGACTTAAAGTTATTTGACGTCTATGCTGGGGAACATATTGATTCAGGAAGGAAAAGTCTCGCTTTGGGCTTGACCTTGCAGGCACAATCGCGCACTCTTACTGATGAAGAGGTTGATGCAGCAATCGAAGCGGTTGTCAGCCGACTCAATGCCGACCTGGATGCAACATTGAGAGAATAATATGGCGCTAACAAAAGCATCTATTGCAGAAAAACTTTTTGAGGAGCTTGGACTTAACAAGCGAGAGGCCAAGGAATTAGTTGAACTCTTCTTTGAAGAGGTTCGCACTGCACTGGAAACAGGTTACCAGGTGAAACTCTCAGGTTTTGGAAATTTCGATCTGCGCGACAAGAAACAGCGCCCGGGCAGGAATCCCAAGACCGGTGAGGAGATTCCCATCACAGCAAGACGGGTGGTCACCTTCCGACCTGGGCAGAAACTGAAGACGAGGGTAGAGGCCTATGCTGGAACCCAGCAATAACAACGAATTACCTCCGATTCCCGGCAAACGCTATTTCACCATTGGTGAGGTAAGCGAACTGTGCGAGGTGAAGCCGCACGTGCTGCGTTACTGGGAACAGGAGTTTCCGCAACTGAAGCCTGTCAAACGCCGTGGCAACCGCCGTTATTATCAGCGTCAGGATGTGCTGATGATTCGCCAGATCCGTGCCCTGCTGTATGAACAGGGTTTTACCATTGGCGGTGCCAGACAACAGCTCGACAGTGATACCGCGAAGACAGATACACAACAAAGCCAATTGATTATCAAACAGTTGCGTAATGAACTTGAAGAAGTGCTAGAAATCCTGAAAGGTTGAGCAGACTGTGGGATAGAGCGATTAATCGCTCTGTCACTATGAAAGCCGCACTGGACGCAGTGCGGCTTTTTTCATTTGTACGGTGTCACTGAGCAGGTTTATTAAGGGGATCGCACGCTTCTGTTCTTCATCTTTCTGCCAGGATACGCACAATTTCATCAGTCTCCCGGATAGGGGCTGTGCGAACTGCAGGTAAAATTTCACAGTTCTTTGAATAATACTTCACACGCGGATGTAATACGTATATTATATGCGCCGCATCGTTGCAGAATGATGTGTCTAACCAGTTGAAAGTTAAAACAAAACAGCTTGCAGTTATAGAGCAGCTGGGCGTTTTATACTCGTTTTCGGGGCGTAGCGCAGGCTGGTAGCGCACCACAATGGGGTTGTGGGGGTCGGAGGTTCGAATCCTCTCGCCCCGACCAATATACAGGTCGGATAAAAAAAGGCCTACTGGGTTACCGGTAGGCCTTTTTTTATGCCTGGAGCATTATTCTGCTGCACGTGTAGAGCGTAATATGTTCTTAAAAGATTACGATTACGGCCGAGTACTGACGGATAGCTTATATATGAAAACCGCATAATAATAAGAATTATTACTATTCTATAAGTTATACCTGTCGCTATACTGGTAATCGATATAAACGTTCTTTTCGTTCGAATCGATAATACCGATTAGAACTTGATACAGTGAATAAATAGGGAATGGGCGCGATGGGAACAAGCACACACAATTTGTTGACACCCACAGAGGTTGCCAGGTTGCTCATCGTCTCGCCGGTCACTGTTCGCCACTGGTCGCAGCAGGGAAAACTCAAGGCACGACTGACGCCGGGGGGGCATCGCCGCTATAGCCTGGAAGAGGTCAGTCGTTTTGCGCTGGAACACGGTATCGATATCAAACGGCAGTTAAATGAGCGTTCTCGTGTACTGGTGATATCTGCAGAGTCAGGTCTGTTCAATCACCTTCAGGAGTGTCTTGCCTCGGTCGCCGGGCAACTGTCATTGGCACAGGCCGCCAATGGGTTTGAGGCGGGCCTGATGCTTCATCGCTTTAAGCCTGAACTCATTGTGCTGGATGTTGATAATGTGAAATTGGAGCCCATTGAAGTAATCCGGCAACTCAAAGCCGATGCGTCGATGCGTAATATTCACTTGATAGTATTTGCCTCTGACTGCAGCAAGGAATCGATAACACTTGCATTAAGGCATGGTGCCGATGCATGCATGAGCCAATGCAATGCTTGGGACAAAATTTTAACACCCCTTGGGATTACACAATAAACACGATAAAGAACTTTTGAGAGGATTGATGGTATGCCAACTATTTTGATCTCTGATGACTCTGCCTCCATGCGCCAGATGGTCGCCTTTACCCTGAAAAGTGCGGGCTACGACGTGATCGAGTCTTCAGATGGGGAGGATGCCCTGCAAAAAGCGAAGATGAACAAGGCCGATCTGGTTATCACGGATGTCAATATGCCGAAAATGGACGGTATTACGCTGGTTAAGGAGTTGCGTAAGCTGACCGAATACAGGATGAAGCCGATACTGCTGTTGACCACGGAATCGGCTCCTGAGAAAAAGCAGGAAGGCAAGGCCGCCGGTGCAACAGGCTGGCTGGTAAAACCGTTTAACCCTGAGCAGTTGGTGAGCACCGTTAAGCGGGTTGTCGGTTAGTAGTTTCTACCATGAACAATTACGGGGTTAGTCAAGCCTGTCGATGCGTGTCATAGCCGTTATCAACCAGAAGGGCGGGGTTGCCAAAACGACCACGACGGCCAATCTTGCACATGCGCTTGCTCTGATGGGGCGGCAGGTCACCGTGATCGATCTCGACCCCCAGGGCCATCTTTCCTCCTTTCTGGGCATCAATCAGCGTGATATCCAGGGCATGGATACCATATTGATGAGCGATGTCCGACTAAAAGACACCATTATTCAGGCACGCGAGAACCTGCAACTGGTCCCCGCGGGGGGGAGACTGGACAGTATCGAGCAGCTGACGGAAGGGCGTCTGTCGCGAAGCAAGCGGCTGAAAGATTCCATACAAAATGATCTTGCCGGACAGGACTACGTGCTTATCGATTGTCCACCCGCCTCAGGACTGCTCGTCATTTTCGCGCTTTATGCCTGTAATGAGGTCTTGATTCCCGTCAATGGCGATTACCTTTCCCTGCATGGGCTGTCACACTTTCTCGGCACCATGCACAAGGTGGAAAGTGCCATGGGACATCGTGTGAAAATGCAGATCGCCATTACCCGCCTGCATCCGAGAAGACGCCTGGCTCGTTCCATCGTTAAAAAGCTGCAGGAATATTTCCCTGGAAAAATTCTGGCCACTACGGTTCGTGAAGTCGCCGCGCTGGCAGAAGCCCCTAGTTTTGGCAAGACAATATTCGAATATAGTACTAGAAGTTACGGTAGTGAGGACTATCGGACACTGGCAGAGGATCTTGATAGCGGGAGGATGATGTGAGCGGGAAAGAGAAAGATATTTTGGGGTACGACCCACTCGCCTGGCTCAAGGAGGAAGCCGAGGAAGCTGAAATTATCGAACCTGAACAGCTTGCTACAGATGGGGAACAAGGCGAGCCGGAACAACAAGCCGCAACGGTTGCTGAAGTCGCCGAGCCTGAAACAGCCGAGGCAGAGCCGGCTGTCGAAGCCCAGCAGCCGGTACAGGCCGAAGCTGAATCGACTGCGCACAATGTCGCGGGTGATTTTGTGCTCGAAGAACGTCTGCACATCAGTGGGGTTGGCGAACTTCATAGCCGTATACAGCAGCGGCTCGATCAGGGCGGAGACATTAGCATTGATGCCTCTCAGGTCGAGGCGGCCGATGGACCGTCTTTGCAGTTGCTGTGTGGTTTCGCCCAGGAGGCGATGAGGCGTGGTGTTAACCTGAAATGGGAGAATGTCTCGACACCGTTGCTGGATGCAGCGAAATCTCTCGGCCTTGATAGGGAAATTTTTTAGTTTATGTGCTGTTAGAGGGATTCCTTCAGGTTTGACTCAAGATGCAGGCGACGTTTGCCGATATGGTTATGTCGCGACTGTAAATAAAGCAATGACAACATAGAAAGTGGGGGCGCACAGGCATGGCTACCATCCTAGCAGTGGACGACTCAGCTTCAATGCGGCAAATGGTCGCTTTTACCCTAAAGGGTGCCGGATACACCGTGATCGAAGCGGCAGACGGAAAACAGGCCCTGGACCTGGCCAAACAGAATAGCGTCAATCTTGTGGTTACTGATGTGAATATGCCGGTCATGGACGGTATTACCCTGATCAGGGAACTGCGGGCACTGCCAAACTACAAATTTACACCCATGTTGATGCTGACGACCGAGTCGGCACCGGAGAAGAAGGCAGAGGGCAAGGCCGCAGGTGCGACAGGCTGGATCGTCAAGCCGTTCAATCCGGAACAACTACTGGCCACAATCAAAAAAGTACTGGGGTAATACCACATGACTATCGATATGTCCCAATTTCTGCAGACTTTCTATGAGGAGAGTTTCGAGGGGCTGGAGGTCATGGAGACGGGGCTTCTTGACCTCGATATCGGTGCGGCGGATACAGAAGAGATCAACACCATTTTTCGTGCGGCTCACTCCATCAAGGGAGGCAGCGGTACCTTCGGCTTGAATGAGGTGGCCTCGTTTACCCACCTGATGGAAACACTGCTGGATGAACTGCGTGATGGGCGCAGGGATGTCAGTCAGCCGGTGGTGGATCTTCTATTGCACTCGGTCGACTGCCTGCGGGAGATGCTCACCGCCAACCAGAATGAAGAGGCGCTGGATGAAGAGCGCATCAACGAGTTGAAGGCGCAACTCGATGCCACACTCAAGGGAGACGATTCCGCAGTAACGGCAGAGGCAACGGAAACAGTTCAGGAAGCTGGTGAAGCGGTTGCGAGCGGATGGCATATCGTATTCAAGCCTCACCCCCACCTGTTTCAAACCGGCAATGACCCGCTGCGCATCCTGCGTGAACTGGAGGAACTCGGCACGCTGAATGTCAATGCGGATATCTCGGCGCTTCCGCCGTTCACCGAGATCAATCCGGAAGAGAGTTACCTGGCATGGACGATGGAACTTCTGGGTAACGTTGAGCGGGCGACCCTGGATGACGTATTTGCCTGGGTGGAAGATGACTGTGATCTGGAGATAACTCCCCTTGCCGGGCCGGAAAAGCCCGCTGCAGAGGCGCCAAGCCCTGCAGCGTTAAAGCAGGAGGGGAAGGCGGATGAGGCGATCAGTGGGGAACTGGTGGTCGAGCGGCGCAAAACCGACCGTCGTGGAGGTGACCGTCGTGGCGGAGAGCGCCGCAAATCGGGTTCTGATGGCGGTTCCATCCGGGTTGCCATTGAAAAGGTCGACGCGGTCATCAACCTGGTTGGTGAACTGGTCATCACCCAGTCGATGCTCAGTACCCTGGGTGAGAATTTCGACATGGGGCAACTGCAGAAGCTGCGCGATGGCCTTGGCCAACTCGAACGCAACACGCGTGAATTGCAGGAAGATGTCATGCGCATGCGCATGTTGCCGATCAGCTTTGTATTCAACCGCTTCCCACGCCTGGTGCACGACTTGAGCAATCAACTCGGAAAACAGGTGCAACTCGAGATGAGCGGCGAGTCAACCGAGGTGGACAAGACCGTTACCGAGAAACTGACCGACCCGCTGGTGCATCTGGTGCGAAACAGCATGGATCACGGTATCGAGCCCTCTGTCGAAGAGAGGCTGGCTGCGGGCAAACCCGAGGTGGGAACCGTGTGGCTTAATGCCTACCACAAGGGCGGCAATATCGTCATTGAGGTCAAGGATGACGGGCGGGGTATTAATGCCGAAAAGGTACTCAATATCGCCATAGAGCGAGGCCTGGTTACCCCCGATGCGCAACTGACGCCGGAGCAGATCTATGATCTTATCTTCCAGCCCGGATTTTCTACTGCCGAACAGGTCAGTGACGTGTCGGGGCGTGGTGTCGGCATGGACGTGGTAAGGAAAAACATTCAGAGTCTGGGAGGCAGTATCGAGATTGCCTCGGAGCCGGGCAAGGGATCCTGTTTTACCGTGCGCCTGCCTTTGACCCTGGCGATACTGGATGGACAGACTGTCTCTGTCGGCGACCAGTCCTATATCGTTCCTCTTATCTCCATTGTTGAGTCGATCCAAATCAAGCGCGGACGGTTCCGCCATGTGGCGGGGAAGGGCGAAACGTTCAAGCTGAGGGAGCAGTATATCCCCGTGGTCCGCCTGAGTCGGGTATTTAACGTGGCGGGCGCCACAACCGAGGATGAGGATGCACTGCTGGTCGTGGTGGAGGCCGAGGGGAAACAGGTAGCACTGCTTGTGGATGACCTGCATGGTCAGCAGCAGGTGGTGATCAAGTCGATGGAAGCCAATTACCAGCGCGTGGACGGTATTTCAGGTGCGACGATACTGGGTGACGGTACCGTGGCCCTGATCCTCGATATTACAGGAATGGTTCAGTTGGCCAAGGGACAAACAGAGCAGTCACCACCAACAGGCGGTGAGCCGGAAGCGGCTTGAGGGTATATCTATGAACGAGATTCAGACAGTCGAAGACGAGAGCAATGTGCTGGCAACATCGGCAGCCGACCAGTACCTGACATTTGTGCTCGCGGGTGAGGAGTACGGTGTCGATATTCTCCGTGTACAGGAGATTAAGGGCTGGGATGCGGTAACGCCCATTCCCAATACGCCCGAGTACATGAAGGGCGTGATCAATTTACGCGGTGCGATTGTGCCGATTATCGACCTGCGTCAGCGTTTTGGCCTGGATCTGCTCGACTACGGACCGACAACAGTCATGATCATCCTGAAAGTAGTGGGTGAGAGCAAGGAACGCATTATGGGTATCGTGGTGGATGCGGTCTCCGAGGTATACAACATCCCGACCAGTGAGCTTCAACCGCCGCCTGATTTTGGCGGTGTCGTGAGTGTTGAATTTGTGCGCGGACTGGCTTCGGTCGATGACAAAATGGTGATCGTGCTGGACATTGACCACCTGCTGAACTCCGATGAACTGGTAGTCCTGGACAAGGCTTCGCAATCTTCAGGGGTTGAAGGCTAGACAATACACTGTGCAAGGCTGGAATTAGGTGATAACCGAGGTACCGTTCGATGAAAGTTAATATGCCTGTTACCAACAATGAGGTGCCGATGCACGAGGGGCAGCTTATTGTCTCCAGGACCGACCTCAAGGGGATTATCACCTACGTCAACCAGGACTTTATCGACATCAGCGGTTTCAGCGAACAGGAACTGATCGGCAATAACCACAATATGGTGAGACACCCTGATATGCCGCCTGCGGCCTTTCAGGACCTGTGGGACACCATCAAGTCAGGCTGCCCCTGGAGCGGGATTGTCAAGAACCGGGCGAAAAACGGCGATTTTTACTGGGTTGAGGCGAATGTTACGCCGGTGTACAAGGGCGGTCGCATCAGCGAGTACCTGTCGGTACGACGCAAGCCGACAGCCCAGCAAATCTCCGAAGCCGAGGCGCTCTATCAGCAACTCAATGCCGGTAATGCACCCAGGACACCGTTCTGGAGCAAACTGGCTGTCTTTAAAAAACTGTCGCTGATGCACAAGTTCTACCTGGTGATGGCCTTTATGGCATTAAGCTTTGTCGTCTCCGGTCTGCTGGCATGGCTGCCGATGAATCTCATCGCCGGCAAGTGGTTCGATTACCAGGAGCAGATCGCACAAAGAGAGGTGCTACTGAGTGACATCAAGGGACACTTCGGCTACGGCGGTGCCATCCACCACTTCAAGAATTATGTATTGCGCGGTGCGTCCGAAGATAAGGCGGCCTTTACCGAGGATTATGACGGGCTTATGCAGGCGCTGTCCGATTATCGTCAGTTGTCGGGGCTGACCGGTGATGAGCAGGGAGCGCTGGCGGCAATCGAACAGGTGGCTGGCGACTATGCACAGCGGCTGCAACAGATCGAGCCCATGGTCGAGTCGGGCCAGCCGGCACGTGATATCGACGCTGCAGTAAACATCAATGACTCTCAGGCGATCGAAGGGATGAAAACGCTGGAGGCGGTCTACGACGCACTTACCGAGGAGGAGATTGGCGGGGTGAGTGAAGTCCTGGCTATGGCCTCCAAAACGGTCGTCATTATGCCTGTCATCGGTTTTATTGTGCTGTTCGCCCTGTTCTGGTTCGCCCTGCGCCGCGGTATCGTCACGCCGCTGGCGCAGATCGGCGAGATCTTCCGCCTAATCTCTGAGGGGCACTATTTCAACGACATCGATACCAGCGCCTCAGATGAGGTCGGGCAACTACGCCGTCGCCTCAAATCCATGCAGATCCAACTCGGTTTTGAAGTGAATGAAACGAAACAACAGGCGAACAAGGCCCAGCGCGTGCAGACGGCGCTGGATAATGTCTCGACCAGTGTCATGGTGGCCGATAATAATCGAAACATCATCTACATGAACAAGACCGTTACGGAGATGATGAGAAACGCGGAGGACGACATTCGCAAGGAACTGCCTAATTTCTCCGTGGATGGCCTGATCGGCACGAATATGGATACGTTCCATAGAAATCCCGAGCATCAAAAGGCGTTGCTCGAGAGACTGAGCGGCACTCACACGGCGCGCATCAGGCTGGGTGGCAGGACATTCGATCTGTCTGTCAATCCGGTCTTCGATAGCACGGGCGAGCGATTAGGCAGCGCCGTCGAGTGGAATGACATGACCGAGCAGGTGAAACTTGAGCGCGAAATCGACGATGTCGTCAACGCCGTCGCCGAGGGTGCGCTTGACCGCAGGGTGGATATGGCAGGTAAATCCGGCTTCATCCAGTCGCTCAGTCAGGGGATCAACGAGATGACGCGGGTGGTGGATGAGAGCCTCGATGAGGTCGAGGATGTGTTGACGGCGCTCGCTAGCGGCATCCTCAGCCAGCGTGTGACCGGCGACTACCAGGGGGCCTTCGGGCGTCTGGCCGGAAGTACCAATAAAACGATTGACCAGTTGCGCGATACCGTTGGCAAGATCATCGAGTCGGGTGACAGCATCACCTCGGCCAGCACGGAGATCGCCCAGGGCAACACCGACCTCAGCTCCCGCACCGAGCAGCAGGCCTCATCGCTGGAGGAGACGGCCTCAAGTATGGAGGAGTTGACCAGTACCGTGCGGCAGAACGCCGACAACGCCCGCCAGGCCAACCAATTGGCCGCGGGTGCCCGGGAACAGGCCGAGAAGGGCGGCGAGGTGGTGGGCAATGCCATTACAGCCATGGGCGAGATCAATGAAAGCTCGAAGAAGATCGCCGATATCATCGGCGTTATCGATGAGATCGCCTTCCAGACCAACCTGCTGGCACTGAACGCGGCGGTCGAGGCGGCGCGCGCCGGCGAGCAGGGTCGTGGCTTTGCCGTGGTGGCCAGCGAGGTGCGCAATCTGGCACAGCGCAGCGCCGAGGCGGCCAAGGAGATCAAGGACCTGATCACAGACAGTGTCGGCAAAGTGGAAGAGGGCTCGTCACTGGTGAACGAGTCGGGCTCGACGCTGGAGGAGATCGTCAATTCGGTGAAGAAGGTCAGCGATATCGTGGCCGAAATTGCCGCGGCCAGCCAGGAGCAGTCCATGGGCATCGAGCAGGTCAACAAGGCGGTGATGCAGATGGACGAGATGACCCAGCAGAATGCCGCGTTGGTGGAAGAGGCCGCGGCCGCCAGCGAATCGTTGGACGAGCAGTCGCGGGGCCTGGGCCGGTTGATGAGTTTCTTTGATACCGAGGAGAAGGGCGGTAGTGCGACGCGAGAAATAGCGGCGGAGTTTTCCGCCATGCGCCGGGCCCACCTGGCGTGGAAGAACCGTCTGATTAGTTTCCTGAACGGCGAGGCGTCACTGACAGAGCAGGAAGTCGTCTCCCACAAGGATTGCAAGCTTGGACACTGGCTGTATGACCAGGGGGGGCTGGAGCGTTTCTCCTACTTGCCCGATATGGCTGAACTGGAGGATACCCACACGAGGATGCATGACACCATCAAGCGGGTCGTACGGCAGCATCATGATGGTAATTTTACCGACGCCGAGCGTGAGTTCCAGAATGTAGTTGATATGTCGACCACGGTAGTGACACTTCTCGAACATCTGAAGGGAGAGGTGATCCGAACCGAGGAAGAGAAGCAGTCACAGCAATGAAATGCTGCCTGATTTTAAGAATTGTGCAGTTTGTTGCAGCAACTAGAACACATGGCGTGGCAACTGTCGCGTGAGCATTTGTGCATAACATGGCGCAGGAAATACGGGGAATAGAGTATGAAAATCAACATGCCTGTCACTGATAACGAAGTCCAGATGCTGGACGGTCAACTGCTGGTTTCAAAAACCGATCTCAAGGGGATGATCACCTTTGTTAATCCGGATTTTATCGAAGTCAGCGGCTTTAGTGAGAAGGAACTCATCGGCAATAACCATAATATGGTGCGTCATCCGGACATGCCGCCCGCGGCCTTCGAGGACCTGTGGAACACGGTCAAGGCGGGCAAGCCCTGGACCGGTCTGGTGAAAAACCGCTGCAAGAACGGTGACTACTACTGGGTGAATGCCAATGTCACGCCGCTCAAGGAGAACGGGCGCGTTACCGAGTACATGTCGGTGCGCACCAAGCCGACACGGCAGCAGATTACCGAGGCCGAGGCGCTCTATCAGCAGCTGAATGCCGGCAAAAAGATAAAGAAAAGTTTCGGCGAGCGCTTCAACATCCTTAACAAGATGAAAATCTGGCAGAAGATTGCCCTTGCCGGTGCCATTTTTACCCTGGTGGCTGTTGCGCTTTCGCTCAACCTGATTGCCGCGCAGAATGAACATATCAGAGTTGTCGAGCGCGAGCACGCCGGTCTGCACTATCTGGAGACGGTCAGGCATGTGATTCAGAACATCCCGCAACACCGCGGCATGTCTGTCGGTTACCTGAACGGGAACGAGGCGTTGCGTGACAAGATACCGGGCAAGCGCAGCCAGGTTGATCAGAACCTGAAGGAGGTGGCTGCCACGGCAAAAGAGTACAAGGATGCCCTGGGCAATGCCGCCGATGAGATCGGCGGTATCATCGACGAGTGGGATCGGCTGAAGGTGGAGGCGATACAGATCACGGCAGCGGAGACCTTCAAGCGCCATACTGCGCTGCTGGCCAGGATCCAGAACCATATCAACCATGTGGCGGAGGAGTCTGGCCTGGTCATCGATGATGAACTGGACCGGTCCTTCCTCATTGATCTGCTGGTCAACCGCATCCCGGGTCTGACCGAGCGTATGGGGCAGATTCGTGCCCTGGGTTCCGGCATCATCGCCAAGGGCAGCATCTCCAACGGACAGGAGGCGCGTCTGAATAAACTCCAGGCCTATACCGAGCTTATGTTCGAGGGCATCAAGCATGACCTCGACGGTCTGTTCGAGGTAAACAAGGCGATGGAGGCGGCGCTGGGTGACGTGGCGGGCAAGGCCCGTGCCGATCTGGACAACTATCTTGTCAAAACCCAGCTGATCCTCGACAGAAAGTTTGATCAGCTCGACTCCACGACTTTCTTTGAACTGGCGACCAACTCCATTAACGGCGGTTTTGCGCTGTACGATGCCGCTAACGTTGAACTGGAGACACTGCTGGACGAAGAGGCCGAGGAGAAACGCAGTGAAGCGCTTCAGGTGACCATCATGGCCCTGCTGGGTATCCTGCTGGCCGTATTCACCGGCTATCTGGTGATGCGCGACATCAACCGCTCTCTGCAGCAGACCACCACCGAGCTGGATTTTATCGGCGAGGGTAATTACGGGCGGGATATCGAGATCCGGCGCAGGGATGAGATTGGCGATATGCTGCGCGGCCTGAAGTCGATGCAGATCAAGGCTGGCTTTGATGTCAACGATGCCAAGCAACGCGCCAATGCCATGCAGCGTATCAAGGTGGCCCTGGACAATGTAACCAGTAATGTCATGGTGGCTGACAACGATGGCATCATCATCTACATGAACCAGGCGGTCACCGGGATGATGCGCAACGCGCAGGATGCGATCCGCAAGGAACTGCCGAACTTCAATGTCGACAAGCTGGTCGGCAGCAATATCGACGAGTTCCACAAGCACCCGGAACATCAAAAAGAGATGCTCAGGACGCTGAAGGATACCCACCGTGCGCGTATCCCGATGGGTGGGCGCACCTTCGACCTGGCGGCCAATCCCGTCATCAACGAGGAGGGGCAGCGCCTCGGTACCGCCGTGGAGTGGGTGGATGTCACCGAGCAGCTTGATGCCGAGCAGCAGATTGAGAAGCTCATCGAGGGTGCGGCACAGGGCAAGCTCGATGAGCGTATCGATGCGGCCAACTACGACGGCTTCATGAAGACCCTGTCAGACGACATCAACAGTATGCTCGATGCGGTGGTCACGCCGGTCAAGGAGGTGGTCGGTGTGCTGACCACGCTCTCCGAGGGCGACCTGACCAACACCATGCAGGGAGATTTTCGCGGCGAGTTTGCCGTGTTGAGCAACTCCATCAATACCACTGTGAACCGCCTGCAGGACATTGTCGGGCGCATCCGTGAGTCGGGTGACAGCATCACCTCGGCCAGTTCGGAGATTGCCCAGGGCAACACCGACCTCAGTTCCCGCACCGAGGAGCAGGCCTCCTCGCTGGAGGAGACGGCCTCAAGCATGGAGGAGTTGACCAGTACCGTGCGGCAGAATGCCGACAATGCCCGCCAGGCCAATCAACTGGCCTCGGGTGCCAGGGAGCAGGCCGAGAAGGGCGGCGAGGTGGTGGGCAACGCCATTACCGCCATGGGCGGAATCAACGAAAGCTCGAAGAAGATTGCCGACATCATCAGCGTTATCGATGAGATTGCCTTCCAGACCAACCTGCTGGCGCTTAACGCGGCGGTCGAGGCGGCCCGTGCCGGTGAGCAGGGGCGTGGCTTTGCCGTAGTGGCCAGCGAGGTGCGCAACCTGGCACAGCGCAGCGCCGAGGCGGCCAAGGAGATCAAGGACCTGATCACAGACAGCGTCGGCAAGGTGGAAGAGGGCTCGGCGCTGGTGAACGAGTCGGGCTCGACACTGGAGGAGATCGTCAATTCGGTGAAGAAGGTCAGCGATATCGTGGCCGAGATCGCTGCGGCCAGCCAGGAGCAGTCTATGGGCATCGAGCAGGTGAACAAGGCGGTGATGCAGATGGACGAGATGACCCAGCAGAATGCCGCGCTGGTGGAAGAGGCCGCGGCGGCCAGCGAGTCGCTGGATGAACAGGCACGCGAACTTAACCGACAGATGGCCTTCTTCAAGGTGAGTGAGGCTGGGCAGGCAGTGGCAGGCGCCACCGCTGCCAGGGTTGCAGCACCCGCCCCCGCGAAGACCACGAAAAGAACCGAGGTAAAACCTGCGAAGCGCAAGGCGCCTGCTGCGGCGGAATTCGACGCACCAACGCCCGCCTCGGCTGTGGAGGAAAGTGATGAGTGGGAGGAGTTCTAGCCGTACATTCACCGGCACATTAGGGTAAAATAATCGATTGCCTACCCGAGGGTGTATAGGTGGCTGGTGACAGAGACAGAGAGTTCCACTTCAGTGACAGGGACTTTACGACGATAACCCGTTTGATAGGTGATCAAACCGGGATCGTTCTTACCGATGCCAAGCGGCATATGGTCTACAGCAGATTGGCCAGGCGTCTTCGGGCGCTTGGCCTGTCTGATTTCAAGAGTTACCTGAATATCGTCAAGCAGGATGACTCGGAGGAACTGGTCCATTTCGTCAATGCCCTGACGACCAATCTCACGGCGTTTTTTCGCGAAGAGCACCATTTCACCTATCTTGCCGAAACGGTTCTCCCGGAGTTGATGGCGGACAAAAAGCACAGCAAGCAGATACGGATCTGGTCGGCCGGATGTTCGACTGGTGAGGAACCCTACTCAATCGCCATGACGCTGAAGGAGGCGATACCCAAGGGACAGGGCTGGGATGTGCGGATACTTGCCACGGACCTGGACTCTAACGTGGTCAACACGGCACAGCGCGGGATCTATACCGAGGAGCGTGTCGCCGGGCTGACAAAATCGCGCCTGCGCCGCTGGTTTCTGAAGGGCAGGGGCGCGAATGCCGGAAAAGTGCGCGTTAACCCGGACCTTCAGGAGATGATTGCATTCAGGCAGCTGAATTTGATGAATCCCTGGCCCATCAAGGGCATGTTTGATGTGATTTTCTGTCGAAATGTGATTATCTATTTTAATAAAGAGACACAAAAGAAACTGGTAACCCGTTACGCGGACCACCTCATCGATGAGGGACGGTTGTTTCTCGGCCATTCCGAATCGCTGTTCAAGGTAACCGATCTGTTCAAACTGGTCGGCAACACCATCTACCAGAAGTGTTGAGACTGCAGCAATGGCACTGATCAGGGGCAATGATCCCAGCGGTAAATTCCCAAACGTACTTGCCGGGTTCGAAAACATCCAGCGCTACTGGGAGAAGAAGTTCAACCGGCCGACGGCCAAGATTCTTCCGGGTGAGTACTATGTGACGATCAATGATGAATTGATTACGACAGTCCTCGGTTCCTGTGTTTCGGCCTGTATCCGTGACAGGGTGTTTGGCGTCGGCGGAATGAACCATTTTATGCTCCCTTCGAGTGCTGACGAGGGACTGCTGAGCGAGGCAACCCGCTACGGTAACTACGCCATGGAACATATGATCAATGATATCCTGAAAAATGGCGGCAAGCGCGAGAACCTGGAAGTCAAGCTTGTGGGTGGGGGGCAGATTATAAAAAATATGAGTGATGTCGGTGCGCGTAATATTTCTTTTGTCCGCCAGTACATCGTGAGCGAGGGACTGAAACTGGTCGGTGAAGATTTGGGAGATATCCATCCGCGAAAAGTCCTTTATCATCCGCCGAGCGGAAAAGTACGCGTGAAAAAATTGCGATCACTGCACAACACCACCA
The DNA here is from genome assembly GCA_041547565.1 of Thiohalomonadaceae bacterium. Taxonomy (GTDB): domain Bacteria; phylum Pseudomonadota; class Gammaproteobacteria; order Thiohalomonadales; family Thiohalomonadaceae; genus JBFEUI01. The sequence goes on from JBFEUI010000006.1 coordinate 20,727, forward strand.
TTGTCGAACGCGAAGAAAATTACAAAAAGAGCATACAAAAAGAGCCTGTTACGGGTGAAATTGAGTTGTTCTGAACAGGACATGTTTAAAGTGCGATTTGAGTGGGAATACGGCAGGCAGGTTGGATGAGTAAAGTCCGGGTCATAATTGTTGATGATTCTGCCCTGGTGCGGCAGATGCTGACGGAAATACTCAACTCCGATCCCGGTATTGAAGTTGTCGATGTCGCCTCCGACCCCTATATCGCACGCGAAAAGATCAAGAAGCACAATCCGGATGTGCTGACCCTGGATGTGGAGATGCCGAGAATGGACGGCATCACCTTCCTTAGCAACCTGATGCGCCTGCGTCCCATGCCGGTTGTCATGGTTTCGTCACTGACTGAGTTGGGTGCCGATACCACGCTGCAGGCACTGGACCTGGGTGCGGTCGACTTTGTCACCAAGCCCAAGGTCGACCTGGCCGGGACCTTTAGCGGATATGCCGAAGAGATTATCGCCAAGGTCAAAATGGCAGCCACGGCCAACGTACAGGCGATTGCCACTCCGGCCAGGAAAATGAACATCATCGAGCGCCATACGGCCGATGTGGTGCTCAGTAAAACGGCAACTCCGCGTACACTGAAAACGACCGACAAGATCATTGCCATCGGTGCCTCAACGGGCGGTACCGAGGCGATTAAGCATGTCGTTGAACGAATGCCTGCAGACTCACCCGGTATAGTCATCACCCAGCATATACCGGAGGCGTTTAGCGAACCGTTTGCCAAGAGGCTGGACAGTATCTCGGCGATGACCGTCTATCATGCACAGGACGGCCAGCAGATCATACCGGGACATGTCTACGTGGCGCCGGGTGATCGTCATCTGCTGGTGGAGCGTTCGGGTGCGCGTTATATCTGTCGCCTGAACGATGGGCCACCGGTTAACCGGCACCGTCCGTCGGTGGATGTGATGTTCCGTTCCGTGGCCCAGCACGCCGGGAAAAACGCCATTGGTGTGATCTTGACGGGGATGGGAGATGATGGTGCGGTAGGGATGAAGGAAATGCACGATGCCGGCGCGCCGACCATTGCCCAGGATGAAAAATCCAGCGTGGTGTGGGGCATGCCAGGTGAAGCGGTCAGTCTGGGCTGTGTCGACAAGGTGCTGCCACTGGATAATATCGCGGGACAACTGCTGAACTGGGTATAATTCACCCAGCCTCGGGACCGGCTTTGTCGCTTAACCTGAAAGTGCCCTTTAAAGTACAATTCCCCGATGCTCCTCCATAGAGAACTTCCATACCGGAAAGACAGTGCGCATTATTTCCATCCGCTGGCACAACAGGACTGGTCCATCTTCATCGACAGTGGCGCTGAACAGGGCTCTGGCCGTCTCGATATTGTTGTAGCCTCTCCTCTTGCCACTATCATCAGCCGAGATGGAAAAACTACTGTTGATGACGGGGCGGGTGTGGATGTGTTTGAGCAGGATCCCCTGACGATTCTGCAGGAGAAGCTTGCCTCATACCCATTCGATATCGATCCCGATTTTCCATTTACTGGTGGTGCCGTAGGTTATTTTGCCTATGATCTGGGGCGGCAATATTTTTCGATCGCGACACAGGCGGAAGACGATCTTGCGTTGCCCGATATGGCCATCGGCATCTATGGCTGGGCCCTGGTCACGGACCACGACAAAAGGCGCTCGTACCTTGTCGCTCAGGGCTCGATACCCGCTGTTGCGAAGGCGTGGGACAGCATTTGTGACCAGTTTCTAGTGGATATCCCCGCTGAAACTGCGCCTGTTGCGGTGGTTGCAGAGGGGGGTATTCGCTCCAATTTTGATGCGCGGCAGTATCAAATCGCTTTTGAGCGTATTCAGCGCTACCTAATCGATGGTGATTGCTACCAGGTCAATTTGGCGCAGCGTTTCAGCACAAAGTTCAGTGGGGATACCTGGCAGGCCTATCTGCAACTCAGAGCAATCAGCCCCGCCCCCTATGGGGCCTATCTCAAGCTGCCATTTGCCCAACTGCTCAGCAATTCGCCGGAGTTGTTTCTGAAGGTGGAATCGAGTACCGCCACCACCTCGCCGATCAAGGGTACGCGCCCGCGTTTGGCCAATCCCGAAGCTGATCGGCTGATAAAGGAGGAACTCCAGTACAGCGCCAAGGATCGTGCCGAGAACATCATGATAGTAGACCTGTTGCGCAATGATTTTGGCAAGGTCTGTATTACGGGCAGTGTGCGGGTTGAGAGGTTGTTTGATGTCGAGAGCTTCGCCACGGTGCATCACCTGGTCAGCACCGTAACAGGCCGGCTTGCAGCGGATACCCGGCCTACCGATTTGCTGCGCGCCTGTTTCCCCGGTGGCTCGATAACCGGGGCTCCCAAGAAACGTGCCATGGAGATCATCGAGGAACTGGAACCGCACCGGCGTGGTGTCTACTGCGGTGCCATCGGCTACCTGGGTTTTGATGGTCGCATGGACACCAATATCGCGATTCGCACCCTGGTGATTCAAGACGGCAACCTGCACTACTGGGCGGGTGGCGGTATCGTGGTCGATTCGCGCTGGGAGGCGGAGTACCGGGAGAGTTTTGACAAGGCCGAGGCGCTGTTCAGGCTGTTGAAGAGCAAGGCGCCGGCCGTCCCTGGCGGTTGAGCCCTCATTTCACCTCGATAGAATGCCGCTTGGCCTTTGCCGCCTTGGGGAGTGTAAGTTCGAGGATGCCGTTTTCCAGGTTGGCCTTCGCCTTTTCACTGTCGATCGGGCTGGGCAGGGCGATAGTTCGGGAGAATTCGCCGCGGCTCATCTCGGCACGGAAATAGTCGCCCTTTTCCTCGCTGAATTCGTGACTGGTACGGCCGCGGATGGTGACCGTATTCTCGGTTGTGCTGATGTCGAGATCATCCTTGCTGACGCCCGGGATTTCCGCCTTCACGGTAATCGTATCGTCGCTGTCGATGATATCGACACGCGGCAGGCGGCCGGCATAGGGCAGACTGGTCTCAGACCAGGAGGGAAACTCCCAGTGAAAAGGGTGCATCCAGGACTTGGGCCAGCTACGACCGAAGAATGCCTCCAGCATGCGGTCCATCTCGTTCAGGCTACCGGATGTAGGGCCTGTGTCCCGCTCCCTCTTGATCACAGGCTGTTGATCGTCTTTGTCTTTCTCTGACATGGTCATGCTCCAAGATATTGTGTGTGGAACTAATACAAACTGGACTTTTTCTAAAATGTTATGTTGTTCTCTTTAATTATTAACAATATATGTCAGATTTTGCACATAAGCGATTGAGTTTTCATGTTTATTCATGATAATTTCTCTATGTTTTTCATAAAACATATAAATTGTAGGTGTATATGGCAAGTTGTGTTGGGCCTGTTGGCGTAATCAAAAGCATCTATCTTTTTCATGGGCTTGATGAGAAGCAGATGGAGAAGATGCTTGCATCTGCACAATGCCGTGATCTGAATGTCGGTGAACGACTCTTCAGCCACGGTGACAGCGCCAGCCACTTTTTCTGGCTGTGCGCGGGTCTGGTCAAACTCACTCGCCTCTCTCCTGAAGGAGATGAAAAGGTCATTGAGGTGGTTCAGCCGAACAAGACCTTTGCCGAGGCGGTGATGTTTATGGACAAAGGCCGCTATCCGGTCAATGCAGAGGCGATTGAGAACAGCAAGATCATTGCCTTCAACGGGAATGACTTCAAGGAGGTGCTCCGTGAGTCCCCCGACACCTGCTTCAAGCTACTGGCCAATCTGAGTATGCATCTGCATTCCCATGTCGACGAAATCGACCGCCTGACACTGTCCAACGCGATGACACGTCTGGTTGCCTATCTGCTGCAGTTGCCCACCGAAGAGGACGAGATAAACCTGTCCATCAGCAAGAACCTGCTGGCATCCCGTCTCTCAATCAAGCCTGAAACCCTCTCGCGCCTGTTTTCAAAGTTGCAGAAGGAGGGCTTGATTACGGTACACGGTCACTCAATCAGCGTGCATGACATGAATGCCCTGCGTGAGTATGTCGATTTGCCGGAACATTGACGGGGATACGGCTACACTCAATAGTGTCGGCATGAGCGTCTGATCGAGGGGACGATGGAAGCGAAATTCAATCCGGTTCAGGTGGTGGAGAAACAGCTGGTAGCCATGGCGACCAGCCGCTTCGATATTGCCACCCGCAGCGTGAAAAAAACCGCGAAAATTCATCAAGAGCTGTTCATCAACCAGGCCAAGGACCTCATCCCCCAGTTCGTCAAACTCAATGAGGCAGGCCAGTATGTGCTGGTTCGACCATTCGGTGAGCACGGCCTGAGCCTGTTAAGTGGCTTAAGCAACCGGCAGGTGTCTGATATGGGTGTGGCCGGCTTTGAACCGGCGGTGATTGTCCAGTACGGACACGATGAATATCAGGTATGGCTGAAGCATGATCGCAAGTTGGACGCCAAACAGTCCGAACGGGTCACACACCATCTGGCAAAGCTTCTGGAGGCGGACACCGATGCGGCGCACTGGAACAGTTTTGGCCTGCTTGCCGGTTTTCTCGTGCATCACGATGCCAAGGGGCAGCCGCAATCACCCTTTCAGGTGCAACTGGTCGCAGCCGGTGGCGAGGTTTACTCCGAAGCTGGCCGTTTTATTGATCGTCTGCTGGCCGCGGACGCCAACGCCTGAACAGCATCTAATCTGACTCCTCCTTACTGAAATCGATCGCTGCCAGTTGTTGGTAGTAGTGGTACTTCGTGCGTGACTCGGCCTGGGATTGCTGCAGGAATCTTTCCGCATCATCGGCATGGCTGCGCCAGAGCATGTGGAAGCGCGTTTCATTGCTGGTTAACTCGCGATAGTCGATGGAGGGGGCTTTTGAGTCGAGTTGCAGCGGGTTTAGCCCATCCGCCGTGCGGCGCGGATCGTAGCGCAGTAACGGCCAGTGGCCGCTTTGTACCGCGCGCTCCTGCATGCGGTGATTATGCTCCATCTCCGTACCCCAGGCGATACACGGTGAATAGGCAATGATGATCGAGGTGCCGGGGTAGGACTCGGCCTCGACAAATGCCTTCAGGGTTTGCACATCCTTTGCGCCGTAGGCCACCTGTGCCACATAGACCGAGCCGTAACTCATGGCATACATGGCGAGATCTTTCTTGGCGCTTGGTTTGCCGCCAGCGGAGAATTTGGCTACCGCCCCCCTGGGTGTTGCCTTGGAGGTCTGGCCGCCGGTGTTTGAGTAAACCTCGGTATCGAGCACCAGGATATTGACGTCCTCACCCGAGGCGAGCACGTGATCGAGGCCGCCGAAACCGATGTCATATGCCCAGCCATCCCCGCCGATGATCCAGACACTTTTTCTGCACAAGGCATCGGCCACGGTCTCAAGCTCACGGGCCCGTTCGTCCTGAATGCCGCCTATCCTGGCTTTCAGTGTCTTGATGCGTTCCCGCTGTTGCGCAATCGCTGTCTCATCGCCCTGATCGGCCCTAATGATGGCTGAGGTGAGTTCATCACCGAGCTCCGGGGCCAGTTTATCCAGCAGTCGCCGGGCATATTCAGCCTGTTTATTGATGGCGATGCGAAAGCCGAGACCGAATTCCGCATTGTCCTCGAATAGCGAGTTATTCCAAGCGGGACCGCGGCCCTCGTGGTTGGTGGTCCAGGGGGTGGTCGGCAGGTTACCACCGTATATCGATGAGCAGCCCGTGGCGTTTGCCACCAGCATCCGATCCCCGAACAACTGCGTGGCGAGTTTGATATAGGGCGTTTCACCACAACCGGAGCAGGCACCGGAGAACTCGAACAGCGGCTGATACAGCATTACGCCCTTCAGCAGATTGCTGCGGACCTTGCTTCGATCATATTCGGGTATGGAGAGAAAGTACTCCCAGTTTGTCCTTTCGGTCTCACGCAGCGGTCCGACCGGTTCCATGTTCAGGGCCCGGTGTTCAGGGTTGTCCTTGTCCTGTACCGGGCATATGTCCACGCACAGTGTACAGCCGGTGCAGTCCTCGGGGGCTACCTGGTAGCTGATGTGAAGGCTGGACTCGAAATCCTTGCCCCTGACTGGTACATGCTTGAAGGTGGCGGGCGGTGCATCAAGCTGTTGCGGGTCGAACACCTTGCTGCGAATCACGCCATGGGGACAGACCAGCGGGCACTTGCCGCAGTGGATGCAAAGGGCCTCGTCCCATACCGGGATCTCCTGTGCCAGGTTGCGTTTTTCGTAGGCGGCGCTGCCCGATGGGTAGGTGCCATCGGCAGGAATCTGGCTGACCGTCACATCATCACCGTGGCCCGCAATCAGTTGGGCGGTGACCGTGCGAATAAACTCCGGTGCGCTGTCACTGACAAGCGCTGCTTTGTCAAAACCGCTGCTGGCACGCTCAGGGATCGCCACCTGGTGGAGGTTGGCAACTGCCGCATCGATGGCGATGAAGTTTTTATCAACAATCATCGCTCCTTTTTTACCGTAACTCTTCTCGACCGCATCCTTGATTGCCTGGATTGCCGTATCCCGGGGCAGGATCCCCGATATGGCAAAGTAACAGGTCTGCATGATGGTGTTGATGCGCTGGCCCAATCCAGCCTCGTGCGCAACCCGGTAGGCGTCGATGACGTAGAAGCGGATCTGCTTGTCAAGCATCGTCTGTTGCACGGAACGCGGCAGGGTATCCCATACCTCATCGGCTGCCGCAGTGGTATTGAGCAGGAAAATCGCGCCTGCTGCCGCCTTGTTGAGCATCTCGTAGCGCTGGGGAAAGTTTGCCTGATGGCAACCGATAAACTGTGCCTCCTCATCCTGGATCAGGTAACTGGAGCGGATCGGTTCAGGTCCGAACCGCAAATGCGATACCGTCACCGCCCCTGATTTTTTCGAGTCATAGACGAAGTAGCCCTGTGCATACAGCTCGGTCAACTCCCCGATGATCTTGATCGAGTTCTTGTTGGCACTCACCGTGCCATCGGCACCGAGCCCGTAGAACAGGGCGCATTGATCCTTTCCAACCGCATGGGTGCGAAAGTGCCGATCCCAGTTCAGACTGCTGTGGCAGAGGTCATCGTCGATGCCGACAGTGAAGGGGTGGCGGGGCTGCTCGTTGTGCAACTCGTCGAAAACAGCCTTGACCATGCCCGGGGTAAACTCCTTTGAACCCAGGCCATAGCGCCCGCCGACAACCAGCGGCATAGATGTGAAGTGCGGCTGTCCCGAAGTGGCATCTCTGGCAATGGCGGTGGTGACGTCCTTGAACAGCGGTTCACTGTCGGAGCCCGGCTCCTTGGTGCGATCCAGAACCGCGATGCGACGTACCGTGGCCGGCAGGGCTGCGAGCAGTGCCTCGGCATCGAACGGACGATAGAGGCGTACTTTCACAAGTCCGACCTTCTCCCCGAGGCTAGTGAGGTGTTCCACCGTCTCATGTGCAGTCTCACAACCGGAGCCCATTAATACGATGACACATTCGGCATCCGCAGCCCCCGCATACTCGAACAGCCGGTAGTGCCGTCCGGTCAGTTGTGCAAACCGGTCCATCGCCCCCTGCACCACGGCGGGCATGGAATGGTAATAGGGTTCACTGCGCTCCCTGGATTGAAAGAACACGTCGGGATTTTGTGAGGTACCGCGTATCACCGGGTGTTCGGGGTTCAGTGCGCGCTTGCGATGGGCATGGCGCCACTCGTCCCTGATCATGGCCCGGACTACCTCCTCATCGACGTCCGATATCTTGGCAATTTCGTGCGAGGTGCGAAAACCGTCAAAAAAATGCAGCAGCGGAATGCGCCCCTCCAATGTGGCGGCCTGGGCGACAAGCGCCATGTCCATCACCTCCTGTACCGAATTGGAGGCGAGAATGGCGAAGCCTGTGGCGCGGGCCGCCATTACATCACTGTGGTCGCAAAAGATGGACAGGGCATGGGAGGCGACGGAGCGGGCCGCCACATGGAACACTGTCGAGGAGAGTTCGCCGGCGATTTTGTACATATTGGGCAGCATCAGCAGCAGGCCCTGTGAGGCGGTGAAGGTGGTGGTCAGAGCACCTGTCTGCAGCGCACCGTGAATGGCGCCGGCGGCACCTCCCTCGCTTTGCATCTCGATGATGCGGGGCAGGGCGTCCCAGGCATTTCTCATCTCCTTGGACGTCCACAGGTCGCAGTATTCGCCCATGGGGGAGGCCGGGGTGATCGGGTAGATTGCAATAACTTCGTTACACAGGTGAGCAATGCGCGCGGCGGCCTCGTTTCCTTCCAGTGTGAGCGAGCGGCTGGCCATGCAATACCTCCCCTGAATTGATGCGTGATGGACAATTTATCTTTTTGTTGCGAGCGATGATAGCTGCTGGTAAAACCCTAAACCGTTTATATACTTTCACTGCTCAACTTCAGTATAGACGAGCTGAAAAAAGCCCGGGCAAACAACAGTGTGAATCGTTTTTTCCAAGCGCTATCAGGGTGTCTGGAGTCCCGGGCACAATGGGGCCGTTTTGATTCTGGTGATACCTGAGAGTGTTTATCGCACTATCCCGGGGCCTGGTGTTTGGTCTTGAACCGGTTCCTGCCCCCTCGCATATCCCCGTGCGGTTAATCTTGCTACGATTGGCAGTTGTTGTGTAACCGTTTGACCCGCCGACAGCTCGCAATGAATATTGTCTTTTTCCTTCTGGTGCTTGTTGCATTCGCGACCGCAGGGTGGCGACAGCTGGACGGTGTGACCGATGAGGTCGCGCCGATGGATGCACTGTCCCGGGCCATGGTGGAATCGGCAGCGGGCGCAGTGGAACTGGCGCTGGGGCTGGTCGGTGTCATGGCGCTGTTCCTCGGGCTGATGAAGATTGCCGAGGAGGGCGGGTTGCTGACTATCCTGGCACGGCTAATCCGGCCGCTGATGGTGCGGCTGTTTCCCGACGTGCCTGCCGAGCACCCGGCGATGGGCGCGATGATTCTGAACATGTCGGCCAATGTGCTGGGATTGGGTAATGCCGCGACCCCCTTCGGCATCCGTGCCATGCAGGAGTTGGACAGGCTTAATCCGCACAAGGGCACGGCCAGCGACTCGATGGTGCTGTTTCTGGCCATCAATACCTCCAGTGTCACGCTGCTGCCCACCGGCGTCATCGCCTTGCGGGCGGCGGCCGACTCAAGCGACCCGGCGGGCATCCTGCCGACCACCCTGTTTGCCACGGTCTGCTCGACGGCGGTGGCGATTATCGCCGCCCTGACCTATCGGCGCTTTTTCCCCGTCTCTCCCAGCACCGCTGACAGGGAAGCGACACAGCGCGTGGGTGAAGCGACCGCGGCCAAGTCGGTCGAAGTCAGTGCGGACAGCACGGCTTACCCGGTGTGGGTCTCCTTCGCTGTGCTCGCCTGCTTTTTGGGGCTGATACCGTTGACCATCTTCTACGGCCGCGTGATAGCCCCCTGGATCCTGCCGTCACTGATGCTGGGCTTTCTGTTGTTTGGCCTGTTGCGCGGAGTGCGCATCTATGAGGTCTTTGTCGAAGGTGCCAAAGAGGGTTTCCAGGTGGCGCTGAAGATCATCCCCTACCTGGTGGCAATCCTTGTCGCCGTGGGCCTTTTCCGTGCCAGCGGTGCCATGGAGGCCATCGTCGGCTTTATCGGCACCTTTACCACCCAACTGGGCCTTCCTGCCGAGGCGCTGCCGATGGCACTGCTGCGGCCGCTCTCCGGCTCGGGTGCCTACGGTGTCATGGCATCCATTATCAACGACCCTGCGATCGGACCGGACAGTTACACCGGCTATCTTGTCTCCACCCTGCAGGGGTCCACGGAAACGACCTTCTATGTACTGGCCGTCTATTTTGGTGCCGTCCAGGTGCGACGCATCCGTCATGCCCTGGCGGTGGGATTGACGGCTGACCTGGCGGGTATCGTGGCAGCGGTTATTGCGGTGGCGGTGCTGTTTGGCTAGGGGTATGGGTGTAGTGCTGATTGATCTGTCGCAGGGGCGCCGCCAGGAGGCACGGTGCATCGCTGAATCCTGTTCCATCCCCCTGGCAGAACGCCCTGTGGGGGATTTCTATCTGGCCTTGACCGATGAGCGCCTGGAGTTGCGCATGGCGGATGAAAAAGGCGCTGGTGCGATCTATGTGGATTTCATCGGAGGTGCCGTGGGCCACAGGCGCAGATTCGGTGGCGGACGCGGTCAGACCATCGCGCGGGCCGTGGGTGTCACAGGTGATTCTCCACCGCGGGTGCTGGATGCCACCGCGGGTCTGGGACGCGATGCCTATGTGCTGGCGACCCTGGGCTGTTCGGTTGTGCTTGTAGAACGCTCAGTGCTTGTTCGTGCCCTGCTAGAGGATGGCATGCAGCGCGCCGCCAGCGAACCGGAGATTGCGGCGATCGTGGCGCGCATGACACTGCTGCATGGCGATGCGGTCGAGATAATGAATGATTACCACGGCGCGCAACGCCCGGATGTCGTCTACCTCGACCCGATGTTTCCTGCCAGAAAGAAGTCAGCCAGTGTAAAGAAGGAGATGCGGTTTCTGCAGCAACTGCTGGAAGAGCAAGAGGGGGGAGAGGCCGAATTGCTCGAGGCGGGACTAAACCTGGCCCACAAGCGGGTGGTGGTGAAACGCCCGTCCTATGCCGGCTGCCTGCCGGGGCCTTCCCCGAGCATGGCGATTCGCGGCAAGAAACACCGTTATGATGTGTATGTGATCAAGGCGCTTAAAAAGTGATGTGATGTCTGCTGCCTCTTTGCGCTCCATGCGGTTGTGGCGACATTAATCGGTGATTATGACCCTGTCGCCCACATCCATCATTTGGTAGAGCCGCTTCATCGCATCATTGGCAGCCCGTACGCAACCGTGTGAAACGCGCCTTCCCAGGCTCTGTGGGCGGTTAGTACCATGTATGGCGTAGCTTTTTCCGATATTGAGCGCGAATTGTCCCAGCGGCCCGCGAAAGCAGCGTTTGTTACTGGCGATATCCTGGGGGTATTCCTGCTCCATTGATTTCGGGATACACCACTCGATCCCTTTCGGATCATGCACCTTCCAGCGCACTTTGTATTCGCCCGGCTCCGTGTAATAGCAGCGTCCCCCCTTCTCCCTGGGCAGGCAGCGGTCCATGCCGAGCGCAACCTTGGTGGCGAATATCACCTTCTCGGTCTCGGCCTGCCGCTCGATAACCTCCAGCCTGAAACTGCTTTTGTTTACCCGGATATAACGCTGCACGCTGGCGGGACGCTGTGTTGTGCGGTTGACAACCTGCGGGGTAAAGGTCCTGGCGTAGTAGCGTGAGATCCACATCGGTTGCGGGGCAGGCTCCCAGCGGTCGTCGGGGAAGTGGCCGGTAACCTGCAGCCAGTCGCCATCGGTATGGCCGGAGGTGAATGGCGTGCCGCGGTCCCAGATGTCGATGATCGGGCCGTCAGGACGGTTTCTTACCACGGCGATGGTATGGAGACGGTAACTCTTTGCTGGTTGTTCCGCTGTATCGGTCGGGGAGAGGGTGGCCAGAACCGGTGAGGTCGGTATAAGCGACCACAGGCCAATCAGCAGCATGCGGGTGTAGAGTTTCATTATTCTGGTTTGGTTACGTTCAGGCTTTTCCCTATTAGCTTAACCAAACTAGAAATAGAATCAACTTATATCTGTAACATAATGAATTTTATGAATAACGCTTCATATTATCGGCTAGCGGCTGAAGGCCGGAACACACTCGCTGGTGGCATCATGCAGGCGTCTTAACTCGGAGACGATCTGCTGGTAACCGGCGTCGGTTTGGGCGGTATGCTGCTGTTTGAGGGCAATCTCCAGTTTCTCGGCGGCCGCCTGAAGAGCGGGGGTGCCGCAGTAGGTGGCAGAGCCGTTGATCTTGTGCACGATCTGATGCAGAGCCGTGAAGTTGTTTGCCTGATAGCTTGATTGGACCTTTTCCAGGTAAGCCGGCAGTTCATTCAACAGCATGCTAAAGAGTTCACGTGCCAGCTCTTCATTGCCGCCGGCCTGCTGAAGCGCGAGTTGTTCGTCAAAAATCTTCATCTGTCGTTCTATCCTTGGTTCGCTGTCCTGTTCGGACCATCCCTGTGCGCCATGCCCCTATTCTCCATTGATTGTACCCGAAGCTGTCGGCCTGACAAGACCGAGTGCATGCCCGGAAGTAGAGGAATTCTACACCGGGAGAGATTTATCGTGCCGACGGGTTTATACTGTCGGGCCGTGTTTTTGCTCCCTGTTTTGACTTATGACATATCCGACAATTGAAGCGTTTATTGGCAATACACCGCTGGTTCGCCTGCAGCGTCTGGTGCAGCAGCCCAGTAACACCGTGCTGGTAAAACTCGAGGGCAATAACCCCGCCGGTTCGGTCAAGGACCGTCCCGCTATCGCCATGATCCAGCTGGCCGAGCAGCGTGGCGATATCAAGCCCGGGGATACCCTGATTGAAGCGACCAGCGGCAACACGGGTATCGCGCTGGCAATGGCCGCGGCCATCAAGGGCTACAAAATGGTCCTGATAATGCCGGAAAACATGAGTGTGGAGCGCCGTGCCTCAATGCGTGCCTATGGTGCCGAGCTGGTGCTGGTGAGCAAGGAAGAGGGCATGGAAGGGGCGAGGGACCTGGCACTGCAGATGCAGGATGAGGGCAAGGGCAAGGTGCTGGACCAGTTTTCAAATCCCGATAACCCCTATGCACACTACACAGGCACAGGCCCCGAGATCTGGCGGGACACCCACGGCCAGATCACCCACTTTGTCAGTGCCATGGGCACGACCGGTACCATCATGGGCACCTCCCAGTTTCTCAAGGAGAAGAATCCCGCGGTCCAGATCGTCGGTGTTCAGCCCAAGGAGGGCTCCGCTATTCCCGGCATACGCCGCTGGCCGCCCGAGTACCTGCCATCGATATTCGATGCCAGCCAGGTCGACACGATCATCGATATCGGACAGGAAGAGGCGGAAGAGGTGACCCGGCAGCTGGCCGCCCGCGAGGGGATCTTCTGCGGTATCTCCTCCGGTGGTGCGGTGGCCGCCGCGCTGCAACTGTCCAGTCAGGTGGAAAATGCGGTGATTGTCGCCATTGTCTGCGATCGGGGCGACCGCTACCTGTCGACCGGAGTATTCCCGGCATGAATGTGCTGGTGTTCGATATCGAGACCATCCCGGATGTGGAGGGGGGGCGCCGGCTTTACGGGCTGGAGGGCATGGACGATGGCGATGTGGCCAACATCCTGTTCCACAAGCGCCGGCAGGAGGTGGGCAACGAGTTTCTGCGTCTTCACCTGCACCGCATCGTGGCCATCTCTGCGGTATTGCGTCACCGCTATAACCTGAAGGTCTGGTCGCTGGGCGAGAGTGACTCGCCTGAGCACGAACTGGTGCAGCGCTTCTTCGATGGTGTTGAGCGCTTCACCCCCACGCTGGTCTCCTGGAATGGGAGCGGCTTCGACCTGCCCGTGCTGCACTACCGGGCACTGTTTCACGGCATACAGGCCCCGCGTTACTGGGAGACCGGTGATGATGATCGCGAGTTCAAGTGGAACAACTACATCAGCCGCTACCATTCGCGCCACACCGACGTGATGGACGTGCTCGCCGGCTATCAGCCGCGTGCCAACGCACCCCTTGATGAGATCGCGACACTGCTCGGTTTTCCCGGCAAGATGGGTATGAGCGGGTCCAAGGTGTGGGAGAATTTCCAGCAGGGGGATATCGAGGGCATTCGCAACTACTGCGAAACCGATGTGCTCAATACCTACCTGGTCTATCTGCGCTTCGAGCTGATGCGCGGCCGCCTTACCGGGGAGGCCTATCAGCGTGAGTGCGCACTGGTGCGCAGCACGCTGGAGCAGGAGCAGAAGGCGCACTTTAACGAATTTCTGGCCCACTGGCAGCAGTAAGCAACACCTCATCCGTTTGTTGTATCAACACTTCTAGCAGGAAAATCCATGTCAAAACGACGACGTCGCAGAAAACTGCCCGCCGAACCGGTGCGTGTCACCATAGAGGGGCTCAGCCATGATGGGCGAGGGGTGGCACGGGTCGATGAGAAGACCGTGTTTGTCGAGGGGGCGCTGGCCGGTGAGGAGGTCAGCTTTGTCTACGTCGAACGCCGCCGCAGCTACGATGTCGGGGTGGTGCAGGAGCTGCATCGCGCCTCCCCGGATCGGGTGGTGCCCCGCTGTGAACACTTCGGTGTCTGTGGCGGCTGTATCCTGCAGCACATGCGGGAGGATAAACAGATCGCCGCCAAGCAACAGGTGCTGCTGGACAATTTCACGCGTCTGGGCAAGGTGACGCCGGATGAGTTGTTGCCGCCATTGCTGGGGCCGCACTGGGGCTATCGGCGCAAGGCACGCCTGGGTGTCAGGTATGTGCCGAAAAAAGGCGGAGCCCTGGTCGGGTTTCGCGAGCGACGCAGCCCCTACATCGTCGACATGCACCGCTGCGAGGTCCTGCATCCTTCGGTCGGTGAACTGATTGACCCCTTGCGGGAGGTGATCAGTTCACTGGAGGCGCGTGATCGCATCGCCCAGATTGAAGTCGCTATCGATGACACCAAGACGGCGCTGGCGTTTCGCAACCTCGACCCGCTCAGTGAGACGGACAAGGCGGCACTGAGCGAATTTGCCCGCGCTCACGAGCTGTGCATCTACCTGCAGCCGGCAGGGCCGGACAGCGTCGAACCGCTCTGGCCGGCGCAGATCACGCTGGAATACCGCCTGGAGAACTACGGTGTGGCCTTCCGCTTCCTGCCCACCGACTTCACCCAGGTCAATGTCGATATCAATCGCCAGATGGTCGACCGTGCCCTGGACTTGCTCGAGCTGGGGCCGGATGAGCGGGTGCTGGACCTGTTCTGTGGGCTGGGCAACTTTACCCTGCCGCTGGCACGGCATGCCCGGGAGGTGGTCGGGGTGGAGGGCAACAGCGACCTTGTCCGACGTGCGCGTGAGAATGCCGCGTTCAATGCACTGGACAACGTCGAGTTTCACGTTGCCGACCTGGCCGGTGAACTGGAGAAGGCGCCCTGGTGGAAGGGGGGCTTTGACAAGGTGCTGCTCGACCCGGCACGCGATGGGGCGGAGCAGACACTGGCCCATATCGCCCGGCTGGGCGTCAGGCGTATTGTGTACGTCTCCTGCAACCCCTCAACCCTGGCCCGGGATGCGGGGATCCTGGTCAATGAGCACGGCTACACACTGGCGAAGGCCGGGGTGATGGACATGTTTCCCCACACCGCGCACGTGGAGTCGATCGCCCTGTTTTCCAAGGCATGAGCGGTGGATGTGGACTAGATGTCCCAGACGCAGACCTGGTTACGCCCCTTGGACTTGGCGCACAACAGGGCGTGATCGGCCTCGGTAATGATATCCTCCAGGGGTTTGTCGTCGGCGATTAACGACAGACCGAATGAGGCGGTGATGGCAATGTCCGCCTCCCTGGTGATAGTCCACGTACGCTGTTGAATGCACAGTCGCAGGCGGTCGATCAGGGATTGTGCATCCGTTAAGCTCGTATCCGGCAGGCAGATCAGAAACTCCTCGCCGCCGTACCGGAAGATCGAGTCGTAGATGCGCAGCTGCCCGGAGCAGTAGTCGATCAGTTGCTGCAGGGCACTGTCGCCAGCCGTGTGTCCATACTCATCGTTAATCAGTTTGAAGTGGTCGATATCCATCATGCAGAGCACCGCACTCGTGCCCTTGCGCCGCACCCTTTCATACTCCTGCACCAGCTGCAGCGACATGGCATGACGGTTCCAGGCGCCGGTGAGGTGGTCGACCAGGCACACCTCGCTGATAATGTCATGCTGCAGGCGTCTGACCTCCAGTTTGAACTCGATGGCCTTGTCCATGAAATTGTTGTACTGCTCGGTGGAGATGGGATCACCGGCCCGGTTTTCCTGCAGCAACGTGCGCGCGCAACCGTGCATCGCCCTGTGCAGTTCACCGATGTTTTCATAGATGTCGATGCCGGACAGTTCCTTTTTGCCGTCGCCGTAGTACCACTTGCCGAATTCACACAGGTGGTGGGCGTTGTTCTCCAGATCGACCTCGTCCGCCTGGTGGTCAGTGCAGATCAACACGCCGTGCAGCCGTTTCAGCCATTTTGTGTGGCTGATGATGGCACGGTCCATATCCTGCAGGGCATGGAGTAAAAAACGGCTGGAGGTCTGTTCTGTCAGGCGCTGAAACATAATAGTGCTCACGTTCTACTGGGAGTATATCCAAGATAATCCGCAATTTATGTACCACCATGTAAGTAATTGTTTTATCAGGATGCCCTTTCCCTGTATTTGTTGCGCACAACAGGCTCAAAATCGTGCCGGGAGGCGGTGCAACGCAGCTTGCGTGCAGGGGCACAGGTGGCGGCCGTGGCGTGAGCGGTGCCGCCTAGTCAATAACAACGGTATCCTCGTGACTGTAGGGCGGAGAACAGGCACATAGTAGCTGCAGGGCTTCATCGCCATTATTGTGTACGCAATGCACTGTTTGCGGCGGGATCAGCACGCAGTCCCCGGCGCGGATGGGAAACTGCTCGTCGCCCAGTTCCATGGAACCTGCTCCCGCAAGTACGTAGTAGATCTCTTCGCTGCGCAGATGCCTGTGAGCCAGGGTTCGGCCACCGGGTGGCACGGAGGCGTGAGCAAGGCTCTGGTTGACTACCGCATGAGTGTCGGGGTGCATCAGTTCCCTGATCTCGGAGTTGTCCCGGGTGATGTAGGGGTCAATCGCGTCGAGGGTGCTTTTGTTTATCATCGGTTTGCATGGCATGGCTGTGTGCGGCGTTGAGGGCGTGCGATATTCAATGCGCCTCACGTAAGTTGTACCAAAGCATACACAAATCCTTGCGGCTGTCATAACATCGTAGTCACTGACAGAGCGGGACGGGAGCCCATGGGACAGGAGATAGAAAGAAAATTTCTCGTTAGCGACGAGCGTTGGCGGACCGAGGCCGATGGCGGCACACGATTTCGTCAGGGTTACCTGGTCGGTGCCGAGAAGGCATCGGTTCGGGTGCGTATAGAGGGCGCGCAGGCCAACATCAACATCAAAAGCGCCACCCTGGGTATCGAGCGCCAGGAGTTTGAATACGCCATTCCGCTCAGCGATGCCGAGGAACTGCTCGATACGCTGTGTGAACAGCCTCAAATAGAGAAGACCCGCTATCATCTGGACCATGGCGACCATGTATGGGAGATTGATGTGTTCGACGGTGATAACGCCGGTCTGGTTGTCGCCGAGATAGAGTTGTCACAGGCCGATGAACCGTTTCAGCGCCCCCCATGGCTGGGCGAGGAGGTGTCGGCCGATCCTCGTTACTACAACGTTTGTCTGGTGAAACACCCCTACAAGGCATGGTGAGACGTGGCTGACTGGTTGATTGTGATTTCAGTCAAGGCGCAGCGTCTGGTGCTCTACCGGGACAACGAGGCGCTGATGGATGTGGCGGTTTCCACGGCGCTAAACGGTGTCGGGGAACAAATCGGTAGCGGTTGTACCCCGCGTGGAAGGCATACGATACGTGCCAAGATTGGCGCGGACTGCCCTGTGAACACGGTGTTTGTCGCACGTCGACCCACCGGTGAAATCTATGACAGGCGCCTTGCCGAACAATACCCGGAACGCGACTGGATATTGAGCCGCATACTGTGGCTAAGTGGCCTCGAACAGGGAAAAAACCGGCTTGGCCGGTGCGATACCATGCGCCGTTATATCTATCTGCATGGCACACCGGATGAGGTTGAACTGGGCGTAGCCAATTCACACGGCTGTGTACGCATGCGCAACAGCGATATAATCAAATTATTCGACCTGGTGCCACACGGAACACAGGTGAACATTATAGAAGGGGACATTGAATGATTCGAAACACATTCACTCATAAAGGGTTGCTTGCAGTATCCGTGATCGGCCTGCTGCTAGCGCTGAGCGCCTGTCAAACACGGCCCGTGGTACGCTCGGGGCACGTGGTGATCGGTGACGAGAGAAGCCGGGTGGCGGTCGTGTTCAGTGACCACGACCGCAAACTGATTGATGAGTTCTATCGCCAGCGTCATCAGCACAAGTACAAGAAGTCCAAGGGACGTGGCAAGGGCCTGCCGCCGGGGCTGGCCAAACGCGAACAGTTGCCGCCAGGGCTGCAGAAGCAGATCGCAAGGCGCGGTACGCTGCCTCCGGGTCTGCAGGGTAAGGCCTTGCCCTATGAACTGGAGCACCGTCTGTCTCCGCTGCCCGAAGGATATGCCCGCGTGCGTATCGGTGCCGACATTGTGTTGCTGGATCAAAATACGCGCATCATGGTCGATGTTATCAAGTCGATTGCCGATGACTGAGTACGCTTCATAGGCTATTTGTTCAAGCAGGGAGTACTTATGTCGCTCGGTCCGGTTATGCTCGATCTTGAGGGTACCTCGCTCACGGAGGAAGAGCGGGAGTTGCTTTGCCACCCTTTGGTCGGCGCGGTGATCCTGTTTAGCAGGAATTTTGAGAATATTGATCAGCTGACCGGCTTGATAGAGGCCATTCATGCCTTGCGTGATCCGCGTCTGTTGGTGGCCGTCGATCACGAAGGGGGCAGGGTACAGCGCTTTCGCAGGGGCTTTACCCGCCTTCCCGCGGTGGGGAACATCGGTGAGATCTATGCTCATGACCGGCGTCGCGCGCTGAACCTCGCGGAGCAGAGTGGCTGGGTGATGGCCAGTGAACTGCGCGCGGTCGGCATCGACTTCAGTTTTGCGCCGGTGCTCGATCTGGATTATGGCGTGAGTGAGGTGATTGGCGATCGGGCGTTCCACTCCGACCCTCAGATCGTCGCCAGCCTGGCCATCGCCTACATGGCTGGGATGCGGCGCGCGGGGATGGCTGCAACGGGCAAGCATTTTCCCGGTCACGGCGCAGTGGTTGCCGATTCGCATCACGCCATCCCGGTTGATGAACGTCGTTACGAGGATATCTATGCTGACGATATACTCCCGTTTGAGCGCATGATACGCAACGGCATGGCGGCGGTGATGCCGGCCCATGTAATCTACCGTCAGGTGGATGAGGCACCTGCCGGCTTTTCTCGTTTCTGGTTGAAGGAGGTGCTACGCAGCCGCCTGAATTTCCAGGGCGTGATCTTCAGTGACGATCTGAATATGGAGGGGGCCAGCGTCGCAGGGGATTACACCTCACGTGCCACACAGGCGCTTGATGCAGGTTGTGACATGGTGCTTATCTGCAACAATAGGCCTGCCGCACGGGAGATACTGGACAATCTGGCCTATGAAGCAAACCCGGTGCTGCATGCACGACTGGCTCGCATGCACGGGCTGCATCCTGTGAGTTGGGAGGTGCTGCACAATGATCCGGCATGGCGCCAGGCGATCAGGGCGATACAGGAACTGGAGCGTGATCCAAGCCTCGAACTTGAACTGCAATAAGTGACACTATGGAAAAATCAATTCAGGCCTATTTGAGTGAACTTAATGTCGGAGACGGACTGACGGCGATCGCCGTGCAGGTGTTTCTCGTTGTCTTTGCTGCGCTGTTACTGGATTTTATCCAGAAACGGGTACTGCATCGTCTGCAACTCAGGGTTGAGAAAACCGAACAGTTGTGGGATGACGCCATGCTCTTTTCCGTACGCCGGCCCCTTACCGCGCTGATCTGGCTGCTGGGTATCACCTTTGCAGCGGATATCATCGGCGCCCATACGCAGGCGGCGATCTTTAGCATGGTGGTTCCGATTCGTGAAGTTGGCATTATCGCCGTCATCGTCTGGTTCCTTATCCGTCTGATCACATCAATGGAAGAGAATATCATCAGGCGCGCGGAACGACGCGGTAAATCCGTCGACAAGACCACTGTCGATGCGATCGGCAAGCTGCTGCGTATCTCGGTTATCATCACCGGTGCACTGGTGATCCTGCAGACCCTCGGATTCAGTATCTCCGGTATCCTGGCATTCGGTGGTGTGGGTGGTATCGCGGTTGGCTTTGCCGCCAAGGACCTGCTGGCCAACTTCTTTGGCGGTTTGATGATCTATCTCGACCGCCCCTTTGTCGAGGGTGACTGGGTGCGCTCACCGGATCGGGAGATTGAGGGCACGGTCGAGAAAATCGGTTGGCGTCTGACCTGTATTCGCACCTTTGACAAGCGTCCGCTCTACGTCCCCAACTCGACATTTACCAGTATCGCGGTCGAGAACCCATCGCGCATGACCAACCGTCGCATCTATGAGACGATTGGCATTCGTTATGATGATGCCGGCAAGATGGCCGATATCGTCGAGGCTGTCAGAGGCATGTTGCAGTCTCATCCTGATATCGATCAGGATAAGACGCTGATCGTGAACTTCAACAAGTTCGCACCGTCATCACTCGACTTTTTCATCTACACCTTCACCCGCACCACCAACTGGGTGGAATTCCATGAAATCAAGCAGGATGTGCTGTTGCGAATTATACAACTCATATCCCAACACGATGCCGAGGTGGCCTTCCCGACCTCAACGCTGCATATCCCGGAGGGTGTGGCACTGTTGAACGAGCAGGGAAGTGGAAAAGAGAGCGAACAATAGCGGCGCCTACCAACTGGTTATCCGCCTGGCGCGCAGAGCCGAGATCGAGGCGGGCCGTCTTGGCTGTCACCTGTTAAAAGCCGGTACCTATGTTTATGTCGGCAGTGCACGGCGCGGTCTGAGGCAACGGGTGGCACGCCACCAAAGGTTGGCCGAGATGAAACAGGGACGTTGTCACTGGCATGTGGATCGGCTACTGTTGCACCCCGCAAGCAGGTTGCTGCGCACCGAGATTTTTGATGGGGCAGAGGAGTGCGTGCTGTCAAAGAAGCTGGGGCGGCGGCCGGGCGTGACCGTGCCTATTCCCGGCTTCGGAGCGACAGACTGTCGCCATGGATGCAAGGCACACCTTTACCGTGTGAAGTGAACTGTCTGATGAACTGGAGGCGAACATAGCCGATGAGCGTGACACCTGAACAGGCCAGCCTGGTCTACCAGCAAGCCGACTGCCTCTATAACCAGGAACAGGTCGAGGCGGCAATCGATGCCATGGCGGTCTCCATCGCAAAACGGCTGATCGACAAGAATCCACTGGTGATCTGTGTGATGACCGGGGCTTTGATACCGATGGGCCATTTGCTGACGCGGCTCGATTTTCCCCTGCAAATCGATTACATCCACGCCACACGTTACGGTGCCAACACCTCGGGCAGTGAACTGGAGTGGATCACCAATCCACATAAAAGCCTTACCGGACGTGTGGTGCTGATCGTTGACGACATACTGGACGAGGGTGAGACACTTGCCGCAATTATGGATTTTTGCCACAAGCAGGGTGCGGAGGCGGTCTACAGTGCCGTGCTGGTGGAAAAAATGCATGAACGCAAAAGTGGTATCAAGGCGGATTTTGTCGGTCTTCAGATTGAGGACCGTTACGTGTTCGGATACGGCATGGATTACAAGGGTTTTTTGCGTAATGTAGCCGGTATCTATGCGGTCAAGGAGTAAACGCATGTCGCAAGTTGCAATCATTGGTGGGACCGGTTTGACCATGCTCAAGGGGCTGGAGATCATCAATCGTGAGGTTACACACACTCCGTTTGGTGAACCTTCCGGACCGCTCATCTTCGGCAAACTCGCCGGATGCCAGATACTGTTTCTACCCCGCCACGGCTCGGGCCACACCATCCCTCCACACAAAATCAACTATCGGGCGAACCTCTGGGCGTTGAAGGAGCATGGTGCCGACAGGATCATTGCGGTCAATGCCGTGGGTGGCATACGCGCGGACATGACCCCCGGCCGGCTGGTGATACCCGATCAGATCATCGACTACACCTGGTCACGCATTAACACCTACTTCGAAGAAGGACTCAGTCATGTCACCCATATCGACTTTACCCGGCCCTACTGCGAGGAATTGCGCCAGTTTCTGATTAATGGCGCGAAAAGAGTGGGTCTGGACCTGATTGCGGGAGGCACCTATGCCGCCACCCAGGGACCGCGGCTGGAGACGGCGGCCGAGATAGACCGGCTTGAGCGTGACGGTTGCGATCTGGTGGGGATGACCGGCATGCCGGAGGCCGCCCTGGCACGGGAACTGGGCATGTGTTATGCCTCGGTGGCGGTAGTGGCCAACATGGGTGCGGGACGCGGTGAGGGTCTGATCACCATGGAAGATATCGAGCAGCAACTCAATCGTGGAATGGAGGGTGTCCGCCACCTGCTTGAGAATGCCCTGCCCAACTGCCCGGCAGCATAGAGGCCAGGGGTAAAGCCCTCAAATTATCGTATCGGGCGCTGCCGGGAGGCGACACTGGCCTTTACTGTGCTGCACCCTCCGCCGAATCCTCTTCCCCGAATTCGGCCAACTCGTAGGGTCGGACCTGAATAATGACGCCAAACATGGGGTGATCCAGGTAGTGGATCTCGTTGCTGCGCATGCGCCGTGATTCCTGCAGGTGGAAGTTCAGGTAGGGCGAGGGTGGTACGAGCTGCTCTGCGTTTGCGCGGTCTGCCGGATAAGCCGTGCCGGATTGCGTGCCTTCTGTAGCGGCAGGGGGCCACGGCGGCATGGTGCTGGCTGTATCGACGGTGGTACCCATGCCTGAATCAGTCTCAGCCGTTACACCCTGTTCACGCGGTACGCGATAGACCAGATCGGTCTCGATATGCAGATAGCGTGCAAGTATCAGTGCTACGTATCCATCCAGACCGGGCTGTACCGTCTCTGCCTGTGCAAACAGATCATGCTCTGTCGCGGCGGCTGTACCATCACCATAAGAAGGGGAGAGCGGTGCGGCCGCTGCAGCTTCAGTATTTCCAGCGCGTGTATAATCACTGATACGTATCGCTTTTGCCTCAGCCTCGCTCAGGCCCGGCTGGCGCCATCCCAGGTGCAACAGCAGTTCATAGCGTCTGGCGCGCTCGATACGGGCCGCCTGTTCGGTAAGTGTCAGATCCTCCACTCGCAACCGCTGGAAGGCAGTGGGTTGGGAGCCTGCAACCGGTGTCGTTGTCCCGGCCGCCGTTTCGACCAGTTTCACCGCATTCTGTCGCGGCTCGATGACCAGCTGTTCTGGCCACATCTCCGCATCGATATTCACCCCTTCCTTGTCACTGAAGATGATGATCTCGATGTCGTACCACTTCGTTTCCTCTTCCGCCTGCAGGGTGGCTGTTGCCAGCAGGGCGGGGATAAGTAGCATCCATTTTAACGGGCAGTGCAATGACATAAGCGGACCTTACTTCTGGCAGAAGTTCTGTTCAACGGCCATCACCGCCGCCTCGACACGGGAATGGACGTTGAGTTTGCGCAATATTGCCTTAACGTGAAGTTTAACCGTACCATCGGAAATGCCAAGGTTGCGGGCGATAACCTTATTGCTCTGACCCTCGGCAAGCAGACAGAGGATTTCGAGTTCACGCGGTGTCAGTTCGGCGAACGGCGAGTCGTTTTTCTCTTCGCTAACCACGCTTTCACCCTGTACGACCCGGGCCAGCACACCGGCAAGCTCGGGGGCAACCATGGTCTTGCCGCCCACAATGTCACGCAGGGCGCTGACCAGCTCCGACGGCTCCATGTCCTTGAGCAGATAACCCTGTGCACCGTTACGCAGGCACTCGACCAGGTCGGACTCCTCATTGCTGGTGGTGAGCATGACAATGGGGTTTTCATAGCCGTCCTGCCTGAGTCGGTTGAGCACTTCAAGGCCACTCAGATCAGGCATACGCATGTCTAGCAGGACAATCTCAGGTTTGAGCTCCATGGCAAGACGTTGCCCCTCGGTGCCGTCGCCTGCCGCGGCGATGACATCGATACCGTGTCTTTCCAGCAGTGTCTCCAGGCCACTTCGGAACAGAGTGTGATCGTCAATCAGTAATACGCGCATGTCTTGTTATTGTCCGGGCTACTATATTAAGGCGTAGCTTTTCTGTTCTTCCTGTTCGTCTTGCTTGGGGTAGCGGAATGCTAGCGATATCCGTGTGCCTTCGCCAGGATCGCTCTCAATTTTCAACTCTCCGCCAAGGTAGCGTGCCCGCTCCTGCATGATCGACAACCCCAGATGTTCTCCTGGGTGCCCGCTAAATGCCGGCACTGACAGGCCGACGCCATCGTCCTCGACGAGGATACTGTAATTGCGTTCACGGTCACAGCGGAGCATCACCCGTACGGTGTGCGCCTTGCTGTGCTTGCGGGTATTGGCCAGCGCCTCCTGGACGATACGCAGCACCTGCATCTCCATGTTGGCCGGCAGCTGGGTAGATTCCCACTCCTTCTGCAACAGCACATGCATGCCGGTCTGCTGGCGGAAACTGCTAATCAGGTCTTCCAGTGCGGGAATCAGACCGCGGGCGCTGACCGGCGCCCTGAAGTGGGCCAGCAGCTCACGCAGCTCCGTATAGGCCTCATCGAGCCCCCCTTTGATTTGCTGTATCTCCAGGTGGTTGGAGGCGGCATTTTGCTGGTCGAAGGTCTGATCCAGCATGCTGACCTGGAAGCGCAGGCTGGCCAGTGTCTGCGCTAGCGAGTCATGCAGTTCATGTGACAGGTTGTTGCGTTCCTGCATGATGGACAGGCGCTTGGCCTCCTCATCAAGGTGGGCCTTCTCGATAGCCATACCCAGGTGGCGTCCGATACTGGTGAACAGCGCCTTGACCTCTTCGTGGGAGAGGTTGCCCGATTTCTCCACAAACAGGTTGTACACACCCAGGTTTTTGCTGCGGTATTGCAGGGGAACGGCGATCATCTCCAGGTTTGGCTCCTGGATCATCTGCCGCCCCACCATTTTGTTGCAGGGGGCCAGGTCGGTCTGGAACAGGACCTCACCCTCAGAGACGGCATTGCCGCAAAGACAGCGCTGCACCGGGACCATTTTTTCATGCTGCACCACCTCATCATCCAGTCCGATACTGGCTACCAGTTCCATCTGCCCCTGATTGTTGAGTAGGCGGACAGTGCCGGCCTTGGCGTTAACGATATCCCGCATGGTGTGCAGGAAGCGGGTGAGCAGGTCACTGAGATCACGGGAGGCATTGATACTTGCCGCCACATCGTAGAGCACTTGCAGCGATTTGTTCTTTTGCGCAATGCGTTCGGTCTGGCGCTCAATCTCTTCATC